>NZ_JAFKIC010000125.1 GCF_017306585.1 Mesorhizobium sp. | reverse complement strand
CAATTTCACTTGCGCTTTTCTTGTCGGTCATCCCAGCGGCCGCCTTTGCGAATTCATCCCCGACCATCATGGCCGCGATCGACGCGGCGTTGCCGTCCGCGACCCTCGCGGAGGCCGATATGACCAAGGTCAAAGAACTGCGTGCCCAAGGCGAGAAATTGCATGCGGCCGGCGATCATGCAGGATCAGAGGCTGCGCTCAACGAAGCCAAGAAGATGCTCGGCATTTAGTCACGACGAGCCCGCCTTTCGTGGCCGCGTGCGGCCTTGTCCGTTTGTCGAGACTTCACGCGGCACGGCGTCACCGTGGACCCACATCGGAGGTATCTGGCGAATGATACCAAGAGCCACGGCGCCGCGCGGCCAGCCCGATG
Organism: Mesorhizobium sp.; assembly: GCF_017306585.1. Lineage (GTDB taxonomy): Bacteria > Pseudomonadota > Alphaproteobacteria > Rhizobiales > Rhizobiaceae > Mesorhizobium. Next base: position 53,244 of record NZ_JAFKIC010000125.1, on the reverse strand, counting down.
AAGGTCGAATTGGAACTTAATGTTTTGCGCCCGGTGGGCTGTTGCAGCAAAGGTCGGCTCAAGATTGGCAAACGGCAAGGATTCGACCCCATCCGCTGCCTGATCTTTACGAGTGGCCAAACAGGAGTCAGAAGGATTTTGGGCTGACAGTTGTTGTCTTGGATTTTGAAAGAAGGCCTGGAAACGTTACGATGCGGCAGAACTTTCATTTCCGGCAAGAACGGTCAGCGGCAGCCGGACGATGAAGGTTGTCCCGGTCCCGGCCGACGCCTTGGCAAGTGTTCCTCCGAGCTGCTGGGCGAAAGCGGCTATGAACCGCGATCCCATGCCCGATTCGCCGCCGGCCGGATTCATGCCGACGCCGTTGTCCTCGACGGTAAGGGTGACCTCGCCATCACGCCGCTGGAAGCCCAGCGTGATGCGGCCCGTGCCTTTTGGAAACGCGTATTTGATCGCATTGGTCGCAAGCTCGTTGACCATCAGGCCGAGCGGAACAGCATGATCGGCCACGATCGTGAGCGGTTCCGCATCGACAGCGATCTCGATGCCGGAATTCGCGCCAAGAAGGCTTGAGGAGGATGCTCGACGCGATGCCCTCCAGGTAGGCCTCGATCTCGACTGGCCCGAAGGCACTCGATTTGGCGATCACGTCGTAGAGTTCCGCGACCGCGCTGATGCGTGCCTGCATGGCGCGATAGCCTTCCACGCACGGGTCGGCCGCCCGCCGGAGCTCGTAGCTCACAAAGGACGAGATGACCTGCAAGCTGTTTTTGATCCGATGTGCCAACTCGGCGGCCAGAACATTCCGGTGACGATCAAACAGCGTTTCCTTGGTAGCATCCTCGAAGACGAGGAGAAGCTGCGTGCCCAGGTTGCCTGGAACCTGTATCTTGCGTGCGTACAGCTTGAAGATGCGATGTCCGAGCAGCGGAAATTCGTCCTCGAGCAGGAAGTCGTCGAATGGCCGATCGTCAGGCACGACGTGGTCGAGCAAGGCGTGCAGCGCCGCGACATCCCACTGACCCTGCTTGAGGTCTTCGAGACGCTTGCCAACAACATCTTCCGCGCTGTCCCCGAACATAAGAACGAAGTTCCGGCTGGCGGTGACTATCCGCATGTCGGAATCCAGAATGACAAGAGGATCCCGCACCGTATCTGCGATGGTCTGGCCCAGGCGCAGATTGATCGTCGCCTTGCGTTGTTCATTCCGCAGTTCCGTCACGTCGTCGATCGTCAGGAGAAAGAAATCGAAGCTGATCCCGGGACGGTGAACCTTACGGGCGTTAAGAAGCATCGTCTTCGGACCCACATCCGGGAAGACGTGCTCGACCTCGTAAGCCTCAACGGTGGTTTTCCGCGGAAGGATCTCCTCCAGCAACACGCGCAACGCCGGGATGTCCCACTGGCCATTGCCCAGATCGTAGAGGCGGCGGCCAATGGTCGTCTCGGCCGCAGTCGCGAACATCGAATAAAAGGCGTTATTGGCCGAAACGACGGTTAGTTCGGCGTCAAGAACCAGAAGCCCGTCGCGAACGGTCTCGACGATATCCTGAGCTGAAACGTCGCTCAAATTGAAATCAGAAGTTGACATGGGGCCTCCCTCTGCGCGTCCACGCCACTGATTTAATTGAACATATCAGTGCTTACGGGATTGGGATAGCTTGCCCCACAGGCAAAAGCGCGAGGTCCCTTGCTATGCGATACAGCAAACGGGATCGATCGGAAGGCTGCTGAAGCCGATCGGGATCCGCCCGAGCCTCCTATCTCAACAACCGCATTGAGCAACATTCGCGCGATCATCTCAGATTTGGCAGTGCTTTCGTCTTGCCGGACAATCTGGCTCCGATCGTCAGACTGCTGGGGGAACCAGCCGAAAAAAGTAGCGCGAATGCTATCGGTTTCCGTTGAATTGTTACGGTCGTTGCATTAGGCTGAAGCCATGGTTGTCCCGACATGGCTTCTTCTGACGTACAAGGTACCTCCGGAGCCCGCGACGAAGCGCGTTGCGCTGTGGCGGCGGCTGAAGGGGATGGGCGCGATCTACCTGCAGAACGGCGTCTGCCTTTTGCCGAAGACCGACGATCACGTGCGCCGGCTGAAAATGCTGGAGAACGACGTTTCCAAGATGGGCGGCGAATCCGTCATCCTGGAAACGGTCGCCCTTGATCGCGCTCAAGAGGACAAGGTGGTCGCCCGCTTCAAGGCGGATCGCGACGACCAGTACCGCGAGTTTCTCGGTCGGTGCGCTGGTTTCGAGGTCGAGATCGCCAAGGAGATCTCTATCGACAAGTTCACCTATGCCGAACTCGAAGAGGAAGACACCGATCTGAAGAAGCTCCAAGGCTGGCTGGAGAAGATCAAAAAACTCGATTTCTACGGTGCGACACTTGCGGATGAAGCAGCCGAACGGCTGCGAGCCTGCGAGGCTTTGCTCGACAGCTACGCTCAGCGGGTCTTCGACGCTCATGATGAAAATCGGTGAGGTGAGCGGCTAGCATGACGGTGGGGCGATGACAGCCGAGACAGTGGATCGCTCCGGAGCCCGGCAAGGGATTCCCACCGGCATTTGGGTCCTCGGCTTCGTCTCGATGCTGATGGACATCTCGTCGGAGATGATCCACGCGCTGTTGCCCATCTACATGGTGACGGTGCTCGGAACCTCGGCTCTGACCGTCGGAATCATCGAGGGCATTGCCGAAGCAACCGCCTCGATCACCAAGGTCTTCTCCGGCGCTATCAGCGACTGGCTCGGCAAGCGCAAATTCCTCGCCGCGTTCGGTTATGGCCTGGCGGCCCTCACAAGGCCCATTTTCCCATTGGCGCATTCGATCGAATGGCTCATCGCAGCGCGTTTCATCGATCGTGTCGGCAAGGGCATTCGCGGCGCGCCACGCGATGCGCTTGTCGCCGACATCGCCCCGCCGCATCTGCGCGGCGCAAGTTTTGGCCTGCGCCAGTCGCTTGACACCGTCGGCGCTTTCATCGGTCCGCTCCTCGCCATCGGCCTGATGTGGCTCACGGCCAATCATTTTCAGGCGGTGTTCTGGATTGCCGTTATTCCGGCATTCCTGTCCTTTGGTCTGATCCTCGTCGCCGTGAAAGAACCGGAGCGCCCGAAGGAGCAGCGCCGTGTCCGTATGCCGCTGCATCGCGACGAACTACGCCGTCTGGGGGCGACCTATTGGTGGGTTGTGGCGATCGCGGCAGTGTTCACGCTTGCCCGCTTCAGCGAAGCCTTCCTCATTTTGCGCGCGCAATCGATCGGCCTGCCCCTGGTGCTAGCCCCTATTGTCCTGGTGATCATGAGCCTCGCCTATTCTCTGTCGGCCTATCCTATCGGCGTGCTGTCCGATCGCGTGAACCGCCTGACAATCCTGATCGTTGGCCTGTTTTTGCTCGTCGCAGCCGATCTGGTGCTCGCTTTTGCGCCGGGGACAATCGGACTTGTGATCGGAGTGGTCCTCTGGGGGCTGCACATGGGCTTCACCCAAGGATTGCTGGCGACGTTGATCGCCGACGCGGCTCCGGTGGAATTGCGCGGAACCGCCTTTGGCGTGTTCAACCTCGTCACCGGGTTGGCACTGCTCGTCGCCAGTGTCGTCGCTGGCGCGCTTTGGGACATGACAGGGCCGCAAGGCACTTTCCTCGCTGGCGCTGTCTTCACTTTGCTGACCTTGGCGGGCCTGCTCCCTGTCCGAGCGAGGTTGGGTAAGCGGAAGGCGTCATGACAGCAGGCCGTCTCGCGATTTCTTTTCGAAATGGAATGGTGATGGAATGGAAAAACTGGATGCGCAGGTTACGGGCTGGATCAACAACCTTTCAGGGCACAACAACCTGATCGATGTGTTCATGGTCGCCGTCACGCAGGCAGGCGTGCCCCTGTTGATCTTGGCCGTGGTGGCGTCCTGGTGGTGGGGTGGCGGCGGTCGTACCGAGAGGCACGTTGCGGTCGCCTGCGGCCTGTCGTTCCTGCTTGGACTGACTCTCAACCAGATCGTTCTGCTCCTAGTCCATCGCGTACGCCCTTATGACGCAGGTGTTTCACACCTCCTGATAGCGCGCAGCGCCGATCCGTCGTTTCCATCGGACCACGCCACCGCCAGCTTTGCCATTGTCTTCAGCTATGTGTTCAACGCCCGTGTCCGCAAGGCGCTGTGGTTCTTCGCTGCCGCCCTGCTCCTTGTGATTTCCCGTGTCTATGTCGGCACCCACTATGTCGGGGACATCCTGGGCGGGATCGCGACCGCGCTTATCGCCGCCGGGCTGGTCCGGATAGCTTATCGGGAGGGCACCCGGATCGATCGATGGGTGACCGGACTTCTCTAAATGAGCGTCGACGAAATCCTTGATGTCGGGGCAGGTGCCGCAGCTCGAAAATCGAGAGGGCTCAAAAATGGCGCACGAATCCTTTTCACCGAACCGGCTCAATTGCACCCGCTTGCGTGCCGTTGCCTACGTCGTGCTTGTCCTGTCGCTCGTGATCCCGGTTTCCACCAGCGCTGCTCTCGAAGCTAAAACGGCGGGCCTCGCGGATGCGACGGTGCTGATCATACGTCATGCCGAAAAGCCCGATAGCGGGACAGGGCTGTCTCCCGCGGGGGAGGCACGCGCGCAGGCGTATGTCGGATATTTTCAGCATCTGACACTGAACGGCGCCGTGTTTCGCCCTGATACGCTGATAGCGACCGCAGATTCCAAAAATAGCGCGCGCGAACGCCTGACCTTGGAGCCGTTAAGCCGGGCACTCGGGATTCCGCTGGACTTGAGATTCGACAACAAGAACATCGCGGGCCTCGTTCACGCACTGATGACCGAAAACCACCGAAAGTCTGTGCTCATTGCCTGGCATCACGGCACGTTGCCGCAGATCATAGAGGCGCTGGGTGGCGACCCGCACGCAGTCCTGCCGGATGGGTACTGGCCCGACAACGTCTTCGACGCCGTCGTGGCGCTTCGCTACGGCCATGACGGGAAATTCATTCCGGGCTCCGAGCAACTCATTCGCGAAGATTTCGCAAACCCGCCGGGCCTGGTCAGAGGAGCGAATTCCCAATGAGCCCCTCCCACGTAAAAAGCCTCCGCCGGGTGTTGCGGATCATCGGCCAAAACGAGGGACGATAATGTCTTTTTTCTTGGCGCTCACGGACTACATCGCTTCGCACCCGCATCTGGCGTATGCGGCGATCTTTCTTCTGGCTCTGTCGGAGTCCGTTCCGGTCATCGGCGCCATCGTTCCTGGAACGGCCATCATCGTCGGCCTTGCGGCTCTTGTCCCGAGCGGCGTGCTAATGCTCTGGCCGATGTTGATCGCAGCCTTTCTGGGCGCGATCGTCGGCGACGGGCTGTCCTTCTGGCTTGGCCATCGCTACCACCGTGAAATCCTCCTGCGGTGGCCGTTGAACCGTTATCGCGAACTCATCGCGCGCAGCGAGGCATTCTTCGAACGGCACGGCGGCAAGAGCGTCTTTATGGCGCGCTTCACGCCGGGCGTCCGCGCTTTCATCCCGCTCTTGGCAGGCATGTTGCGAATGCCGGCCCGTCGGTTCTACTACGCCAACATCCTCTCGGCATTCGTCTGGGCGCCTTCGCACATCTTGCCTGGCGTGTTCGTCGGCGCGTATTTCAGCTTTGCCGGCGCTGCCGCGGGTCGGCTCGCGGTGCTCCTTGTCGCGCTGATTATTATCCTGTGGGTCATCGTTTGGGTTGTGCGTCACATGGTACGCAGGGGCATTCCCATCCTTCTGGTCTATCTGGAGCGCCTTAGACGCTGGGCAGATGCTCGCGATACCTGGACGAGCCGTCAAATCCGCTCCTTGCTCGATCCGGCCCAGAAGGAAACGAAAATACTCGCGGCGCTGGCACTGCTGCTCGTCACCGCCGCCTGGACCTTCTTCGGCATCCTCGAGGATGTCGTCAGCGGCGATCCGCTGGTGCGCACCGATGCCGCAGTCTATCAAATCCTTCAGGATCTCCGAACGCCGTTGGGCGATTCCTTGATGGTCAGCTTCACGGAACTTGGTGACACGGCTGTCGTGATTGCGATTGCCGTCCTCGTGTTCCTTTGGCTGGCCTGGAAGCGCGCCTGGCGCACCGCCGCTTACTGGGTGGCAGCCATCGGCGGCGCCTCAGCCATCAACACGGGCATCAAGGTGGCCCTCCATCGCGCCCGTCCCACCGAGAACCTCTATTCCGGTTGGAGCGATTTTTCCTTTCCAAGCGGCCACAGTACAGAAAACGCCGTGCTGTACGGTTTTCTGGCTTTCCTGATCGCACGGCGCGTTCGGCCAGCTTGGGGTCTCCCGGTTGCGCTTGCGGCGGCCGTCTTGGTGGCCCTGATCGCCTTCTCCCGGCTCTATCTCGGTGCCCATTGGTTTTCCGACGTGGCGGGCGGACTGGCGTTCGCTACGGCATGGCTGGCCCTGCTCTGCATTGCCTACTTGCATCATCAACCGACCGAAAAGGGCGCCGGAGGTCTCCTGATCGTGGCGTGCGCAGGCCTGGTCGTCGCAGGCGGTGCCAATGTCTATCGCCGTCACGCTGCGGACATGGAGCGCTACGCAGTCCAATACGAGGCACCGTCGATCCTCGCGGCGGCTTGGTGGGCGCGCGATTGGCAGCAATCGCCTGTGCAGCGGATCGATCTCGCGGGCGAGGCCGAGGAACCGTTGACATTCCAATGGGCAGGCGGCCTGGAACGCCTCGAAGCAGATTTGGCGCAAAAAGGCTGGCGCTCGCCAGCTCCGTGGACGTTGGCCGGCGCTCTCGTTTGGTTCACGCCGCACCCCGGTCCGATAGACCTTCCAACGTCGCCCTATATCGAGCGCGGGCGCTTGCCGAGTCTCACGCTGGTCCATCCGCGCGCCGAGTCGGACGGGACCAGTTCGCGCTTCGTGCTTCGCATGTGGGCAACCGACATTGACCTGCGGAACGGCCATCTGACGGAACTCTGGATCGGGTCCGTTGTCGACGAGAGGCTGGGCAATCGCTTCCCGCTCTTCACGCTGGCACAGGCGCAGCCCGACGCGAACGGGCCCCGCGACCTTCTTGCTGCGTCTCTCGGCGCCGGCCGCTTGGTGACCCGGGCCGATCATAGGTCAACCCCCGTTTGGGATGGTCAGGTCCTGCTGGCCCGTGAAGGAAGTATTCCCGCCAATCCAGGAATGGGAGCTTTGCCGGAAGGGTCTGCCAGCCGATAACCCAGAGGACTCCTGGAGGTGACGCCTCGCAATTATCAGGTGCATGAGACGGGCAGAAGATACCAGTTTCACTCCTTAGCAAGTGGCACACATATGACAGTTTTGGTTCTCCTCAATGCAGGGGCTGGCTCGATCAAGGGCGCCGACAGCGGTGACATGGAAAACCGCCTTCGCAATGGATTCCAAGCGCGAGGGATCGAGACCGAGGTGCGCCTTGCGAAGGGCCGCGAGATCGCCGAGATGGCGCGTAAGTTCGCAGTCTCGAAGTCGCGTGGCAAGAAGTCGCGGACGCTCGTGGTCGGCGGCGGCGATGGCACCCTCGGTTCCATAGCGTCGGTTGTCGCGGGAACAGATGTCGTGCTTGGCGTCCTGCCGCTAGGCACCCTCAATCATTTCGCCAGGGATCTCGGTTTGCCGAACGATCTGGAAGCGGCCATGGACGTCATCGCGGCGGGCCACGTGCAGAAAATCGATGTTGCTGAGGTGAACGGCCGGGTCTTCCTCAACAACTCATCCATCGGCATCTATCCGTTTCTCGTCGCCGAACGGACCGCCGAGCAGAAGCGGCTGGGAGTCGGAAAACTTGCCGCGCTCGGTCCGGCGCTTGTCCGCACGCTCAAGGCTTCATCGTGGAAGAGGGTCAGAATCTCAATCGACGACAAGGGGCGAGAACAGCGGACCCTCTGCGTGTTCGTTGGCAACAATCTCTACGATTTGAGCAATCTCGGCCACCGCAGCAGCCTTACCTCCGGGGAACTGTGTGTCTATGTCGTGAAGCGACAGTCCTGGTGGGGACTTGCCCTACTACCCTTCAAGATCGCCTTCGGTTTGATCGACCCAGTCAACGATGTGGAACTATTCCGGGTGCAAAATCTTAAGATCAGGGCGCGCCGACGACACATTCGAATTGCGATGGACGGTGAAACCGTCGAGGCGACAACTCCTGTGCATTATCGGATACGGCCTGGTGCACTGCGGGTTCTCGCACCCGTCTTGACGAAGGCCACCCCTCGAAACGCATGATGCTGGTGAGGTATCGGATTGATGAAGACGATTGCCCATCTTTCCGATCTGCATTTTGGCAGGATCGACCAGATCGTTTCCGATGCACTCGCTGCCGAGGTTCGAGCATCCGATCCTGACATTGTTGTCGTCTCGGGAGACATGACGCAGCGCGCGCGCAAGGAAGAATTCGCGCAGGCACGTGCTTTTCTCGACACGTTGCCATGCCCGCAGCTCGTCGTGCCGGGCAACCATGATGTCCCGCTCTACAACCTGTTCGCGCGCGCCCTCACGCCGCTGTCGCGTTACAAACGCTATATCACGGCAGATACCGACCCGTTCTATGCCGATCCGGAGTTGGCCATCGCTGGGATAAACACCGCTCGGTCGTTAACGATCAAGGGAGGCCGTATCAACAGCGAGCAGCTCACGTGGGTGAGACGAAGTTTTGCCGATCAGCCGGATGAGACAACACGGATCGTGGTGACACACCATCCCTTCGAAGGGGCCAGTGCGAATGACGATGACGGTATCGTCGGGCGGGCGAGGATGGCGATGGGAGTATTTTCACAAAGCCGCGTCGATGTGATCCTGTCGGGACATCTGCATCTGAACCGCATGGGTTCGAGTGCGGTCCGATACAATATTGAGGGCTACTCCGCCTTGCTGATCCAAGCTGGCACAGCGATTTCCTTACGCCGCCGCCAAGAGGCAAATTCTTTCAATCTCATTCGCATCGAGCGGCCAGAGATCCATCTGGAGTGTCGGGCATGGGACCTCGACGAGGTGAGATTCGTCAGAGCGACGAGCAAAAGCTTCCGGCTAGGACGGTCGGGTTGGGCGCCAACAGGCGGGACAACTATCCCTACGCTTGTACAAAACGCTGACGACGAGATTGTACGGGCCGACGATCGGATACACGGATAGCCTTTAGCGACTATCGCCAATCTCGTCAGACTCGACGCAAGGGCATCTGCAAGGGAAACACCAGTTCCGCCGACTGTCCGACAGCACCTGACCTTGTCGACTAAGGCGAGCCGCCTTCAGCAAGGTGAGGCAGGACTCCATCGGTCGCCAGGCGCCTAAACATCCGATCCACCTCGGTGGGCGGCGGCTTCGCGCCGCGGTCGAGCCACCAGGTCAACACTGCCATGTAGGCGCCAACGACATACTGGACGACGAGTTCGCGCGGAATGGCGTCCGATGATTTCTTGTCGCCGGTTGCGGCAATTTCATCGCGGACCACATCGGACAGTATTTGGCGGATGATGCCAAGGGCAACCGTGCCGCCGCCGACGAGCCCCCGGTGAAGGTCGATATGGTCGCGGGCGTGCTCGAACAATGTCAGGCTGAACCCCAGGCTTCGATGGCTACGATCTCCTGGAGTTGCCAAAGCGTCCCGCTGCCGGTCAAGGAGCACCTGGCGCAAGTTCTCGATGCCGCTTCGCATCAGATCCTCCTTGCTCGTATAATGAGCGTAGAAGGTCGATCTACCGACGTTGGCCGCGTCGCAGATATCCCGGATGGTGATCGCTTCGTAGCCCTGTTTCAGGATCAGGGACATCAGGGTTTGGTGTAGCGTGGCCCTGGTGCGGGCGACGCGGCGGTCGATCGATGGCTTTGTCATATGCATCACCATTCACGCTCAAATCGAACAGACTGCCCGGTACTAGACGTTCGTATCGATTTGTCCGGCAAAAGGATTTTGGACTGGATGCCCATTAACGTACACCTTGTCCAATTGTGCAACACCACTGTGAGTGGGGGCCCGTCCACAACAACCGACCGATCGAGGATGATGTGACGAAGGCCGCCGAGCCCTCGGCACACACGGTGTGTTATCGCGACGCAAAGGAAGACCCCTCATGGATCACGATCGCTATCGTCGCATGCATGGCCGCTCAGGCGCTTCGATGAAGCCGGCCTCATTTGAAGTGGAGTTGAGGGGCAAGACGCAGATCGCGGAGGACAGCTGGGCTTTCGTCTTCGAGAGACCGGACGGTTTTCGGTTCAAGGCAGGACAGCATGTGCGGATGACGCTCATCGATCCTTCCGAAATGGACCGCGAGGGCAACAGCCGGTTTTTCTCACTCGCCAGTACGCCGGAGGACGCCGACCTGGTTATCGTCATGAGAATGCGTGACACCGCATTCAAGCGGGTTCTGGGCCGCCTACAAATCGGGGACAAGGCTCTCATCCAGGTGCTGCTGGATGTTCCGCACGGGGCGTTTGCGCTGCATGAGGATCCCTCGCGGCCGGCAGTTTTTCTCGCCGGAGGCATTGGCATCGTTCCGGCCTTCTCGATGATCAAGGACGCAATCGAGCGAGAGCTGCCGCACAGGCTGTTGCTGTTCTACTCGAACCGGCGGCCGGAGGACGCTGCCTATCTGGCGGACCTGCAAGAGCTGGCGGCGCGAAACCCGTCTTTCAAGCTGGTTGCGACGATGACCGAAATGGCAGGCTCGCAGCGTTCTTGGACGGGCGAAACCGGGCGTATAGACCATTTCATGCTTGCAAGGCACGTCGATGATCCGCTGCTTCCGGTCTATTACATTTCCGGGCTGCCGGAGATGGTCAGCGCCATGAAGACGATGCTCGGCGGCTCAGGCGTGAGCGAGGCCAGCATACAGGCCGAGGAATTCACCGGATTCGATCTCAACAAGATCGGCCCAAATGAGATTGGCCACGTCGCCGTTCATGGGCGCAGGCGGATCATTCCGATGGTAGCAACGGCGCTGGCTGCGACCGCGCTGGTCATCTTGCACGCGGGCGCAGCCGTCTCGATATTTCGCAACGGCCTTGGTGGAGTCTCAGCGGCGAACCCGATCTGGTATGTAGTGATGGGGATATTGCTTGTTCTTGGGATAATAAAGATCAGGTATTTTGCCGGTCACCATCTCTCAGGCAGGGAGCGTGCTGGCAACGCTTTCCGCAGGCACGGCGATCATGATGAAGAACATCAGCAGGATGGCCCTATGGGACCTTTGTAGACGGGCAACACAGCACGTGGTGCACCCATCGGAAGTCGTCTCGCGAATCCCGCCAGGCTACCGCCGCAACGGGGTCGAGCGAGCCAGGTCGTTGCGGATTGCAACGGCGGCGACACCGCCTTGTCCCATTGCATAGGAGAGCTGATCAAGCCCGCGCACCACGTCGCCCGCCGCATATAGACCGGCTACCGAGGTTCTCTGGTGTTTGTCGACGATAAGACATCCGTCACGCGATACTTCGGCGTCGATCGCAGCCGCAAGTTCCGATCGGACATCGGACCCTAACGCCGCATAGACCGTCGCGAACAAGCGGCGGCCAGTCGGTGTCGCGATCGCGATGCCATCCTGCAACAGTTCAAAACCGAGACACGGGCCGTCAACTGCTTGAATGGCGCCGTTATCGAGCCGCGATCTTTGCGCTGCGTCGAGCTCATGATCGCCCGTCGGTGCGATCAACGTCACATTGGCGGTGTAACTGCGCAGAAACTCCGCTTCGTTGGTTCCGTGTTCGCCGGTTCCTATCACCGCGACCGCGCTATCGGTCACCTCATAGCCATCGCAAATTGGACAATAACGCAATAAGCCACGCGACAGAGCCTCATCGTGGACATTGGCAGGCATGCTCGGTCTCCGGTTGAAGACGCCCGTTGCCATCAACACGGTGCGCGCTTGAAACATCCCTTCCATTGTGTGGGCCACAAACAAGCCCGGCCCTCCTTTCAAGGAAACGACCTTTCGAGGCCAATGGCGTACACCGTAGCGTTCTCCCTGTTCCCGCATGCGCGCGCGTAGCTCGGACCCTGCGATCCCATCGGGAAAGCCGGAAAAGTTACGGGTGAGGGGGATCAGATCAGCCCGGCTCTCACCACTATCTGCCACCAGGACGGAGAGGTGAAACCGAGCAAGGTATATCGCCGCTGTCAAACCGGCCGGTCCTCCTCCAACAATCAGACAATCGAGCAGCTCGGCTGCGTCGGAAGAAACACCAGAGACTGGGGGCATCGATCAAAAACCTCGGCCGACGCTAGTTAACATCGATGATCATCGTTAGCCCGCCGCCGCCCTTCTCCTCGACATTGTTGTTCGTCGTGTGATGCGGGATGTGGCAATGCAGCAGCCACTTGCCAGGCCGAAGCGCCCGCCACAGGACATCGAACCTTTGCCCAGGCCCGACATTGACGGTGTCAGCCGTATACCGTGCGCTCTGGGGCAGCGTCGCGCCGTCGATGGCGGCGACCTCGAACGGGCCACCGTGAATATGCATTGGATGGCTGGCAGTGGTGTTTGATCCCACGAAACGGATCTTGAGCAACTGACCCACCTTCATTTTGATCGTGTCCGTCGCCGGGTAAGACTTGCCGTTGATGGTGAAGAAATTAGGGAAGCCGCCGTCCATCGGCATGGACGGAAAGGTCAGTCCTTCCCGTTTCAGCCATTCCTGGAGTTGAACGGTGTATTCCAGGTCGGCGGTGATTGCGTCGGCCGGATTCTTCGGGTCGATGATCAGAGCGCCATAGAGGCCAAGCGCCTGCTGACGGTCGACATGATCATGGGTGTGATAGAAATAGGTGCCGGACTGTTCAACGGTATATTCGTAGGAGAAAGTTTCACCGGGTTCGATCGGCCTCTGCGTCACGTGGGCCGGTCCATCCATCGCATTGGGCACGTCGAGGCCATGCCAGTGCACGGTAGTGCTTTCGGGTAGTCGGTTGGTGACGTTGATGCGAACCCGATCCCCTTGGGTAACGCGCAGCGTAGGACCGGGAACCTGCTTGTTGTAGGCAAAGGCCTCGACTGTCACTCCGGGCAGAATCGACCAGCGGATAACCGAAGCCTCGAGATCGAATACCTTCACGCCGTTCTCGATTCGCGGTTCGAGGACCGTGCCTCCTTGCGCCGCAGGATCAGCCTTGAAGCTCACCAGCCTGGGATCGACCGCCGCCATGTCGCGCATTGCTGCGGCAGGCGTGTCGCGGTCCATGATCATGCCGGGTGGCATGATCGCCCCGCCGACATCGCGGGCCGACAGGGTCAGGTTCAACCAGTTCGCCGGCGCCATCATACCGATCGCGAGCGCGATCAGGGACACCACGCCGAGGGCGGTGATCTGCGGCGTCGTGGCGTCCGTCTCCATTTGATGGCCACCGCTCTTTTTGCCCGCGTGGGAAGCCATGTCATGACCTTGCTGGGCGTGATTGCCAGCCTGATGCATTTCCATCCCCGCATGTTGCCCCTTGGCGGGCTCAGCCTGTGCTGCATGGGAAGCCGATGCCTTCGCCTGTGACGGTGCTTTCGCTTTCGTCGGTGCTTTCGCAGGCGCGGTCTTCCCGGTATGTCCGGCATGGCCTTCTTCCGCCATGTCGGATGCCCCGCCATGCGCGTGCTTTGTCTCCTGACCGGGTTCGGCGGCTTGCGGGCGCACCGTCATCAGCCCATGCTTCAGCTCGCGTGCGACCAGCCAGACATTGGCAGGGTAGGCGAGCGCAAAGCCGGCAATGACGCCGATCGACATCACGCCCCAGAACAAGAGCTCTGTGGGTTCCATCGCGCGCATGTCGCGGCCCATCATCAGAAAACTCATCACCGGGGCCATGCCGGCCATCATGAAATTCATGGAGATGAACTCTGGCAGGAAGCTTTTGCGGACATTTTCCCAATAGGTGCCGCCCATCATCGATTTCATGAACAGCGACTGGAATATGAACAGGCCGAAGGCGAAGCCGGCGAGATATTCGACGATGAGATCGAGCCACATCGGTAGACCAAGTGCTGCCGTGATCACGGCAGCGAGGATGATGCCCGTCGCATCTCCGGCAACGCAGTGGATGGTCGATCCGACGCCCTGCTTCCACAGAGGCTTGGTGAAGTCCTCGTGCTCGCCCGGGCGGGGTTCCTTGTCGGCAAGCACATAAAGCAGCAGTCCAAGCGGACCCATATAGAGAGTGACGAGGATGAAACCCCATTTCATCACGACCGGTTCGGGGTTGTTGCGGTACTGATCGAAGCCGACATAGAGCGTCGAGGCGGCCGCAATCGCGAACCAGGCAACGAGAAAATAATCAATCGGTTGGATGAGCATGAGGATCCGCCCTTGGTTTCTCGCGCATTCTATCAGACGGCCCAACGTACCAAGCCTTGGTACAATGAACGTGGCCGGCGCGTTTATTATCCGCGCCGACCGCGCGTGTATCTTCAGGCCGCCAATTTCTCGTTGTCGTAGCCGGCAGACTTGATGACGTCGCGGATAGCGGCGTCGTTCGCCTTGGTTTCCACGGCGACCGTCGATGCGCCGAGGTCGACTATGACCTTAGCTGCAGGATCGACACTTTTTACGGCTTTTTCGATCGTGCTGGCACAATGGCCGCAGCTCATATCCGGAACTTTCAATTTCAACATAGCAGCTCTCCTTTTGTTGCTGATGAAGACGTTATGGGGCTTCCCATCGTTGGAAGGTCAAGGGCCTATTTTTTCGTCGATGTAATCGTCGCGGTTGCGTTGGAGTGCTGATTGAAATTTATCCCCTTGACCTTCCTATCGTGGGAACCTTTATATGGAGTAGCAACCACCCAGAATGGAGTTGCAAACCCATGAACGCCGTAACGCCGAACACGTCAGCTGGACCCGTTTCGGTTCCTGGTTCCGCAATTCAGATCGGCATCGAGGGCATGACGTGCGCCTCGTGTGTGCGGCGCGTCGAAAAGGCAATCGCCGCCGCGCCGGGTGTTGTTGGGACATCGGTCAATCTGGTGACCGAACGTGCCGAGGTGACTTTTGCCGGCAAGCCGAACATTGCTCCCGTTATCGCGGCAGTCTCGGCCGCTGGCTATGAGACGCGCGCGGACTCGATTGAGCTCGCCCTCGAAGGAATGACTTGCGCTTCCTGCGTCGCGCGCATCGAAAAGGCGCTGAAGGCTGTGCCGGGCGTGACCGATGCCAGCGTCAATCTGGCAACCGAGCGTGCCACCGTCCGGATCGTCGCGGGCACTATCGAGCCCGCGGCGCTTGAAAGAGCGGTGGCGGCAGTCGGCTACGAGGCGCGCCAGATCTTGCCGGGCGCAGACAAGGACCGCGACCGCGACGGGCGCGAGGCGGAGATTCGCGTCCTCGGCCGTCTGCTTGCGCTGGCTGCCCTTTTGACGCTGCCGGTTTTCATGCTCGAAATGGGGTCCCATCTCGTGCCCGCATTCCATCACTGGGTAATGATGACGCTCGGCGACTGGAACTGGCGGCTGCAATCCGTGCTGACTACGATTGTCCTGTTTGGCCCCGGCCTGCGGTTCTTCAGGAAAGGAATGCCGGCGCTTCTTAGGGGCGCGCCGGACATGAACGCGCTGGTGGCGCTTGGGTCGGGTGCCGCCTGGGCATACTCGCTTGTCGCGACCTTCCTCCCTGGTGTCCTGCCGGAAGGCACTGCCAACGTCTATTATGAAGCAGCGGCCGTGATCGTGACGCTGATCCTGCTCG
Organism: Mesorhizobium sp.; assembly: GCF_017306585.1. Lineage (GTDB taxonomy): Bacteria > Pseudomonadota > Alphaproteobacteria > Rhizobiales > Rhizobiaceae > Mesorhizobium. The sequence goes on along the minus strand of NZ_JAFKIC010000125.1, from coordinate 37,592 downwards.
GCCGCTTTCTCGAGGCACGGGCCAAGGGGCGGACCAGCGAGGCAATCAAGAAACTCGTCGGGCTGCAGCCCAAGACTGCGCGCGTCGTCAAGGACGGCGTTACCGTCGAGGTGCCGCTCGCCGAGATACGGGTCGGTGACGTGGTGGTGGTCCGCCCGGGCGAAAAGATCGCGGTCGACGGTGTGATCGTCGAAGGATCATCCTTCGTCGACGAGTCCATGATGACTGGCGAACCGCTACCTGTCGCCAAGGGCGTGGGCGCGGAGGTCGTCGGAGGCACCATTAACAAGACCGGCAGTTTCTCGTTCCGCGCCACAAAGGTCGGCTCGGCGACGTTGCTCGCCCAGATCATCCGCATGGTTGAATCGGCCCAAGGCTCGAAGCTGCCGATCCAGGCGCTCGTCGATAAGGTGACTGCGTGGTTCGTGCCGGCTGTTATCGCGGCCGCCTTGCTCACCTTCGGGGCCTGGCTTGTGCTAGGACCGGAGCCTGCGTTGTCCTTCGCGCTGGTCAACGCTGTTGCCGTGCTGATCATCGCCTGCCCGTGCGCTATGGGCCTCGCCACGCCGACCTCGATCATGGTCGGTACGGGGCGGGCGGCCGAACTGGGCGTGCTCTTCCGCAAGGGCGAGGCGCTGCAGACACTGCGTGATGCTACGGTCATCGCTCTCGACAAGACTGGAACGCTCACCGAAGGCCGGCCCGAACTGACCGATTTCGTGGTGGCGGACGGTTTTGTCGAAGCCGATGTGCTCCGGCTCGTTGGCTCGGTGGAGGTTCGCTCGGAGCATCCCGTCGCCGAGGCGATTGTGCGGGCGGCCGAACGGCGCGGCCTCGTGCCAACGGATATCAAGAACTTCGAGGCCTTTCCTGGTTTTGGGGTGAGTGCTGTCGTCGAAGGACGCAAGATCCAGATTGGTGCCGATCGTCTGATGACCCGGCTCGACCTGGACATTTCAACCTTCACTTCAGCCTCAGTGCGCCTTGCCGACGAAGGCAAGACTCCGCTTTATGCTGCCATCGACGGCAAGGTTGCCGCGATCATCGCCGTTGCCGATCCGATCAAAGCATCGACGCCAATGGCAATAGAGGCGTTGCATGCGCTTGGTCTTCGGGTTGCCATGGTGACCGGTGATAACCGCCGTACTGCTGAGGCGATCGGGCGGCGTATCGGTATCGACGAAATTGTCGCCGAGGTATTGCCCGACGGCAAGGTCGAGGCCGTCAGGCGGCTTGGCGAGCACGGCGCTCGCGTCGCCTTCGTAGGCGACGGCATTAACGATGCCCCGGCGCTTGCTGCGGCGGATGTTGGTATAGCGATCGGCACCGGCACGGATATCGCCATCGAAAGTGCCGACGTCGTTCTGATGTCGGGCGATCTCCGCGGTGTGGCCAACGCGATCGCGCTCTCCAAGGCAACGATCCGCAACATCGGCCAGAACCTGTTCTGGGCCTTTGCCTACAACATCGCGCTCATCCCAGTAGCCGCTGGCGTGCTTTATCCGCTGAGCGGCACGCTCCTGTCGCCGATGCTGGCGGCTGGCGCGATGGCACTGTCCAGCGTCTTCGTTTTGACCAATGCCTTGCGCCTCAGGCGTTTCCGGGCACCGATCGACGTCAGGACACAGGCCGATCAATTCTCCGTTCAAGTCGTATGACAGATTTGATGCCGATCCCTTTTGCCCTAAGTTCCGGATCTGATTTCGCCGGGACTGCCAACCTGCAGGGATGCAATTATGAACATAGGTGAAGCTGCCGCGGAATCGGGCGTCTCGGCCAAGATGATCCGCTACTATGAGTCGATCGGGCTGATCGCGAACGTTGCCCGAACCGACGCTGGCTACCGGGTCTATTCGGACGACGAGGTCCATGCGCTGCGCTTCATTCGCCGGGCGCGAGATCTTGGCTTTTCGGTCGACCAGATGACCGACCTGCTCGCTCTCTGGAGCGACCGCTCGCGGGCGAGCGCCGATGTCAAGCGGATCGCCATGGAACATGTCGCCGAACTCGAGCGGAAAATGCGAGAACTCCGCGACATGTCCAAAACGCTGCGTCATCTTGCAGAACATTGCCAGGGTGATGGTCGCCCGCATTGCCCGATCATCGAGGAGCTTTCCAGCGGTCAAGAGGCCGGACCAGCCAAGTCGTCCAAGCGCCCGAAGCTAGGCGGCGAGATCGCCAGGCAACGGCAGGCTTTCTGATCATACCGCGTGCCGACGCGCGCCAGTCTTTGACTTAGGAGATAACAGATGCATCGACGCGCTTTTCTGACGGCAGGTCTTGTGACGGTTTTTGCGAGCCCGCGCGCCATCGCTCAAATGAAGATGGATGACATGCCCGGAATGGATATGGGCGGTCACGACATGGGCGCAGCGCCGCAAGGCGCAAGCATGCTGCCCGAAGGGGAGGCGCTGCGCGAACTGCGCCTGCTTGCCAACGAAGCCGGCACGCCCGGCCTATTCAGGGCGAAGCTGACCGCCGAGCCGGCCACGGCGCGTTTCGCGGAAGGGTTCGACACGCCGATCCTTGGCTACAACGGTGTGAGTCCAGGGCCATTGATCGAAGCGACCGAGGGCGACCGCGTTGAGATCACATTCGCCAACCGAATTCCTGAAGAGACAAGCACCATCCATTGGCACGGCATGCCCGTTCCGGCTGACCAGGACGGCAATCCGATGGACCCTGTCGCCACCGGCGCCGACCGTACCTACAGCTTCGACCTACCGGAAGGCAGCGCCGGCTCCTACTGGTATCACCCGCATCCGCACGGCAAGACGGCAGAGCAAGTCTATCGCGGCCTTGCCGGGGCGTTTGTGGTCAAGCCGAAAATCGATCCCATTCCGGCCGGCTATGGCGACACGGTGCTGGTGTTCACCGACCTTCGCCTTGCTGCCGACGGCACCATGCCGGACAACACGATGGTCGACCTGATGAACGGGCGCGTCGGCGATCATGTGCTGGTCAACGGTCAGAAAAATCCTTCGCTAACGGTTCCCTTTGGCACGAAGCGGCGCTTCCGGCTCTACAACGCCACCAACGCCCGTTTCCTTCGACTGTCGTTTGAAGCGTCAATGACAGTTATCGGAACGGATGGCGGCCTGTTGGAAGCACCGATCGCAGCCGACGAGATCCTTCTCAGTCCTGCGGAACGCGTTGAACTGATTGTGTCTTTTGACAAGCCCGGCCCAGCTACGCTGTACACGCTCGATTACGATCGCGGCTGGATGGGCGCGGGCCGGCCTGCCGATGCAGGCCTGACACTGCTTACGGTCAATGTTTCGCAGACGCCTGCAGAGGCGCTCCCGCCGCTACCGGACAAGCTTCGGCCGATAGCGCGACTCAGCGCCCCCGCCGTCAGCCGGCGCTTCGTCTTCACCGAGACCATGGCCATGAATGCCAACGGCATGGAGATGGGATTCCTGATCAATGGCGCCGCCTTCGATATGAACCGCGTCGATATCGTCGCCAAGGCAGGCGACGTCGAGCTTTGGGAGATCATCAACAAGGCCGACATGGACCATCCATTCCATGTGCATGGGACGCAGTTCCAGGTGGTCGAGCACGAACGCGACGGCAAGGTCTCGAAGCCGGCCTACCTGGCCTGGAAGGACACCGTCAACGTCGCGCGCGGCGAGACTGTGCGGCTCCTGTTGCGCCAGGACCGGCCTGGGCCACGCATGTACCACTGCCACATCCTCGAGCACGAGCAACTTGGCATGATGGGCATTGTCGACGTGCAGGCATAGGCCGGCGTTCGACGTGGCAGTATTGGCAATCTACGGCGGTCTGTTCATCAGCGCGTTCCTAGCCGCAACGGTTCTGCCGGTCTCATCGGAGGTGGTGCTCGCGGGCCTGATCGTCTCGGGCCGTGGCGAGCCGGCGCTACTCTTTACGGTTGCCACGATCGGCAACACGCTCGGCTCGGTGGTGAACTGGATCCTGGGGCGAGGCATCGACTCGCTCCGGACCAGGCGCTGGTTCCGCGTAACTCCTGAGCGCTATGAGCAGGCAAGCCGGACGTTCCGACGCTTTGGCGAATGGACGCTGCTGTTCGCCTGGCTGCCGGTTGTCGGAGATGCCTTCACCATTGCGGCAGGCGCGGCACGCGTGAATCTCGGCGTGTTCGTTGCTCTCGTCGCATTGGGCAAAGCGGCCCGGTACGCTGTGATCATTGCGGGAGGATTATGGGCGCTCGCGTGAGCAGCCGGCTTCATCGCCGACCGCAAGCAGCGCTTGCTCTTGCCGCGAAGCGATGTCCGACCGCCCAAAGAACATGGTGCGCATGACACCATCGCGAAGCATCAGGAAATGCACCAGCGCACCAAGGATGTGAACGCCGACAAATCCAAGCAATATCCAGACCAGTTTTGCATGGACGAAAGCGAAAGCTCGTGCCGACAGCCCGCCGACCGAGGGCGCCAAAGGCAAATGCAAGTATCCGAAAAGTCGTGCGGGAGGCATGAAAGGCATAGGCCGGTAGCCGAGCCATCCCGTTAGCAGGACGGCAAGAATCATGACGTAGAGAAACATGTGGAAGAAAGCAGTCGCAAACCGCACCGAGCGTGAGGGTTGCCTGACAGGAGGCTGGGTAAAGATGCGCCAGCAAAGTCTAAGCACAATGATGGCAAGGATCGTCGCGCCGATCGACATGTGGAGCGGAAGCCAGTTCATCGTCGCCATGCCGGGCTCGTTCATGGGTCCGAAGGCAATGGCGATTTGCGTTGCGAGCGCAGCTACGGTCAGCCAGTGCAACAGACGAATGCCGAAATGCCAGCGTAGGCGAGGCTTCTCGCTCACCGGTGAGGCCCGCCGGTTATCAGATGCGTGCGCGAGGGTCTGATGTTTTTCGTCATCTCCAAGCTCATCGAGTTTTTCCTGCTCCCTTCCAATCTTGTCGCGCTTCTCGGCCTGGCCGGCATTCTGGCCATGCTCCTTGGAAAATCCCGCTTGGGACGGGCATGCATCGTAGCGTCCATTCTGGCGTTGACCATCTTTGGTTGGAGCCCACTTGGGCCAGCGGCGCTGATGGTGCTCGAGGATCGCTTCCCTCAACCCACTCTCGACAAGCCTGTCACCGGCATTATCCTCCTTGGCGGCGCCGTCGATACGCATATCAGCAGCGACCGTTACACCTTGGCGATCAATGAGGCAGGAGAACGGCTGACCGCAACCGTCGATCTCAGCAGGCGGTATCCGGATGCGCGAATCTTTCTGTCCGGAGGATCGGGTCATATCGGCGGAGCCGGCACATTGACTGAATCCCAAGTCGCCCGCGATATCCTCATCTCGCTAGGCGTCTCGCCGCAGCGTATCGACATGGAGGAACGATCCCGAAATACCTGCGAGAACGGCACCGAAAGTGCCACCTCGGTCCAACCGAAGCCAGGCGAACTCTGGCTTCTGGTCACGTCAGCCAGTCACATGCCCAGGGCGGTCGGATGCTTTCGCGCCGCTGGATTTGATGCAACCCCTTATCCGGTCGACTATCGAACGCGAGGAGCAGCGGATCTCAAACGCCCGACCAGTTCGATCAGCGTCGGATTGGCCGAGACCGATCTCGCTGCGCATGAATGGTTCGGATTGCTGAGCTACAGGATTGCCGGCCTGACGGCTGAAATGTTTCCTGCGTCACATTAGACCATAATTCCAGCTTGGGCTGAGCGATGGCGCCCCCCGATGGTGCTCTGACAGGGAACTGGATGTGGCGATCTACGTGTGAGAGCGGCCAGTTTCGTCTTCGCGCCACTGGCTTCGTCCGCCCAACGCGCATTTTCTCAGGCACCGCTCATCTCGACGTGATCTGCCAAAGCGCCACGCTCGCGAGCACCACCCCGGCGGCACCTTCGATGGTTCGGGAAATGATGTCGAACAGGCGTGGCCGGCTGTCGAAAAAATGCACCAGACGCTCGCGAAACAGGATCGACAGAACCGCGACGCAAGATAGTGTCAACGCCACCCCCGCCATCATGGTGATTGCAAATAGGATGCCAGCGACCGGAACGCCCCTGGAAATCGCGAAGGTCATCACAAAAAGCGTGAGCGGGCAGGGGATCAAGCCCGCCATGACACCGACGGCCTCGCCTTCATGCTTGTGGTGATGATGACCATGGCGGAAGGCGCGCCAGATCATCCAGACACCGATCAGGCCGAGCAGGCCGCGACTGACATCTTCCAAAAGCGGCGCACGACCAACGCTACCTAAGGCAATCGAGACCAGCGGCAGCGAGAGAGCTGCAATCAGCACGGCAATCGTCACATGCGTGAAGGATAGCGTCAGCGACACAGCAAGGCCTCGCCGGACGCTGTTGTCCGACCCTGCCAGATAAAGTGGCCAGCACGGCTTTGCTATGGCCGGGTGTCAAGGCATGCGCCGCACCGAACAGAATGCCCATGGGCAGAAAAGCCATGAAGGCCAGCCAGCCGCCTCCAGCAGACAAAAGTTTGATCTGCTCGCCGAGGGTCAGATAGATCGTGCGCTGGAATTCAACGAGGGTTTGGAACATCAGGCGAAGCTACCAGAAAAGACCCCGCCGGAGCGACCGTCAGTGCCCTCATGAGCGTGTGGTTGGTCACTGTGCTCATGCTCTGCCGAAAACTGGACGTTCGCCGCAGCCAAAGCCCGTATATGCTTGAACAGCTATCAAGTAATTTGAAAGCTCGCCGGCCGGGAGCCGCAGGATGAGTTCGTCGTACGACCCCAACGTTGCGGACGTTACAAGTTCAAGCTTGAATAATATAGGGGGGGATACTATTTGTGGGAAAAGGAGCGCTGCATGTCGCATACGACCCGCGAGAAAACGAAGCTCATCAACCGCGTGCGCCGCATCCGCGGCCAGATGGATGCCGTCGAGCGGGCGCTCCAGGACGAAAAGGGCTGCGCCGACGTTCTCCAACTGATCGCCGGCGTTCGCGGCGCCATCAACGGCCTGATGGCGGAAGTGGTCGAGGATCACATCCTGCTGCACGTCGCCGACGGCGACCTGGCCCAGGAAGAACGCAACGAAGGCGCCGCAGAACTCATCGACGTCGTGCGCGCCTACCTCAAGTAACAACGGAGTTCGCCGTCATGGCTACCCAGGATACCACCCATCGCCAGACGCTGGTCGACAGTGCGGAAGCTCGCAGCATCGCCCCAACCGTCGCGCCTCGTCACAACGACCATAATCACCATGAGCATGACCACGAAGATCATGAACACGGGCATGATAATGACCATCCGTTTGAATGGGCGGAAGCCGTGCGTATCGCCGTTGTAGCGATCGCGGCGGCCGCGGTGTGGTTCGGCGTCCGGGAGCCGTTCCCGGCGGGAAGCGTCATCGGCGTCGTCGGCCTATTGATCGGCGGCTGGCCGATCCTCAAGGAAGCCTTCGAGAACGTAGTCGAGCGCCGCATGACCATGGAGCTGTCGATGACGATCGCCATTGCTGCGGCCGCCGCAATCGGCGAGTTCTTCACTGCGCTGGTCATCACCTTGTTCGTTCTCGTGGCAGAGGTGTTGGAGGGATTGACCGTCGGTCGGGGCCGAAAAGCGATTCGCGACCTGCTCGAATTCCTGCCGCGCGAGGTCTCTGTCCGGCGATCCGGCTCAATCCGGTCCATCGCGGCGGAGGAGCTTTCCCTTGGCGATGCCATCCTGGTCGCGCCCGGCGAAAGAATCCCGGTCGATGGCGCGGTTCTCTCCGGCCATTCCTTCGTCGACGAATCCCGCATCACTGGCGAATCCATGCCAGTCGAGAAAACGGCCGGCACTCAGGTCTTCGCCGGCTCCATCAACCAGTCCGGCGCATTGGAAGTCACTGCGGAACGGATCGGCCGCGACACCAGCTACGGCAAGATCATCGAGGCGGTCGAGCGGGCCGAGAAATCCCGCGCTCCGGTCCAGCGTCTCGCCGATCGGCTGGCCGGTTATCTCGTCTATTTCGCGCTCGGCGCTGCCGTCCTGACATTCCTGATCACGCGCGACATCTATTCGACGATCTCGGTCATCATCGTCGCCGGCGCCTGCGGCATTGCCGCAGGCACGCCGCTTGCCATTCTCGGGGGCATCGGCCGATCCGCGCGCCTGGGCGCCATCGTCAAGGGTGGCGTGCACCTCGAGACCTTGGGCAAGGTCGATACGGTCGTGCTGGACAAGACTGGCACGCTGACCTTCGGCCGCCCGGAGGTGCAGCAGGTTGTGCCTGCACCCGGCACGACCGATGATGAACTTCTCGACGCCGCCGCGTCGGCAGAGCTTCGCTCCGAGCATCCGCTCGGAAAAGCGATCGTCGCCTACGCCCGCATCCAAGGGCGTAAAATAGTCGAGCCGACAAGTTTCGCCTATACGCCGGGCCGCGGCATCGCGACCAGTATTGTTGAGAGCACCGTCCTGGTCGGCAATCGGGCCTGGATGGCGGAAAATGGGATCGGCGTGCCCGCGTCCGGTCAGGACGTTGCGGCGGGTTCCGAGGTTTTTGTCGCCCGCGACGGACGCCTGCTTGGTTCGCTTGCCGTTGCTGACACTGTCCGCCCCGAAGCCAAGCGCGCCATCGAAGCGTTGCACCGGATGGGCATCAGAACGGTCCTGCTCACGGGGGACGCACGCCGTGTCGCAGCCGCCGTTGGCGGGGCGCTGGGCATCAAGGAGATCGAGGCGGAACTGCTGCCGGAGGACAAGCTCAAGCGCATCCAGGCGCTGGTGGCGCAAAAGCGCGTCGTTGCCATGGTCGGTGATGGCGTGAACGACGCGCCGGCGCTTGCCGAAGCCAGCGTCGGCGTCGCGATGGGCTCCGGCACCGACGTGGCGCAGGAGAGCGCAGACGTGGTGTTGCTCGGCAACGACCTTGCGCGCTTCGTCGAGACACTCGTAGTTGCCAGGCGGACGCGGGGTATCATTTGGCAGAACTTCGCCGGCACCATCGGCGTCGATGCGCTCGGCATCGCGCTTGCCGCCTTCGGCTTTCTCAACCCGCTGTTGGCGGCAGCCATCCATGTCGTCTCGGAGCTGGTGTTCATCCTCAACTCGGCCCGGTTGCTGCCGACGCCGGAGAAGACTGTCACGGCGACACCCGAACTCATACCCGAACTCGCGAAGGTTTAACCGTGTCCCTGGCATCACCATGTCTCGATATCTGCAAGTTCGACCGCAAGGCTGACCTCTGTGTCGGTTGCTTCCGCACCACGGCTGAAATCCGCCAATGGCGGAAGTTCACCGACCACAAGCGGCATCAGATTCTGGCCGAACAAACTCGACGCGAGGCCAAGCTTTGGGCTCGTCGGGGCAATCGCGACAAGGAGTGACATGGCGATGTTGCGGACAATACGGTGCAAGTGTGAAGAACTGGAGGTCGCGCTCGGCATGGACGAGGCCGGCCGCGGATCAACCGTTGTACTCTTGCCCGCGCTGAGCTCGATCTCGACGCGCGCGGAAATTCGCCCCCTTTTCGACAGGCTTGCGCCGGGCTTCCGCGTCGTCACGGTCGACTGGCCAGGATTCGGCGTCCTGCCGCGCCCGAGAGCCGATTGGACACCGGAAATCCTCTCAGCTTTCCTGAACTGGTTCCTGAGCGAGATAGTGCCCCCGCCGCACGCGGTCGTCGCCGCAGGCCATGCCGCAACTTATGCCCTCTTTCACGCGGCATATCGACCAAACGCCATCGATCGCCTCGTGCTGATCGCGCCGACATGGCGAGGGCCATTCCCGACGATGATGCGCGGATATCGTCCCTGGTTTGCCCGTGTCCGTGACGTCCTTGACTATGAAGGGATCGGCTCGCTCCTGTATAGGCTCAATGTCAGCCGCTTCGTCGTTCCAAGATGGCGCGTGAGCACGTCTACGACAATCCTCTCTGGCTATCCGGCGATCGCCTGCGCGCGAAACTCGCCATCGCGCGAGTTGCCGGAGCAAGTCACGCATCCGTCCGCTTCGTCACTGGCGGCCTCGACCGCGTGACCAGCCACACGGAATTTCCTGACCTCGCCCGGCAAACGAAGGTTCCGATCCTCATGGTCGACGGGGATAAGACGCCGCCGAAGTCGCGCGCTGAAATGGAAGCGCTGGCGGAGTTGCCGAACGTACAGGTCGCGCGGCTTCCGCGTGGCAAGCTGTCGATCCATGAAGAGTTCCCCGAGGCCGTCGAACAAGCGATCGTGCCGTTCTTGAGGTCAGAGACCTCTCAATGACAGTTAAGAGGCAATCGGCCGTGCCTAGTGGCAATCAGCAACTTTCCTACAGACGGCGCAATCGGTCGATACTGCAATGACTTAGGTCGACTCCGCAGATTGTCAAACGCGATCGCAACCGAGAGCTCCCATGAACGACTATTTCCTGCTGCCGCTGGCCTCCCTGCCGTTTCCCAACATCAACCCGATCCTCATCCAGATCGGGCCGCTGGCGGTGCACTGGTACGGCGTCGGCTATATCGTCGGCATCCTGTTTGCCTGGTGGTACGCCAAGCGGCTCGCCGCCAACCCGAAACTGTGGCCCGACGGCATCCTGCCGATGAAGCCGGAGGACCTCGACGATTTCATCGTCTGGGCGGCCATCGGCTTCGTGCTCGGCGGCCGCACCGGCTACGTCTTGTTCTACGAACTGCCGCGCTACATCGCCCACCCGCTCGACATTTTCGCGGTCTGGCAAGGCGGCATGTCGTTCCATGGCGGCCTGCTTGGCGTCATCCTCGCCATGACGCTGTTTTCCATCAAGCGCGGCATCCGCACCTGGTCGCTGTTCGATGTCGTGGCGGCCGGGGTGCCGGTCGGCCTTGGCCTGGTGCGCGTCGCCAACTTCATCAACTCCGAGCTCTGGGGCCGGCCGACCGACGTGCCGTGGGCATTCGAATTCCCGAATGGCGGGCCGTTTGCCCGTCATCCGAGCCAGCTCTACGAGGCGCTGCTCGAAGGCTTGGTGCTGTTTGTCGTGCTGCGCATCCTCACCCATTCGCGCCTCAAGCTGAAGACGCCGCGCTTCGTCGGCGGCGCCTTCATCTGCGGCTATGGCCTGTCGCGCATCTTCGTCGAGATCTTCCGCGAGCCCGACCAGCAGCTCGGCTACCTCCTCGGCACCAACTGGCTGACCATGGGCATGATCCTGTCGTCGCCGATGGTGCTGGCCGGCATCTGGGCGATGGCGATCGCCAAGCCGTGCCGCAGCCGCAGCCGGCATGACACGGCTGAAGACCCGCATCTCCCTTCGCCGCCCAAACGGACATCGTATGGACACTTTGCCCGCCCTAGGACTAATCTCCCGCTTGCAAGCGTCTGTGATTCGACAGACGCTCCCCGCCTTTAACCAAAAATCAACGCTGTGATGCGAACTGGAATTATGTGGACCACCGGTTCAAGATGGCAGGCTCGTCGCCTCATTTCGATAGCCATCGCGTTCGCGATGCTGCTGTCGGCGTTTGCCGCGCATCCGCCAAGGGCTGAGTCCGCCGACATTCTCGTTGCAGCGATCACTCATGTTCACGACCAAGGCTCCAAAGACGTCGGGACCGTGTCGCACAGCGCTCTGCATCACGATCATCATGCCGAAATGATCCATCAGTTTGCTGTTAACTTTGTCGGAACCATCAGTCGTCCGGCCTTTTCCCCCAGTCAGGACGGCGCTCGCGCTGTCCAGATATCCCTAGATCGCCCTCCAAGAGTCGCTTCGTGCTGATGCACTGAGCGTATCTTTGCTGACGCAGGACTGCGTCTGTCTCCATCCGCTCGGTGTTCGCCCGTCGATCGCAATGCGATCGACCGATCAAGCTAGAGCGGAATTTTCAGGATGTTTATCGCAGCTGCGCGCGCGCGCAAATCTATTCTAGGCAACTTTCAAACTATCGGATACGAGCCGGACGAGGCCGCATGGCGGTCGATAAGGATGGGCGTAAAACGGGATCTTCAGGCCCGCCGCCTGCGTCCCAACGTGCCGATTCCCTCACGGCGAAATCCGATTAAATATCTCGACGCCGTATATCGAGAGACGGGGTCGATCCGCGAGACCTTTGTTTCATTTCTCCATGACGGAGCGTGGACGTCCAGCGGCGGGTCCTTCCGGCTTGCCGAGGAGGTCGGCGTCGACCTTCTCCACGAAGCGGATCGCCGACTGCGGACAGACGGAGCCTTGCAATATCTGGAAGTTGGCGGCGGCTGGGCGGGATTGAGAAGCCCTCCACCGTCAAAGCCTCGCGACATCGCGAGCCTCGCCAGACATTTTGAAAATGGTCTCGGTCAAAACGTATTTTTCCACTTCACCAACTTGACGCAGTGGCATGCCGAGCTGCCCGCGGGCATCGTCGAGCATCCCTATGTCACAGCTGCCGGCCTTTCCATTCTGGACACCCACGGCCTTCAGGCCGGGACGGTCGACATTCTTTACTCACAAGCAGCAGCCTATTTCGAAACAGACGTAAAATCGTTCCTCGTGGCAGCTTCGGCCCTGCTGCGAAATGGCGGGCTGCTCGTATTCAACCTTCGACCGGAATTTGCGGGATTGGTTTCGGAGTGCGCGCGCGCCAACGGGCTGGCAATGCGCAAATGGTGCAACGCCGGTGGCATGAACGGCATCATTGTCGCATTCGAAAAGCAGCCGATTGCATGGAGGACAAAACCGCCAACTGGCAACGTCAAAATACACTTGCCCCGTGCGGAATTGCTACGGCCTGGGGAAAGCTCTGCCATGCTTGCTGAACTGGATCCTCATCCTGCAAATCAGCGGGACGCAGGAGAATTGGGCTTTCCGCAAATGCTGGAGGTTTTTCGATGAACCGACGCATGTTTTTGATCGGCGCTGGCGCAACGACTCTCGCGCCAGGCCGCGCAGTGGCGCAGACATCTCAAGCACTCGACGCTCGCATCGCGGACATTCAACGCGAGTTGCAAGCGCAGCGCGCCAACGGCGAAACGCCCTCTTGCAAGTGGATTGCCGAACAGCTGCAGGTCGGCCTGACCGCCCGAGATCGGCGGATCGCCGCATTCAAAATAGTGCAAGAGGTCCCGTACAAGCTGACCGCGTGGACCGGCAATCCGGACAGTCTGTTCGCGATCGATCGCGGGGATTGCCGCCACAAATCGGCAGCCTTGCTTCAGCTAATCCGATCGTGGAAGGTCGACGCTCGGCCGATCCGGGTTCCCTTTGACTGGGCCGACTTGCCAATACCGCAATCGGTGCTGCAACCCCTGGCCGAAACACGCGGCTTCCACGATACCGTGGAGGTCAATGTCGACGGGAAATGGATCCTGGTCGATGCGACTTGGGATCTGGCCCTGGGAAAAGCGGGCTTTCCGGTTCTTGCAAACTGGAACGGCGTTGAACCGACACCGGCCATTACCCCGCGTGCAAAGGTCGTTGTTCGCCAAGGAGATATCAAGGCAGGGACCGATCTCTACGCCTATTTCGGGTTCAAATGGCCCGAACGCAAACGGACATTGGCCTTCAACCGCGCCTTCAACGCCTGGACCGATGAACTGCGTGCGCGTGAAAATCCGGTCAAAGGCTAGTTTCATGAAAAATGCATCGGACGCTCGCCATCGGCCTGCCAAATACAGGGCTCGAATCTATGCCGTAATGGCGATGTTTGCCTTCTTCTTCGCTGCGATAGGCGTGCGCCTGGTAATGTTTGGAAACATGGATCGGCCCGATCGAGCCTACGCGGCCGTACCGCCGTCTGTTGCACGGCCGGACATAGTCGATCGGAACAACGTGATCCTCGCGATGGATACCGCGAGTTTTTCGGTCTACGCCGAGCCGCGCCGAATTATCGATGTCGACGAGGCGGCTGAGGGCCTGATGAGCGTTTTTCCGGACCTCGATATGATGGACCTTCACAAACGCCTAGGCAGCGACAGTGGCTTCACCTGGATCAAACGAAGCGTAACGCTCGCTGAAAAGGACCGGCTCTGGGGCCTAGGGATTCCAGGGGTTGGAGTTCGGGATGAAACGCGTCGCCTTTATCCCAATGGGCCTGCCGCTGCGCATGTTTTGGGATCAGTCAACATAGACAATGCCGGGATTGCTGGCATCGAACGCTGGATCGACGAACAAGGATTGCAGGATCTCAGATTGGCCGGCTTGAATTTCAATCGACGGGATCTCGAGCCGGTTGTTCTCAGCCTGGATTTGAGGGTCCAATATGCGTTGAGCGACGAGTTGAGGAAAGCTGTCGCCCGCTTCAGCGCCATCGCTGGGGCAGGGCTGGTATTGGATGTCACCAATGGGGAAGTGATTGCGCTCGTGTCGCTTCCCGATTTTGACCCCAACATTCCCGCTGATGCACTCAAACCAGACCGCATCAATCGCATCAGTGTCGGTACATACGAAATGGGGTCTACCTTTAAAGCGATGACCACCGCTATGGCGCTGGATTCGGGCGTGTTCAACATCCATTCCGTCCTTGACGCCAGTCGACCTTTGCGATTTGGCCGGTTTACGATCAACGACTACCGCGGCCAGGGAAGGCCGCTGACTGTTCCCGAGGCATTCATCTATTCATCGAACATTGCGATGGCCCGGATGGCCATGGGTGTAGGCGTCGAAAACCACAAAACCTTCCTAAAAAGGCTGGGTCAGTTCGATCGCCTAACCACCGAACTGCCCGAGAATGCAGAGCCGCTTATTCCTCCGAACTGGAGCGAACTGAGCACCGCCACGATCGCTTTTGGCCACGGTATGGCTGTGACACCGCTACAAGCGACGATGGCGGTCGCGTCGCTTGTTAACGGCGGGAGCCTTATCCGGCCAACTTTCATCAAGGGAACCCCCTTGGAGTCGCGAATTTTAGCCACGGACGTGGTGACATCAGAAACAGGGCAGGCGCTGCGGTTCCTCATGCGGCTGAACGCCGAAGTCGGTTCGGCAAAAAAAGCCGACTTTCCGGAGTATTTCATTGGAGGCAAGACGGGCACTTCTAACAAGGTGGTCAACGGGCGCTATTCTGGAGACCGGGTGCTGACGGCCTTTATGGGCATAGTTCCTGCGGACCAACCCCGCTATCTATTCCTGACAATTCTCGATGAGCCCCAGGCACTGCCGGAAACCAGCGGATTCAAAACGTCGGGCTGGAACGCGGTTCCGGTGACAGGGGACATCATGAAGCGGGTTTTGCCGCTTCTCCCGATCGCACCTTACGGGGAACGGCCAACCGATCCGTTTCCAACCATGGTGCGGATCGCAGCGTGGGGTTCCGAACGCTTTCGACCGGTTCTCCCAGTCGCCAACCAACCCACCGTAGAAGCTGTGGCTGCCCCAGTAAAACCGTAACGGAGTGAAAAAGATGGAAGAAACCATTCGAATTGGAAGAAACACGGAGGCGAAAGTGGCATTCACCTCATACATCAAGGGCGCGTTGGTTGCGATTGGTTCTTTCGCCATGCTCGGAACCGTTGCGGCGTTGTGGGCAAACCCCTTCTTCATACGCATGACGCCGACAAGCGGCTTCGAAGTGGGGCTGCTTGCGTTGCAGGCGCTTTTGCTCGGGATCTATGTCACGATTCCGGTTCCGGCATGTGCTCTGAAACTCGCCAGCCTTGGCGGCATCGCCAACTACATCGGCATCGCTTGCCCAATCTGCAACAAGCTTCTGCTCTTCCTGTTCGGCGCCAGCGCGCTGTTGACTTATCTGGAGCCCGTCCGGATTTATCTGGCGGCGGGCGGGGCGCTCGTGACGATGGTCGCTGTTTACGTCCGGTGGCGCAACTTTCGGCTCGTTTCGCCTCTGCCTACGCCTTCCTTTCGCGACCAGCCTCCCGCCACCGTCTAGGCAGGCTGCCGTCGGCTCGACGATGAGAAGCGGGGCGCTGTAATCGCGCCCCGCATTTGGTTTTGTGCCTATGCGGCCATCATGTTGCAGCTTTCGGCACATTGGCGGCAGGCGTCCACGCATTCTTCCATATCGCCGAGGCGTTCGCAGTCATTCGCGCACTGGCCGCAGATCTCGGCGCATTCACGGCAGACGTGCTTGTGATGCTCGGAGCCGAGCAACATGAAATGCGCCGATGTTCGACAGATTTCGGCGCAGGCCATCATCAAGGTGAAATGCTTCCTCTCGGTGTGCTTTCCACCCATCTCCAGACAATGGCCCATCGCGGTCGAAAGACACGTTGAATAGCAGCGTAAGCATTCCTCGATGCAGGCCCTCATTTTCGGGTTCAGTTGGTGCATTGAAATTCTCCTATGAAGGTTCGTGTCGAATGCAGTCGCGCCTGACTATTTCGCATTGGTCTTGAGCCACTTCGTGTAATCCTTGATCTCCTTCTTTTGAGCATCAATGACCATCTGCGCCTTTTTCTTAGCGTCGGCGTTGTCGCCGTATTTGAGCTCGACCTCCGCCATATCGATCGCGCCCTGGTGATGGGCGATCATTCCGCAGATGAAGGCCACGTCTGCATCCTTGGCTATGATCCCCTCCATCATGGCTGGTTCCATTTTCTCCATTGACGCCATGTATGCTTGGTGGGCCTCGTCCATGCCGGATGCGTCCATCTTTGGCGTATCCATGCCAGCCATTTGTTCGGTGCCGGTTTGACGGCATTGCTGTGGGAGGGGGTTCTCTTGGCTGAAGGCGGCTGAACTAGCCCCAGCGAGTAAAGTAGCGACCGCAAGGGTGGCGATGACGTTACGCATGGTCTTTCTCCTGTTTTGTCTGACTTCGAGGGGTACGCAGCTACGCTGCGGCTGTCCGATTAGGGAATGGGACCGAAAAGGACCGCTTGGGCGGTCGCTCCAACCGACCTGTTGATCGAGACGGAAATGACTCCTGCGCCTCTGCAACAGCCCTTGAACTCAACAGACGAAATCCAATGGTCGCGGACCCCGTGGCAATGCCGACCACGCAATGGAAAGCCACACAGCAATTGCCATTATTGCCGACTTTATCGCAATCAGGGGATCCGCTTGGTCCAGATATCGCACCGTCTTCTACCAAAATCCGATACTCAAACGGTTGCGAATAGGCGGCATGCACCGCCATAGCGACCGCAAACGTCCCTGGTCCCGCGATGCAGACCGCGATTAGGATGAGGAGGTTTGGCCGCCGATCGGTCACGAAGCTGATAGCATTCAATTCCGGGGCTAATGAGCACCTGACGATATTTGTTCCTACGGAAGCGAAGAAGACCGGAAATCGCCTCACTCGTGAGGCCTTGAAAAGGCCCACCGCTGCGTCCGGCCAGATGGTAACGCTGCCAGATCGACAGCCCAAAATCGAAGAGCCTATGACACCACATGCGGAAGATTCATAACGAGGAGACTGCCAAACGGGTGCTGTTTGACAGATCGTCGGTAAATCGAACTCAGAGATTGCCGAAGCATAGATACTTCATCTCCAAGTAATCGTCCGCGCCATGACGTGATCCCTCCCTTCCCATGCCGGACTGTTTCATACCTCCGAACGGAGCTGCTTCAGAGGACATTCTCCCGGTATTGATGCCGACCATCCCATATTCGAGAGCCTCGGCCACATGCCAAACCTTCTTTAGATCATTTGCATAGAAATAGGCGGCAAGCCCATAAATAGTGTCATTGGCCTGCTCGATGACATCCTCTACGGTGCTGAAACGGATGAGCGGTGCCACCGGACCAAAGGTCTCATCGCAAGCCACAAGCATATCGCGACGAACATTGGAAATGACGGTGGGCTCGAAGAACGTGCCTGATTTTCCGTGCCGATTGCCACCGCAGAGCAAACGAGCCCCTTTGGTGATGGCGTCATCAACGTGCGATTTCAGCTTTTTGATTGATCTGGCATCGATCATCGGGCCAATGGCCACGCCCGGCGTGACCCCATCGCCGACCGATAGTTTTCTAACCTTCTCGGTTAGCTTTTCGGCGAAACGGTCATAGATTCCATCCTGGATGTAAATCCGGTTTGCCGAAACGCAGGTCTGTCCCGCATTGCGAAATTTCGCCTGCATCGCGCCTTCGATAGCGGCGTCCAGATCGGCGTCATCGAAGACAATGAAGGGCGCGCTTCCACCGAGCTCGAGGCTGATTTTCTTGATATGTTCAGCGCATTGCCGCATCAAAAGCCGACCCACTTCGGTTGAGCCAGTAAAACTGATTTTTCGAACCTTGGTATTGGTGCAGAGCTCTTTTCCAACCGCATTTCCTTTAGCGGCTAATATCAGATTGAATACACCATCTGGGAACCCGGCCCTTTGAGCCAGTGTGTGCAGGGCAAGGGCCACAAGTGGCGTTTGCTCTGCAGGCTTAAGCACAACGCTACAGCCTACGGCAAGCGCCGGAGCGACTTTGCGGGCGACCATCGACGCCGGGAAATTCCAAGGTGTGATCGCCCCAACGACGCCGATCGGCTGCTTGATGACAAGCATGCGTTTATCCCTCGACGGTGCCGGGAACGTTTCGCCATAAATTCGCTTCGCCTCCTCAGCGTACCATTCCACATATGCTGCTGCGTGAAGCAGCTCGGATCTTGATTCCGGTAGCGGCTTACCCATCTCAGCCGTGAGAACGGCGGATAGATCGTGGACCTGAGCGATGATGAGGTTGCACCATCGCCGCATGATGTCACTGCGTTCCGCTGCCGGGCGTCCTGCCCACTCCTTCTGGGCGACGGCGGCTTTGTCGATGGTTGCCCTTAGAATCCCCAAGTCCATGTCGGGCAGGGATGCCAGTAGGAGACCGGTCGATGGGCTACGGACATCGAAGGTTGCAAGACTAGGAGCATTGACGAAACCGAGAGCGTCCGGCGTGCTAAGGCAATTGGTGAGGCTCGTTGTGAAGATCATTTGTACCCTTCGCCACCGGATGCGGTGTGATATTGCCTATTCAATTCCACGGAAATGTACTGGGACCGTCATCATCGCGCCGGCCTTGGATACTGGATTTGGCAAAATATCAGCCAGCGCCCGTTCAGAAACAAGCTCCAGCACAGGGGTGGCGTTAGCCCTGAAACCGGTCGCTGCAAGGGGAGGGAAGGGACGCGACCAGGTCTCCCTGTCAGGCCCTAGCGAACGCTGCCGACCACGTCGGCGCTGCCCTCATTGATCGTCACCCAAACGCCTGAATTCTCAGTCGACTGGCGCTTCAGGTAGGTGTAGTCGGTGTCCGCGAAGGACAGCACCCTCGAGTCCAGATTGTCGAGGATGAACTCGCCGAGGCTGGTGCGGACGGTCAACACGGCGTGCCCGTCGCCGCTCGGCAGACGCACCACTGTCATCAACAAGTCGCCAGCTGGAACACCCTCACTCATCAGTTCGCGGCGCTTTTCCAGAGCGTAATCCTCGCAGTCGCCGAACCCATTGTCGACGACAGTCCAATAGTCCTCGACCCCATTGTTTTCCAGGTCGGTCTTCGGTTTGATCCTCGTATTGATGCTGTTGTTGATCTCGACGATTTCGGCCCAAAGCTTGCGGGAGAGTACAACAGGCGGACCTTTCGGCGTCATCTGACGACACTCGCCAGGTCGTCGCAGGCAGAATTCGTAGTGGCCAACCGGCTGCGTGGTACGGCCGCCTGTGCTCATGAAGGCTGGTCCTGCCGCGTTTGCCGTTCCCCAGCCGGATAGCTGGATCGCCATTGTCAAAAGCAACAGCCTGCCCCTTGCCGTCTTCATTGTTTTTGTCTCCCCGTTTAAGGAGACAGTGACACAGCTGAACTTATTTGGCGCGAAATCAGGAAGTAGATATTAAGTGAAATACAGATTTAACAAGCATAAAAATTGTATTATTTCGGTAAAGAATTGTTTAGAAATTGCGCCAGCCTGGGGTTGGTGCGGTGGTTTCGGAAGGCCTGCGGTTGGTAAGCGCCTCCCAGGCAAGGATCGGAAACGCCCATGCAATCGATACTTGTTAATCCTTTGTGCCACAGGACAATTCAAGCTTCGTCGCAAATATCTTGCTCATATCAGTCCCAGCGGGATCATTGAAAAACGCGTCCGTCAGGGTTTTCTGATTCTGAGAAATGGCGTCGTCGGCATTCGGTCTGATGACAGAGCGAGTACAGGTCGCCGGCAGCTGATCGACCACCAGCTTGTCATCAGTCAAGAAATCGATGGCGGTGTAGAAGGTCGGATCGTACACGCCGAAATCAATCTTGCCGGCAAGCATCAGCCGGCTGTTTCGGCTTCGATTCGAAGGAGACGATCAGTTGATCATTCTCAAACTTTGTCGTGAGTGCGGGTGGAGGATCCATCAAAATGTCTTTTCCATCGACGGTTACGAGCTGAAAATAGTGATATTCAGCAAGGGACGCATAGACCGTTTCGGAGACAAGATTCATTTCTGCCTTGTCGAGCTTGAGATTCTTGTCGAACTCCATCATCACCGTGCTGGAAAAGATTTCGTCGAAGCGCCACAAGTGCTGCAGCGAGTTGACGGAGGACCGGTCAGGGGAAAGCGTGATGCTGAGGCTTGCTTCGGCAAAAACGTGTGGGTGTGCGCTTGCCTGGCCCGACAAGAAAAAGGCGACCATCGGCGCGATTGACGCGGTTCTAAATGCCGATTGGCGATTCATCGATACGCCTCCAAGGCAGGAGAGCAAAGCCTGGACTGTTGCGACAAAGCTTGTTTCTCACAGGCTCCCCAAACGGATGGCTCGATTTCAAACGGATACCTGGTGCCGACGGGCGTGCTGTATCTGTCGCAGAATCTTAGCAAATTGTTGCACAGTCGTCGCCCTTGACGCTTGCTACCCTCAAGTGATCGCTGTCTTCCTGTTTGAGCAGGTCGTCAATGCGCTGGCGCTCGCGCTTAAAGGCTACAAGGTCATCGCCCTTCAGCACCTTGCCGACCGGAAGGCGAACGCGCATCGCGTCGACCTTGGTGCCGTTGACGATCAACTCGTAGTGGAGATGGGGACCGGTGGAAAGACCGGTCGAGCCAAGATAGCCAATGACCTGTCCTTGCCTCACTTGAGCCCCCGGCACGATGCCCTTGGCGAAGCCGTTCTGGTGGTTGTAGGAGGTCTCATAGCCGTTGGCGTGACGTAGTATTGTCTGTTTGCCATAGCCGCTGGCCCATCCGGCTTTCTCGACGATGCCGTTTCCGGCCGCAATGATTGGCGTTCCGATCGGGGCTGCCCAATCTGTTCCGGTATGCATTTTGACGTAACCCAGGATCGGGTGGCGCCGAAGTCCAAAACCAGAGGTAAACCTGCCATTGGGAACCGGATTGCGTAGCAGGAACTGCTCGGCGCTGCTGCCCTTCTCGTCGAAATAGTCGGTGCTTCCATCCTGCATGTGGAAGCGGTAGAAATTGTGCACGGTGCCGCCAAAGGTCGATGAGACATAAAGCAGTTCGGACTTGTCGGAAGGTTGGTCGTCGCCGTCCGGCTGCGAGAACAGAACATCCATGCGGTCCGACGGGTTGAGCCGGGACTGGAAGTCGACGCCGGATGCCAAAAGCTTGACCAGTTGCTGGGTCATCTTCTTCGACATGCCGTAGGAATAAGCGGCGCGGTAGATCCCGTCATAGATGTTCGGCAAATTGCCGCGCACCGTCACCGGCGGCGAATCGTCGAACGCGGTCAGCAATTCGGGATTGGGTTCAGGCTCCTGCGCCGGCACATACTGGCCGTGATCGTCGAGCGCAATGGTCACGATGTGCTGGGTTTTGTCATAAACGCTGGTGCGGACAACCTTTGCCTGCTCGCCGCGAACCTCCAGCCCCACGCGCAGAACGGTTCCTGCCTTGAGCGCAGTCG
Organism: Mesorhizobium sp.; assembly: GCF_017306585.1. GTDB lineage: Bacteria > Pseudomonadota > Alphaproteobacteria > Rhizobiales > Rhizobiaceae > Mesorhizobium. Next base: position 15,970 of record NZ_JAFKIC010000125.1, on the reverse strand, counting down.
CGTTCAACAGCTTGGCGATCGCTTCGGCCATGCCGGTAGCGTCTTCACCTGTGTAGCCGGAACCAGCAAAAGCCTCAGTGACGTCGAGGTCCTTGGTGAAGGGAATGATTTCTTCGGCGAAGGCAGGCGCTTTGTCGTCGGCGATGGCACGCGGCGACACCGAGACGTTTTCTGGCACGACCTTGACATCATAAGAGCCGGCCATGCTCTGCGTCAGTTGGTCTCCAAAGCGCTGAGGGTCCACATAGTGCAGCGACGCCACCTGCACCGCGCCATCGCTCAGTCCCGTGCCGGCGCCGCGCACAACCTTTTCCACCTCCTCGGCGGAGAGATCGCTCTTTTCGTCGAATGAAGCTGTCTCGATCGGGAAATCGACGGTCTTCAGGCTCATCTCGCTTTCGACCTTGGCGCCATAGATCTGACTGACGCCAGTGTCACTTGGCGCCGATTGCTCGGCACCGTCGTCGGCAAACACCTGCATGGGGTCGAAAGGCGGGTAGGGACGGCTGGTCGTGTGCCCGGCGGCAAGCGCCATCTTGATCTGCACGAAAGGTACGGTGTTAATGACGTCGCGGTCGCCGACCTTCGTCACCATCGACACTTCCATGCGCCGGCGGTCCTTGGCCTTGGCGATCTGGCGTAGCGCCACCAGCCTGGTCGTCTTGGAGACTTCGCCGGAATCGCCGCCGTTTTCGACGTGGGCCAACTCGGCGATCTCGGGTGGCGTCGCCAATTGCTGGCGGCCGTCAACAGCGGCGAACAGCGCCACGCCCATCAGCACACTCGAGGTGACGCCGGTGAGGAAGGTGCCCGACAGCCAGCGCGCCGAGATCTCGCGCCGGTCAGGCGGGCGGCTGCGGCCATCCGCGACCAGCGGCGGCTCATTGCCGAGCGCTGCGATGACATCGGCTGTATCGTGCATCCAGAAAGGCGCTTCTTCCCCGAGGCGGAATGGCTTTTCGCCGTATTGAGCCGAAACAGTTGCCCGTCACAGCCGGCAAAGTCAACGACGCGGCTGGCCAAAGCGGTGCTCTGTTGGTTCGGCCTCATCGTCCAGACCGGTTTCCAATGGCAATGAGGCGGCAGTTTGGTCCGAATGTGGCGGTCCCAGCTTTGCAATGAAGTTGGACCTTCGCCCTGATGCGGCGCTTAGTCGTTGAAACCTCTCACTCCACGGTTTTGAGCCTCGCGCTTAAAGGAACCTGCCCTTTCGGCGCGGGCAGGGCGTCCGATCCTGCAAGACGCGCCCAGTTTGGCCGTTCAAACAAGAAGGCACCAATGCCAGCGCGCTTGAGCAGCATGTAGAGCAGCACGGGGCCGGCCAAAGAAACAACGAGAACTGCGAGGCTGAGTGCTCCCGTTTCGGTGATCAGCCCAGTCCTTAAGGCAACCGCGCGAAAGACTGACATCGGAAGCGTGAAGGCGACGTAAATCACCAGGGAATGCTCGCCGAGCCAGCGCAGCCAATCCATGAAAGAAAGCCTGACAAGCAGCGCGCCCAGCACGCAAAGCGCCAGGGCGCCCAGTACGGCGAGGCCAAGATGCAGCGGTGGAAAGGTAGCCAGTCCCATATGTGTGACCGTTGGTTGGACCGAGAATCCCGGTGAAAAGACCAGCAAGCCGTTCGCGAGCGCCCAGACGAGCAAGCCTGCGACGGACAGGACAGTATGGCGCTGCGTCCATCCGACCAGGCGGAATACGAACGGCGCCGCCGCATAGCCGATATAGAAGAAAACGAAATAGGCAACGAATTGCGTCAGGATGTAGCTGGTCGCTTCGATGCCCGACATCTGCAGCACGGCCGCCAGTGCGATCACGATGGGATCGGGGATTTTCAACTGCCACAACAGCCTTGCCACAAGGCCGAATACAGCCAGCATGTAGATGAACCACAAGACGCCATACGGTTCGACGGCCGACATGGCGATGTCACGCAGCATCGAGCTGGGGTCCCGGCCATAGATGCCTATCTTCAGGCCGATCATGATGATCGCCCAGACGGCATAGAAATAGGCATAGTGTAAGATTCGCCGGTCGGCATAGCGGCGCCACGGTCGATCGATCACCTGCGAAAGGAAAAGCCCTGAAATCAGAAAGAACTCGGGCATCCGAAAGGGAGTCGCGAAACCGATGACGTAATGCAGGAACCCGACTTGCCCGGTATATTCCCCGGTGTTGTAAGCCGCGTACATCATCACAACCAGGATGATCGAAAGGCCTTTTGCCGTATCTACCCAAGGCATTCGCGCGGCGGCGCTCGCAGGCAAAGCTCCGAGTGGGTTGCGTATTCGCGGCGAGTGATCGTTCATGTTCGCACAGTCAATTTCCCCCTTCTTGATCCTCTTTGGTTAATGTAACTATCCAACGACGCGTGATTGGCTTGGAAAATCTTGTCCTGGTAAACGAACTCGCACTGCCCAAGGGTATCTAGTCGCCACGAGCCAGCGACCGTTTCGGGACGTTCGCATTGTATTTCGGCGCACACGAATGAGTTATTGGCTGGCCATCAGGCGGAACAATAATTTGCAGCCGAGGTAACAACGGCAGGTTTTTGACGAACTCGGGAGAAAGGGCTTTTGAGCGCCTTGGCCGAAGACGAACTCGCGCGGCTGTTGAGAGCCGCAATTGCTGGCGACGAAAACGCTTATGAGCGATTTCTTGACCAAGCAGCACGCTGTGTTCGAGGTTTCGTCCAGAAGAGGATTGTAAAGGGCGGCGTTGATCCAGAGGACGTGGTGCAGGAGACGCTGCTGGCTATCCATCTGAAACGTCATACTTGGCGGGAAGACGGACCCGTCATGCCATGGATTTATGCAATTGCGCGCCACAAACTGATAGACGCCTTTCGCCGGCAGGGTCGCCGGATCCACGTGGAGATAGGAGACGTCGCCGATAGTTACGCCGAGCCGGAACCCGATGCAGTCAGTGAACTTGAGATTGGTCGGGCACTTAAAACGCTTACTCCAGGTCAGCGAGCGGTAGTATCGGCCGTCTCAGTCGAGGGGCATTCGATCGGCGAGACGGCCATGTCCCTAGGCATGAGTGACACGGCGGTGCGAGTTGCGCTTCACCGTGGCCTGAAAGCCATCTTCCGGCGGTTTGGAACGAATTGAAATGAAGACAGATGATCTCATCAAGACGTTGACCATGGACGCAAGGCGCCCTGTGCTGTTGTTCCCCTCCATATGGTGGGGGGCGATAGGACTGGCAATTCTGGTTGCTGCATCGGTCTTTTTCGCTACGCTCGGCCTTCGACCAGACTTTGCCGCGGCAGCACAAACGCCGCGTTTTCTGTTCAAATTTGTCGTCACCATATCGCTCGCGGCGAGCGCGTTCGTTCCTGCCCGTGCACTGTCAACTCCAGGCGATGCGTGGCGAAAAACAATTCCGTATTTGGCGGTCGCTCCCCTGCTCATCGCCGTTGCGGTGATCGTCGAACTCTTCCTGCTTCCACCGGATATCTGGTCGGCGAGAACGATAGGCAGGAACAGCATGGTATGCCTAACCTACATACCGCTAATTGGCATCGGTCCCTTGGGCATTTTCCTGGCAGTCTTACGTCATGGCGCCTCGACACGGCCGACCCTAGCAGGCGCGGTCTGTGGGATATTTGCAGGAGCGATTGCGGCGACGCTCTACGCGGCCCAGTGCACGGACGATTCTCCGCTGTTCGTAGCGACCTGGTACACGATCGCTGTCGCGGGTCTGGCGGTGATCGGGGGCGTCGGCGCGAACGTAGTCGCTCGCTGGTAGCGACTCACTCTAATGTCGAACGGCAGGGCATCGCGCTCGTGGTCTTGAGCCTTTGCATAACGGCCGCTGCTCCAGCCACGTGGGTAACCATGCTGCCAATTCGGCTGCCGACGTAATTGACACGGATTGTAAATCTCCTTTAACATTTCGTTAACTAACAGGGGCTGGCGGGATAATGATTTCCTTTTCGACGGCGCGAGTGGTGCGCGCGTGTGCCGGGATTGCTGTCGGACTGGCTGTTTCGGCATGGTCGGCAGCGCCAGCGGCTGCTGCCCATCCGATGGCAACCGGCGGCCTGACCTCGCAACCGATCGGACACTATGATTTCTGCCGGACCAATCCTGCCGAATGCTCGATCCGTCCGAGCAACCTCGCTCCAGCGAGGATGACTGACGCACTCCTTCGGAAGCTGACCAGCGTCACCGTCAGGGTCAACGCCGCCGTCAAGCCGATGAGCGACTACGACATTTACGGCAGGGATGAAGTCTGGGCTTATCCAGACAAAGGTGTTGGCGACTGCGAAGATTATGTTCTGGAAAAGCGACGTGAGCTTTTCCGCACGGGATTGTCGTTTGCCGATCTTCTGATCACTGTCGTGCGCAAGCCGGACGGGGAGGGCCATGCTGTTCTGACCGTACGCACAGACAAAGGCGATTTTCTCCTCGACAATCTGACCGACAAGGTCCGTCTGTGGGATGAAACGGACTATAGTTTCCTGAAGCGTCAGGCGATCGATAACACGGGGCGCTGGGTTTCGATCCGCGCGAGCCAACCGATTTTGGTGGGCGCCGTACAGTAGGAACTTACGCTCCATATTTGCTCATGGACCATCTATGAACGGGTCAGCTACATCGCGCCGAGATCCGGATCGATAGCGGTTTTCAACGTTTCATAGGACTGCGCACCGACGAGCATTTGTGTACCGATGAGAAACGAGGGCCTTCCGCCGATCCCCATGGCATTGCCTTCGCCCGCGTCGGCTTTCAATGCCTTGCTTGCAGTCGGTCGCGGCTACCCATCAGGTTTCGACGCTCCTTTTGGCGGCAGTCTAGCGGCCGTCGCGTTTCATAGAGGTTGGTGCAATCGTCTTGAAGTCTCTGACGACGGCGAAATCGCCACCGCCTGATTTTCTTAGCCGTGGTTCCTAAATCCTCCAGATCAGCAAGTCTTCACCTGGTCTGGAAGCGGGCGATCGACATGAACCTGATGGCGTTGCCGGTAAATCTGTTGGCGTCGGCCATTTGATTGTTCGGCTGGAAACCGGCCGTATAGACCTCGCTCGGCGGGGTGTGCACGATATTGTAGGCATAGCGCGGCGCTGTCGTTGCGCTTGAGACTGTGGCGATATTTTCTCCGCTGTTCAGCGCCCAGCGTGCGGCTCGCGGCGCAGCGGCGACCACCACGGATTTGGGATTGTGCTTCGGGTCCCCTGCGGTTGCCCTGGCTTCCTTGGGCGTGGTCTTCACGCCTGCGCCAATCGCTGTAGCCGGATCGGAACCGGCCGGCAGGGCAGAGATCGCGCTACGCGGCGACGCGGGAATCACTCCAGCCGGATCGGAATCGGCGGGCAGGGCAGAAATCTGGCTGCGCGGCGACAAGACATTCACACCGGCCGGATCACTGAACGACGAGCTTGGCTCCGGCAAGGAGGCGACCTGATATTCATCGAGGACGGCCTTGACCTCGGCGTTGTCAAGCCGGGCAGTTGGCTTCACCCAAGATACATCACTGGCAGTCTGGTCATGTGAGGCGGTATCCGCCAGCGCCAGCAGCACATGCTTGTCTTGCGGTGCGAGGTCAGCCGGCAGCGATCGGTCGGGACGCCAGGCCGGTACCGGAATGTTGTTAACCGCGACCACAGCTGGATAGGCAACGATGGCAGGATCAGTCATGCCTGACGGAACGCTCGTCGGCGCTTGCGCCGTCGCCACCGTCTGCTTGAGGGCGGCAGTGGCATCCGCCATGCCGAGCGGAACATCTCTCGGCGGCTCCGCGCCGACATCGGCCTTCGGACGCGGTGCGAAATCAGGCAGCGGAATGCTGCGCGCCGGCAGCGCCGCGATAATGGTCTCGGGCGTGTCCTGCTGCGGCTGCGAATCGGCAGCGTTGTCATCGGCAATCTGCGTAATGTCGGCGCGTTGCGCATCCTGCGGCGCCACAACGGCTATGGCCGGGAGGTTGCTGCTCCTTGCGATCGCTGTCGGCTTCACGGCCCTCGGCTTGGGCGCAGGCGCGGCGGTCGCGACATCAGCGCTATCATCCGACTCGTCAGAACCGCTGCTGAAGAAAGCAGCCAGTAGACCACCGGATTTCTTGTAACCGCCGCTTGCGCTGGCCATCTCGATTGTCGGAGCGCCAGCGCCCTTACGTGCCTTATAGGCGGCGAGCGCAAGCTCATAGCCAGGCAGCGGCTTGCCATCGCTCGGCACATGCAGTGTCTTGCCGTTGGGGAACAGGCTGACGAGTTCCTGGCGGCTGATGCCAGGCCAGTGGCGCACGTTGCCGACATCCATGTGGACGAAGGGCGAACCGGATGACGGATAGTAGCCGACGCCGCCGCCCTGCAGCTTGAGGCCGATGTTGCGCAGCTTCTTCAGCGGCACGCCGGGAATGTAGAAATCTAAAGCCTTGCCGAGCATGTGCTGGCTTTCTTTGGCTACACCCCTGCTGCGGCTGCGAAGCATCGAGTTCGTCGCCGGCGAGCGATAGCCGCAGACGACCTGGATGTAGTCGGTGGCGCCGCTGGCGCGGTACGATTCCCAGACCAGATCCAGCAAACGCGGATCCATCTTGGTCGGCTCGTTGCGACGCCAGTCGCGCAGAATGATGTTGATCTTTCTCAGACCCTCCGGATCGTAGCGGCCATTGCGTTTGTAGACGATCTCGGCCTTTTCTTGTGTATGGAGGTGATAGAGTTTCAGCGAACGTGTTTCGGCGTTTGCGCCACCAGCCATCGTGGCAAGAACCCCAAAGGCAACAATCACAGCTGCCAGCCATCTCGGCCAGACGCTCATGTGATAGTGCCGACCGTCTGGGTGTCGTTCGATGCTGTTCAAATCAAAAGGCCTTGCAGGCTGCCGTTTGTCCCCGGATTTGCCCAAACGGATGCGTCGTTTTCACATCCGAATATCGATCCTAATGGTTAACCCTCGCTTATTAACCATCGCTTATTGAAAGCCGAAATGCGGTAATACCGTGGCCAAATCTGGCAAATGAGGAAACACTGCGATCCCGCCTCGACAGGATCGAACGGCATTCTGGGCTTCTGCATGTCATTCGCTCGGCGCGTGGGGATCCGCCAGCGCAGCATCCGGTCGACTAATCGGAACGTCATCCAATGATGTTTTCTGAGCAAGCACCGCAGGCCCCCGGCTTTTCAGCAGTTTCCGAAAACTTGGATGCATGCCGCCATCTGAATATGCATGGGCCGATATATTTGTGCCGGAGGCAAGGTCCGCTTCCATCTTGCGTTCATCTGAAACGCGTCGAGCGACCACGGCACCGTTTTCTGCATTTAGCATCGGTGGACATGAAGCCAGCGGGTCGCGAGGATCGCCACCCTCAAAGGTCGCGTCGAAGACATATCGTCTGCCGCAATAAGTCACCCTGGGTTGACGACCCGTGACCTCCAAAATGTCGTAGCCCTGTTTCAGGTTTGTCCAAAAATCGAAATTAGGGTCATTTCGATTCCGTGCCATGTTTTCAGGCGTCATCCGGAATGGAAAAGCCTGCACCTGAAAGGAGGACTGGCCGCCCCTGATGGCTTCACGGGCAACGGCGTAGATTTCCGCGACGCCTGCATCCGTGAGCGCAAAGCATCCTGAAGACGAACAGGCGCCGTGAACCATCAAGGCTTCGCCGCTATAGCCAAGGGCGCTTTCCAGTTTGTTCGGGTAGCCCAGATTGAAAGAGAGATAATATTGCGAGTTCGGATTCAGCATGCCTGCGGATACGTTGTAAAATCCTTCTGGAGCCTGCCGGTCCCCATTTCTCGTTTTTGGGCCGAGTTTCCCGGACCAGCGGCACATCGGAAAGGTCTTCAACAGGGCATAACGCCCGGTGCGATCACGTTTCCAGATCTCAAGCTCGCTTTCATCCTTGAAGATGCGGATCAGAATGGGATCGGCCGGCATCATTTTGCGCTTGCTCATATCGCTGATGAGGCTTGCCGCAATTGGTTGATTTGCCTTGTTGTCGACGTCAAGAACCGTCGACACGCAAGCTGACATAACCAGGGCGAGGGCGGGCAGGGTCAAAAAACCGAGCAGTCGCTGAAACAAATTCATCTCTGTCCCTTGTGGATCAGCCCCTGCTGTCTGCTCTGCCGTTGACAGCTCGATGTCGCGTTTCGCGTTAATAGCAATAACAGCATCGTTCGTCAGTAAGGTTAACAAAATTCGAATTTTGGCACGACGGCTTCGACTTTTCTTGGTTCCGTCCCGTTCAGCCAAACTCGAAGTCGCCGGGGTATTGAGCCTTGTTATGACGAAGGCGGGGCCGCGTGGTATGAACTTTATCGCGACGACGGGTCTAGGCGAGGGAGACGAGTGAACCGATAAGGGCGCGATAGCGAGTCATTTCGCGAAATCGATTGCTTACCATCACATCTCGGCGAGTGGGACTGTTTCAATGTTGCAGACTCTTGTTTTGACTTGCCAAACGCACATTTCGAGACCAGCCTGAGGGCTATGATGGCATGCTCGTCGCCAAAACACGTCCTTGTCATGCTGCTCGCGGTCTTCCTGACTGTCGGGTTTAGCTTTTCTGCCGCTCAGGCCAGCGTGATGTCGGCCAAGATGACGATGATGACCGGCAGCGGCATGACCATGCCCGCCGACGTCGGCATGGCCACCGGTTCCGCCATGAATGGCGATTGCAAGGCTTGCCTCAAGGGCACGAGCGACAGCGGCAACCCGATTCACTGTCCGCCGGTATGCGTCGCACCTGTCCTGGCTGTGTTGCCGCAAGATCTCGCCATCAGGATGGTTCTGCGGGCGCAGCAGCCATCGGCGCTACCAGCCCGGTTCCTGCGCGGGCGAAGTTCCGTGCCCGACCCATTCCCTCCAAGACCCATCGATCTCGTCTGACGCTGGTTTAGCCGTCCTGCGGCTGATTTCTGGCGTTTGGTCGCCCGCTACGCGCGCTTGAGCGGCGGGCGCGGACAGCAATCAATCGACGGCCGCCGTCGATTGAGATCGCAGAGGGCACAAGGGTGAATTCCGATTTCAGTCATTTCATGTCGCGCCGCGGATTTCTCGTTGCGGCGGCAGGCGCTGCCTCGACAACCCTGTTTACCGCCAGGTCACTCCGGGCATCCGAGGTCGATGAGCGCGAGCTGAAGGCAACACACGGCCGTGCCAGCCTTGCTGGTCCGGATAGTCCATGGACCGCTGTCTGGGCTTATGACGGAACGGTGCCCGGCCCGATACTACGTGTGCAGCAGGGCAGGCCGGTTCGCATCACGGTCCAGAATTGGCTTTCCGAGGATACCACGGTTCACTGGCATGGCATCCGGCTGCAAAACGCCATGGACGGCGTGCCTGGCCTGACCCAAGCACCGATCAAGCCGGGAACAAGCTTTGTCTATGAGTTCACGCCGCCCGACGCCGGCACCTTCTGGTACCATCCGCATGCCGACAGCCTCGTGCAGCTCGGCCGCGGACTTGCCGGCGCGTTCATCGTCGAGGAGGCCGAGCCTATTGTTGTGGATCGCGACCTTGTGTGGATGCTCCAGGACTGGCGGCTGACCGCCGATAAGCAGATCGTTCCCGGCTCCGGCAGCACGATGGACGCGGCCATGTCCGGCCGCGTCGGCAATGTCGTTACCATCAACGGCACGGTGCCGGCCGACCAACTGGTGAAGGCGGGCGAGCGCGTCAGGCTGCGGATTATCAACGCCTCGCTTGCCCGCATCATGGCACTGCGCTTCGAAGGCCATCACCCGATCATTGTGGCGATCGACGGCCAGCCCTGTGACCCGTACGAAGCGGAAGACGGCCGGCTGGTTCTCGCGCCTGCCATGCGCATCGATGTCGTGATCGACATGCAGGGCGACCCAGGCACGCGTTACGCGGTGACCGACGACTTCTATGACGGTCTCGTCTACACGCTGACCAAGCTTGCCTATGACAACGCACCGCCGCTGCGGAACCATCCGCTCGATGCGCCTGTTGACCTACCCCGCAATCCCTTGCCCGAACCCGACCTCACCAGGGCCGAACGTCAGGAGATCATCCTGCAAGGCGGCATGATGGGTGGAGGCAAGCTCGCCGGCGTCGGCGGCATGATGGGCATGGCGACGCCCGGCATAAACGGCGTCGCTGCCTGGGCGATCAACGGCATGTCGATGACCGGCGACGGCCACGCCGGCATGGCGCCGCAGTTCACGCTGAAACGCGGCGCCACTTGTCATCTCACCATGCGCAACGAAACCGCCTGGTGGCATCCCATGCACATCCACGGTTTCAGCATGTTGGTGCTTTCCCGCAACGGTTCGCCGGTGCCGCACCGGCAATGGCAGGACACGGTGCTGCTCGCCCCCAAGGACACGATCGAATGCGCCTTCGTCGCCGACAATCCCGGCGACTGGATGTTGCACTGCCATGTCGCCGACCATCAGATGGCCGGCCTGATGACCGTGTTCCGAGTCACCTGAGTCCTTCGCCAATCGCTGAACCTTTTCGCCAACCAGACCAACCAATGAACCAAGGAGAACTGCAATGAAACTGACTTACTCCCTCGCCGCCTTCGCTATTGCGATCGCCATGCCGCTGCCTGCTGTCGCGGCGACCATCAACGCGGTGATGTACAAGAATCCGCAATGTAGCTGCTGCGAATCCTACGCCAGATATCTGGAACACAACGGCTTCAAGGTCGACATCAAGCCGGTCAACAACCTATCCCAGATCAGCAGTGATGCCGGCGTGCCGGCCGACCTCGAAGGCTGTCACACGCTGATGGTCGACGGCTATGTCGTCGACGGCCTGGTACCAGTCGATATCGTCAAGAAGCTGTTGACCGAACGGCCTGCCATCACCGGCATCACGCTGGCCGGCATGCCGACCGGCGCTCCCGGCATGGGTGGCGAGAAGGCTGGGACCTGGACGATCTACGCTTTCACGAAGGACGGCAAAGCACCTACCGTTTACGCAACAGAGTGAGGCATTGCGATGATGGCCAATATGTCCGATTGCCCTGCCAAAACCTGGCTGGCCATGACGTTTCTGTCCGTTGCGGGCTTTCTTGTCCTAGTCGTTCTGTTGCTCACAGTGGCAGCGCTCGCAAGATACGTGCGAACGGGGCAGGGAATCACATTTGGGCGGTGGCATGATGACCCGCGGTGAGATTCTTGGATCAGATCGGCCGGCCAGCCGGCCCGTTTGGCGGCTGCTGCTGGTGGTCCTGCCTGTGGTGGTTTTTGCAGGGCTCGCCATTGTGCTTGCCTGGGGACTTACCCGCAATGCGTCGGACATTCCCTCGGCGCTGATCGGTAAGCCGGTGCCCGCCTTCAGCCTGGCACCTGTTAAGGGACGCACGCTCGGCTTGTCGGGCGGCGACCTCCAGGGCGAGGTTTCGCTCGTCAACGTCTTTGCGTCATGGTGCCTCGCCTGCCGCGAGGAGCATCCCGTGTTCATGCAGCTGGCGGCCGACAGCAAGGTGCCGCTCCACGGCCTCAACTACAAGGACAGGCCCGACGGCGCTGCAAGATGGCTCGACACGATGGGCGATCCTTACACGCGTGCCGGAGCGGACCTGAACGGCCGCGTCGCCATCGACTGGGGCGTCTACGGTGTACCTGAAACCTTCGTGGTGAGCGCCGACGGCCGCATTGCCTACAAGTACATTGGCGCGGTGACCCAAGAGGCGCTTGGGAAGACGATCCTGCCGCTGGTCGAGCGCCTGAGGGCAGAGGCGAAGGAGCAGCAACCATGAAGATACTTGCTCTCGCCCTCTTCGGCGCAATACTCGCGGTGGAGCCCGCAACCGCTATCGAGGCGCCGCAGAATTTTGCCGTTCACGAGGCTCCCCTGCCGGTGCCGGAAATCAGCTTCGAGGACGCCGAGGGCGGGCGCAGAACACTCGCCGAATTTTCCGGCAAGGCCGTGCTGCTTAACATCTGGGCGACATGGTGCGCGCCCTGCCGGAAAGAGATGCCGACGCTCGACCGGCTGCAGGCCAAACTCGGCGGGCCAGATTTCGAGGTCGTCGCGCTGTCGATAGATCGTAGCCCGGACATGGTGAAACAGTTCTTCACGGAGATCGGCATCGCTCATCTCGCCCTCAACATCGACACATCGAGCAAGGCAATGTTCGCGCTCGGCGTCTTCGGCCTGCCGACAACCTTGCTGATCGACAGCAAGGGCATGGAAGTCGGTCGGCTGATCGGTCCGGCGGAATGGGACGCGCCCGAAATGGTCGCGTTCATCCGCCGCCATGTCGCCGCAGACTGAGAAAGGAAAATGAGATGACCGCTACGGAACTGACCCGAACCAAGGCCTCGCCCGGTGGCGACTTCGCCATCCGCAACTATCTCGGCGGTTGGCGGGGCCTGAGCGCTGCAGGCGCGGTCATTGCCATTGCCGGCCTCGCCTTCAACTGGACCTTGCTGGTCGCGGTCGGCGTCGCGCCGCTGTTGCTCAGCGTCCTGCCCTGCGTCGCCATGTGCGCGCTTGGCCTCTGCATGAACAGGATGACCGGCCGCGCCTGCTCGACCGAAAATGTTGTCCCAAAAGCCGACGGTGAGGGCGATGGCGCCAACGCGGTGCCCATCAACCCGAAAGACAATAGGTGATGTTCGTCCGGGTCCAAAAAGAGCCGAAGGCTTCGCTGGGGATGCACCTGCTGCGCAGCCTCATCGCGCTGACGGCACTGGTTTTCAGCTTTGTCCAGAGTGCGGAAGCGCACTCGCTGGATGAAGTCGACGCAATGCTTCAGGGCGACGAGAAGTATTTCCAGCAGATCGACAAGCCAGCGCCCGATTTTGCGCTGCGCTCCGCCGAAGGGCACGTCGTGCGAATGGCCGATCTGCGTGGCAAGGTCGTCGTCCTTCACTTCATCTACACCTCGTGTCCGGATGTGTGCCCTCTCCATGCCGAGAAGATTGCCGAGATCCAGACGATGGTGAACGGCACGCCGATGAAGGATCAGGTCACCTTCGTGACCATCACGACGGATCCCACGAGAGACACGCCGGACGTGCTGCGCAATTACGGGCCGGCCCATGGGCTCGACCCGGTGAACTGGTTGCCCCTGACCACGACCCAGGAACAGCCGGAGGACACGACCCGCAAATTGGCGGAGGCCTTCGGCCACAAGTTTGCCCTGACCGATGACGGCTATCAGATGCACGGCACCGTCACTCATGTGATCGACAAGCAGGGCCGCTGGCGGGCGAATTTCCACGGCCTGAATTTTGCGCCGATCAATCTCGTCACCTTCGTCAACGCGCTCACCAACGACGTCGAGCGTCCGCACCATGAGCAGGACGAGGGCTGGCTGGCAAAACTGAAAGACCTCTTTGACGCAGTTTTCATCGGGGGCCATGCCGACCCGGCCTCCTTAACGGATAACAAGGAGAGACGTACATGATCAGCAGGCTAAAACAGGCAAATCGATACGGGGGCTGGCTTGTCCGCACGCTTCTGCTTGCCGGAGTGACGGGATGGCTCCTGCTCAACCCGGGCTTTCAGGGCGCACAGCGATCGGCGATCGCGGCCGGTGAAATGTCCCAGGACCAGTTCGACCAACGGGTGCACGACTACATTATCGCGCATCCCGAGGTCATCATGGAGGCGATACAAGGGTTGGAGGCACGCCAGCGCGAGGCCGATGCGGCCGAGGCAAAGGCGACGCTTGCGTCGCGTGCCGACGATATCCTTCGAGACAAGCAAAGCCCCGTTGGCGGCAACGTGGAAGGCAACGTCACCATGGTCGAATTCTTCGACTACAACTGTCCCTATTGCCGCCAGGTAGCACCTATCATGGCGCAAGCCGTGGCCGACGATCCGCAACTCAAGATCGTCTACAAGGAATTCCCCATCCTCGGGCCGGCTTCCGTGTTCGCGGCCAAGGCAGCACTCGCGGCCGACCGACAAGGGAAGTACGTGGAGTTCCACAAGGCGTTGTTCGGCGCCAAGACACGGGTGACCGAGGCGGTGGTGCTCAAGGTCGCGGCCGAGGCAGGCCTCGATGTCCCGCGCATGCAGACCGACATGCAGAGCCCGGAAATCCAGGCGTCGATCGACCGCAATATGGAACTAGCCCAAGCGCTAAAAATAACCGGAACTCCAGGTTTTATTGTTGGGGATCAGATTTTTCCCGGCGCCACCGATCTTGAGACGATGAAAAAACTGATCGAGCGGGCGCGGGGGCTGCAGAAATGAGGTAGCTGATCGATGCCCGAACTCTCCAACATCGGCGTGCTGACCGCGTTTGCGGCGGGCATCGTCTCGTTTCTCTCTCCCTGCGTGCTGCCACTGGTGCCCGGCTATGTTTCCTATGTCGCCGGTCGAACGCAGCCTGACGGGCCGGCCGATCGGACGGCCCGCTTGTCGGCGGCGGGCCTCAGTTTGTGCTTCGTGCTCGGGTTCTCGACCGTCTTCATTGTGCTGGGCGCCAGCGCCACGGCGCTCGGGCGGCTGTTGCTTAGCTACCGCATCGAACTCAACCTCGTCGGCGGCACCGTCGTCATCCTGTTCGGCCTGTTCCTGATCGGTCTCGTCCGACCGGGCTGGATGATGCGCGAAGCGCGGTTTCATGCCGCCGCGCCGGGCGGCCGTGCGATGTCTGCTTACGCGCTCGGTCTGGCCTTCGCCTTTGGCTGGACGCCTTGCATCGGTCCGATTCTTGGCTCGATCCTGACCGTGGGTGCTGCCTCCGCCACGGTCGCCGACGGCGTTGCCCTGCTTGCGATCTACTCGCTTGGCCTTGGCGTTCCGTTCCTGCTTGCCGCGCTGTTCACCGACAGCCTAGCGCGGCGGCTAAAGGCGATGCGCCGGGCAGGCCGGCTGCTGCAACCGGCCGCCGGCGCGATCATGGTCGTCATGGGGCTCGCCATGATCACCGGACAGATGTCGACATTCTCGTTCTGGCTTCTCGAGCAGTTTCCGATATTCACGCGCATCGGCTGAAGGCCGGGAAAGGAATTTTCAAATGGCCCCTATTTCGAACCTCGCGGGAAAAACGCTCGCCATGGCGGTCGCGGTCGCCGGGCTGATGGTCTTCCTGAGCGCCAACACAGCGGTCGCTGCCAGCGATCCGTGGTTGATTAAGCGTTTCGAGGATCTCAGCCACAATGGCAACAGCTCCTGCTTGAGCAAGTTCACGGACTCGATCGCCACCATGCCGGCCATATCGCGGATCAAGGGCTCGTGTTGCAGTCCGATGGACCTGAAGCGCTATTCAGAACAAACGGATGGCCTGACCAAATACGGCGACATCGCGATGATCCCGCAGGATCCCTACGACATACCGGTGGCGACCGCGCAACAGGCGACGGCCTACTATGACATGCAGCTCACCGGCGATGAGCAGAAGGCTTACGACTACGCAATGGCCAATTCAAACGAGAAAGGCCCGTGCTGCTGCCAATGCTGGCGCTGGAAGATGTATGGCGGACTGGCGAAATACCTGATCCATGAACACGGTTTTACCGGCAAGCAGATCGTGGATGTTTGGAACCTGTCCGACGGCTGCGGCGGGGGTATGTGAAATTGTAGTGGCGGCACGGCCGAGTGAATCGGATTGCCGCCGTAGCGATCCATCCATCAGGCCAGGACCGACATTAGGGCGCGAGGTCGATGAGACCGAGATCAACAGGAGGGCGGCATGATCCTCCTCACTGGCGAACTGTGCGAGCGCCTGATCGCAAATGTCCGCGAGCGCAACGCCGATCACCTGCCGGTCGTCAAGTTCTTCAATCTGCTCGGCGAAGGAGTTTGGATTGCGATCGAATTGAATGCCAATGGCGACGAAATGTTCGGTCTCGCCGATCTCGGCTATCCCGAGCTGGGCAGTTTCTCGTGAGCGGCTGTGGCTCAACAGTATCTGTTTGATTTCTATCGCTTAGCAAGTTCCAATGTAGGCAGTTTCGTCTATTGTTGCATTCTCTATCACCAAAAAATGCATGTATTTTCAATGGATTATGGGATTTATTCGCCGCACCTGTTGGATAAGGCATTGCAGCGATGTTCTCTGGGCGATCGTTGCAATCAGGATG
>NZ_JAFKIC010000341.1 GCF_017306585.1 Mesorhizobium sp. | reverse complement strand
GAGAAGGCGATCAAGGAAGTCAAGGCTGCCTGATATCTGTGCATCGTCTGCGGATGCAACGAAACGTCGCATTTTATCAGACAAATAGATGTGAGATATTGACGGTCGAACGAATACCCGGCGGGTGGAACCTCCTCCCTCCACCTCCGGGGTGACCAGCCAGCTCCTCCTCCCGCTGGCTCGTAACAGGAAAAGGCCGGCACCTCCTCCCGCCGGCCTTTTCTTTGTCCGGCGTTTCCTTCCCGGCGTCTCCTTCCAAGTCCGTGAAACACCGAACCGGATGTGGGCAAGTGCGCTTTGCTTTCCAAAGGCCTTGAATTAAAATCCATAAGCCCGTAAGGACGCATCGCCGAACGACAGAGCGCGGAACGAGCTTCTCCTTGATCCCTGCTCAGGCAAGTGTGCCGTTGTAGCTCAGCTGGTTAGAGCGCCGGATTGTGGATCCGGAGGTCGCTGGTTCGATCCCAGCCAACGGTACCATCGGCATCTCCCGTAAGTTATTCAATTTACTGCATAATTTCTCATTTTTGGCCACCGGTATTGCGGCTTTCGGCGATTTTGTGCTGCAAAATGTGAGTCGGTTCATGGGCAATCTGAAGCTAGGAAAGCTTCCAGACCGCGCGCGCCGTCGAAGATCATCATAACCGTCAGCGCCCACCTGAGCCAAGCGCTAACGATTACGCGGCGCTCTATCGTCAAACCTATGGCGAGTCTGAGACGGTAGCTGAGCTCATCCCGTTCATGCTTCTCGGATTTCTTGAAAGTGACCGAGAGTTTGCCAAGGCTAGAAAAGAAGGTGATCTCCGCACCGCCTTGTTGGAGAATCCGCCAAGGTAGTCCGCTGCGACATCCGATAAAGCATAGCGCAGCGCTTAACGGGCTCTCTTGATTTCACCAGGGCAGACCGCTGCGCCGCACAATTGGCTGCGACCCGCGGAGGGCCCAATTTCTTGTGGTGCTTTGATTTGTGAATGGTGTGCAGATTGTTGATGAACTCGGGGGAGAACTCCGTCGCCGTCCGATGTCCGTGTCACGAGCCACCCAGGGAAGAGCAAAACGTCCGTTTGCCAAGGATCGGCATCCACGCGAAATTACGTCCCGGATCTTGCTTCATCCCAGTTGCCCGATTTTCCTGCGGTCTTGGCGGGAACAAGCTCACCAGCCGGTCCCTGCCGCAGGATTATGTATGCGTGGCGGCGCTTCCTTAAACGATGTGGATTTTTACCCCGGCGTGGCGAATCTCGTCTGGGAGCAGGATGTCAGCGGTGCCATCGGTCACCAAGTGATCGACAAGATCGAAGCCGCAGACACGGGTCATGGCTGCGCGCCCCAATTTCTGGTGGTCGCAAAGCAGGATACGGCTCCTTGCATTGGCGATCATCGCCTTCTTCACCCATGCGAAGTCCGGATCGACCTCATAAACGCCTCCATCCGCTACGCCGCCGGCGCTGAAGACGAACTTGTCGGCATGGAAGTTCGACAGGAATTCGGTTGTTTCTGGACCGGAAACGCCGCCTTGGCCGTGCGAGTACTCTCCTGGGCACAGAATCAGCTTCAAGTTGGATGAAGCTCCGACAACCGTCGCCAGATTCCAGCTGTTGGTGATGACCCGCGCCTCGCAGCCGCGTGCCGCCAACTGCCGGGCAAAGTGCGCGGTCGTCGCGCCGACGTCCACCATGACGACATCGCCGGGCTCAATCATCGAGGCTGCATGCTGGGCGATGCGGCTGCGTTCTTCCACGAGCAGCAGGTCGCGTTCGGCAAGGCTCGCCTCGAAGCCCATGGTGGCGGGAAACGCGCCGCCATATGTCCGGTTGATCTTGCCCATCTCTTGCAGTTCGTCGAGGTCGCGGCGGATGGTTTGCACGTGCACGTTCAGACGCTCGGCGATCTCGGACGCACGAATGGCCGGGCGGACACCAAGCTCCGTCAGTATCTGCTGATGCCGATCAGCCTTGCGCCACGCCTTCTGCCTGCTCATGCCTGCCTCGCTATCCACTCGATTGATCGAGTTCAAACATTCGATTGGCTCAGATAGCGTCCAAATGATGCAACTGCAACGCGACGTGCGCTCAAAAAACCGTGCTTTTAGCAATTTATGTGGCATGTCGAACAAATTTGATGCGAATAGAAAGAAAAATGTTGCAAGTCATACATAACAGTGTAACGGTTCGCGTCGATCGGCGCGGCCTGGGGGCATTGGCGCCGTGAGAGTAGCCGTCAAGCGAGAGGGTGACGCGTGGCCGAGGTCGTATTCAACAACGTTTCCAAGTCCTATGGAGCGGTAAGCGTCGTCCGTGGCCTGAATCTCAGCATCAAACACAACGAATTTGTCGCTCTTGTCGGCCCTTCCGGCTGCGGCAAGTCCACCACCTTGCGGATGATCGCGGGACTGGAGGAGATATCGAGCGGCGCTGTGTCGATCGGCGATCGCGTGGTGAACGATCTCAAGCCGCGTGACCGCAACATCGCTATGGTCTTCCAGAACTATGCGCTCTACCCGCATATGACGGTTCGGGAGAATATGTCGTTCGGCCTCAGGCTGACGAAGATGCCGGAGGCCGAGATTGCGGCCCGGGTCGGCGAGGCGGCGCGGATCCTCAACCTTTCGGACAAGCTCGATCGGACGCCGGCCAAACTTTCCGGCGGCGAACGCCAGCGCGTCGCCATGGGGCGGGCAATGGTGCGCCGTCCCGATGTCTTTCTGTTCGATGAACCGCTCTCCAATCTCGACGCCAAGCTGCGCACGACGATGCGCACCGAGATCAAGCGCCTGCACCGCCAGGTTCAGACCACCATTGTCTATGTCACGCACGACCAGGTTGAGGCGATGACGCTCGCCGACCGCATCGTCATCATGCGCGACGGGCTGATCGAGCAGGTGGGCACGCCCGACGACGTGTTCTCCCGCCCGGCCAACGTCTTCGTGGCTGGCTTCATCGGCTCGCCGCCGATGAACTTCATCGATGCCGTCGCCGTCGACAGCGGCGTCTCAGTGCCGGGCGGCGAGGTGCTGCCGCTGGACCAAGGCAGGTTCAAGCCGATCGCCAGTGGGACCAAGCTGACGCTCGGCGTTCGGGCCGACGACATCGTGCCGGTCGGCCATGGCCAGGCTCCATTGCGGTCACTGGATTTCTCGGCCCCGATCCAGTTCTCCGAGCCGCTGGGCAACGAATCCCTGCTGATCATGGAGTTCGGCGGGCGCGAGGTGGTGGCCAAGATGCTGGCGCCGGTGCCCGTTGCGCCCGGCCAGGTCATGCCGTTCCAGCTCAATCTTCAGAAATTCCATCTTTTCGACGCGGCAACGGGCATTTCGCTCGCCGCATCCCGGCCCTGATTGCGTGGAGGTAGACCAATGTCGCGCTTCATATTCATGTTGACGCACAACGATGTCACGGTGGCGGACGCGCGCGGCGTCTTCGCCGAGGTGGCCGACCTCAAGATACCGTTCGTCGGCTTCAAGGATATCGGGCTGCCGGT
>NZ_JAFKIC010000340.1 GCF_017306585.1 Mesorhizobium sp. | reverse complement strand
AAGTCTCCCTCCCCCTTGTGGGGAGGGATTAAGGGTGGAGGTCAATCTTCGTAAAAAACCATATGCGATTGCCCTGCCCACAAGGGGAGGAGATTGGCAGTTTCGGCGCCCCCGTACAGTCCTGCAACGTTGGAGATTGGCGAAAGCCGTCGCGACATCCAATCTCCCCCCTCGTGGGGGAGATGTCCGGCAGGACAGAGGGGCGTGAAGGAACGCGTCAGGTGTCGGTCTGCCTTACTTCACCGCTTCCTCATAGGCCTCCGGCTTGAACCCAACCAACACCCGGTCCCCCACTTCCAGCACCGGGCGCTTGATCATCGTCGGCTTGGCCAGCATCAGCTTCTTGGCCTTCTTCTCGTCGAGCCCGGCCTTGTCCTGGTCCGGCAGTTCGCGAAAGGTCGTGCTGCCCTTGTTGAGCAGCTTTTCCCAGCCGACCTTGCCGACCCAACCATCCAGCCTGCCGGCCTCGATCCCTTCCGCCCGATAATCGTGAAAGCGATAGGGAATTTCATGGCTCTCCAGCCAGACGCGCGCCTTCTTGATCGTGTCGCAGGTGGTAATGCCGTACATGGTGATCGTCACGACTGACCTCATTGAATGAATTTGCGAATCTCGCCGAGCCTAGGCCTGCCCTATCCGCTTTGCCAGCGCTTCGCCACCGTTCCATCTGGCTCTTGCCAATACTAAGGTTTTTTCCTAAGTAATTGTTCATTCAGAATGGATCGTGAGGAGAGAGATCGTGGGCAGGCTCGTCGTCGTGCAATTCATCTCGATCGACGGTGTGTCGGAAGCGCCGGGCGGAGAGCCTGGCTACCGGCACACCAATTGGGTCGGCAAGCGCCACGAGGCCAAGCAGATCGAGCACAAGTTCAAGGAAGTGCTCGACCATGAGGCGCTGCTGGTCGGCAGGGTGACTTATGAAAGTTTCGCCGGCGCCTGGCCGAGCTATAAGGGGCCGTTCGCCGACCGCATGAACGGCATGCCGAAATATGTCGTCTCCTCGACGCTGAAAGATCCGGCCTGGAACAACACCACCGTCCTGCAGGGCGATCCAATGGCGGCGGTGGCCAGGCTCAAGCAGAACCTCAAGGGCGGAATTCTTGTCGGCGGCAGCCGCACGCTGGCCAACGCGCTGCGCCGGCATGGCCTGGTCGATGAATACCGGCTGATGGTGTTTCCCGTCATCCTGGGAAGCGGCACCGCTTTCTTCGACCGGACCGAGGACGCGACCAATCTGCGGCTCACCGCCACGCACTCCTTCCCCAACGGCGCGGTCGAGCTCGTCTACCAGGTGCTGCAAGACGGGGAGATCTGACGATGAGCCTGCAGGCCACAAGCCCCAGCCCCCCACCGGTCGACGGCATCTTCCGCGCTCTGGCCGACCCGACGCGGCGGCGCGTGGTGGAGCGGCTGAACAGAAGCCCGGCATCGGTGAGCGAGCTGGCCGAGCCCTTCGGCATGGCGCTGCCTTCCTTCGTCGAACACCTCAAGGTGCTGGAAAGCTGCGGGCTGGTGCGATCGGAGAAGGCCGGCCGGGTCAGGACCTACCAGCTGTCACCCGAGCCCCTGAAACTCGCCGAAAGCTGGCTTGCCGAGCAGCGCGCGCTGTGGGAGCGCCGTCTCGACCAGTTCGACGCCTATGTGATGAGCCTCAAGGAGAGTGAAAAGTGAGCTATCCGTTCAAGCCCGACCCGAAACTGGACCTGACGCTGGAGCGCTTCCTCGACGCGCCACGCGAACTTCTGTGGAGCGCCTTGACGACGCCGGAGCATATCAAGCAATGGTTCACGCCGAAGCCGTGGATGATCACCGATTGCGAGATCGACCTCAGGCCGGGCGGGCTGTTCCGCACCCGCATGCAGTCGCCCGACGGCAAGGAGGTCAACGACCGCCATTGCTGCTATCTCGAAATCGTGCCGAACGAGCGGCTGGTGTGGACGGATGCGCTGCTGCCGGGCTATCGGCCGTCGGGCGAGCCGTTCATCACTGCGGTGATTTCTCTGCGGCATGAAGGCCAGGGCACGCGCTACACCGCCACCGCCATCCATCGCGACGAGGCGACCCGCAACAATCACGAGGAGATGGGTTTCTTCGATGGCTGGGGCACGGTGGCCGACCAACTGGCGGACTATGTGAAGACGATTTGAGCACTCCCATGGCGGCCAGGAATCACCCGGCCGCCACGCTTGTTTTCACCCCGATGCGACGAGGCAGGCGCGCCGGAAAACCCGGCGGCGCGTCGGGCCTCAATAGTAAAAACGCTCTTCGGTGATCTTGCCGTTCTTGACCGTGTAGAGGCCGACCTCATCCATCGTGACACGCTGGCCGGTGGCCTTGGGTGTTATGTCGAAGGTGAAGCGCACCGCGAACTGGTCGCCATTGAGATAGGGGCCTTCGACCGAGCCGCCATGGACCTCGTGGTTTTCCTGCCACCACTGGCTTTTCTGCCTGAGAGCCTCCTTGCCGTGGCTGACGGCCATCGGCCCTTCCATGGCCTCGTAGCTGGCGATGTCGTCGGCATTGTATTTCTCGGCGGCGCCGTCGTGGTCGCCCTGCTTGAGCAACTCGGTAAAATCCTTGGCAA
Organism: Mesorhizobium sp.; assembly: GCF_017306585.1. Classification (GTDB taxonomy): domain Bacteria; phylum Pseudomonadota; class Alphaproteobacteria; order Rhizobiales; family Rhizobiaceae; genus Mesorhizobium. The sequence continues at coordinate 944 of NZ_JAFKIC010000340.1, read as the reverse complement.
TTTCCGCGATGGTCATTTTCGGTCCTCCTGTTGAGACACGCTGCAAGTAGGGAACAGCCTGTCTGTGCGCCACTGCCGGCCGGTCGATAGCTGACAAGGCGCTGTCAGGACGATAGATATAGCGTAGCCGTGTGACGATGATTCCTCACATACCGGCCAGGGAATCGTACTGGCCGGTCAACTGCCAGCGCCCACACTCCTTGTAGATGCCTTTGCCGATGAGACTGTGGATCAGTACGAAATCCCGGACCAGCCAACAGACTGGATCAATCGATCGTTCGTGAATTTTGGGAACACGCGCTTCGTCACGAAGCAACGTGACATGCGGTTCGATGGATCTCGTGAGATACCTTTGCAAGGGGCTGTCGGATATCAGAGCGGTTAGCTTTCGCCAGAATTCCTGAAGCGCCGCATTGCTGCCTGAGCTGCCGCGCAGAACGAGCGAACCACCACCAAAAGACGACAGGCGATCGAACGAAACCTTGAACGGTTTCGCAACGACCATCGAGCCTATGCGGCATGCATCTTCGATCAATGCGTCCGGGAACTCGTCGTGGTCGCCGAGACTTACCAACGAGATATGGATGTGGTCTTCCGGAACAAACAAACTTTGTAATCCCAGCTCACGATCCAAAGTGACGGCCTTCCGCGCGAGAGGGCCGGCGATTGTGGTCTCGGCAAGGATGGCGAAGAATATCCGGTCTTCGAAATGTCGTTCCAAGTCTTTCCATTCGAAGAAGCGCTGGCCGTTTTTGGCGATCCCGAATGTAGGTAACTCACGCATAACCGATCCCAGCCGACAAATTGGCAAGATCCATCAACCTAGAACATAGCAAGAACAAATCAAGAGGGCCCTCGATTGTTTACGCGGCGCTGCCCCTCATCCGCCTGCCGGCACCTTCTCCCCGTATAGTGACGGGGAGAAGGGACTGACAGCGGCGTCG
>NZ_JAFKIC010000339.1 GCF_017306585.1 Mesorhizobium sp. | reverse complement strand
GGCACCAGCGGCCGCTCCAGCCGCTCATACACCGAAACCAGGCCCTTGGCCGCTAGCCGGGGCTTCAGCACCTGCCAGACCCGCAAGGTGAGATCGGCCTGTCCGGCCGCGTAGAGCGTTGCCCGCTCGATGTCGACCTGATCGAAGCCGATGGCGGTCCTGCCCGAGCCGGCAAGCTCCTTCTTCGAGGCCGGCGCATGGCCGAGCCATTTTTCCGAAAGCCCGGCCAGGTCGTGATGTCCGACAGTGCCGGCATCGAGCACATAGGAGATCAGCATGGTGTCGTCGAACGGGGCGACCTCGACACCGTGCCGGCTCATCACGACGATGTCGTATTTCATGTCCTGGACGATCTTGAGGACGGACCGGTCCTGAAGCAGCGGCTTCAGGAGCGCCAAGGCCTCGCGCACCGGGATCTGGTTTTCCAGCTGGCCGCCGCCAAGCAGATCGCCATTGCCGCTCTTGTGGGCAAGCGGCACATAGACGGCGCGGCCGGGTGCGATGGCCATGGAAAGCCCGATCAGATCGGCCTGCATCGGGTCGGACGAGGTGGTCTCGCCGTCGAAGGCAAGAATGCCGGCTTCCCTGGCCTCGGCGATCCAGGATTTCAGCGCGGCTGTGTCACGAATGGCCTGGTAGGCCGAGGTGTCGATCTTGCCTGCCGAGGCCCGTTCCAGCCGTAGCGCCGAAAGCAGGGAAGGGGTATCGCCCTTCGGCGGCGCGGTTTCGGCCATTGCGGGTGCGTCACCCGCTGTCTGCGTGGCCGGCCTCGGGGCCGCGGGCGCGCCCGCGCCGACATCCGGGCCATGCGCGGTGTCGGCGCGTTCGACGGTGACGGCGGCGGCCTGGACATCGCCGATCTCGGTGGCCGTGGCTTCGGCGACGCGGCGCGTCAGCGTGGTGAACTCCATCGTCTTCAGAAAACCGATCAGCTTCGGCCCGTCCGGCGGCTGCAGCACCAGCTCGTCCAGCCCTTCCTTCATGGGAACATCGTTCTTCAGCGTCACCAATTGGCGCGAGATGCGCGCCTTGTCGGCATTGGCGATGATGGTTTCGCGGCGCTTGTCCTGCTTGATCTCGGTGGCGCGCGCGAGCAATCCGTCAAGATCGCCGAACTGTTCGAGAAGTTGCGCCGCGGTCTTCGGGCCGATGCCGGGCACGCCGGGCACGTTGTCGACCGAGTCGCCGGTGAGCGCCTGCAGATCGATCATCTTTTCCGGCGGCACGCCCCATTTCTCGATCACTTCGGGAATGCCGATCTGGCGGTCCTTCATCGGGTCGTACATGCCGACAGTCGGGCCGACCAGTTGCATGAGATCCTTGTCGGAGGAGATGACCGTGGTGTCGGCGCCGGCCTCGCAGGCAAGCCTGCAATAGGTGGCGATGATGTCGTCGGCCTCGAATCCCTCCATTTCGATGCAGGGCAGGTTGAAGGCGACCGTCGCCTGGCGGATCAGGCCGAATTGCGGGATGAGGTCTTCCGGCGGCGCCGAGCGGTTGGCCTTGTATTCGGGATAAAGCTCGCTGCGGAAGGTCTTCGAGGAATAGTCGAAAATGACGGCGAAATGCGTCGGCACGACACCTACACTGGTGTTGCGGGCGTCCTGCATCAGTTTCCAGACCATGTTGCAGAAGCCGAGCACGGCATTGGTCGGCAGGCCGTCGGATTTGCGGTTCAGCGGCGGCAGCGCGTGATAGGCGCGGAAAATGTAGCCGGAGCCGTCGACAAGAAAGAGATGATCGCCTTTTTTCATGCCGGCAGGGATAGCGCGGCCGGGCTTCGTGGTCCATGCCAAAGGCGGCGATCTTCGATGACTACGTCAAGCCCCTGACAATGGGAGGTCGAGGCGGACGCAGGTCGCCTGGATGCGCCAGCACGCCGGAAACACTTCGGCCACGAGGTCGCGCGGACGTATCAGGCTTGAAGTGGTATTAGAATTGGTATTCATGTGGTATTATCTTCAGCCTCGATGGTGGGTCCTCTGGACATATTCAATCCACGCCGTTTTGAAATGGGCGGCCCGGCGCCTGCCTACCGGCGGCTTTATGCCCTGGTGGCGAAAGCCATCGCCGCAGGCGAATTGCGGCCCGGTGCCGTGCTGCCCTCCGAGCGCGACATGGCCGTCGCGCTCGGCATTTCGCGCGTGACCGTGCGCAAGGCGCTGGCCGAGCTTGTTGCCAAGGGACTGATCGCCCAGCGGCATGGCAGCGGCAACTATGTCTGCGGCGAGGCCAGGCGCTACGCGCAGAGCCTCAGCCGCCTCTATTCGTTCACCGAAGACATGACCGCGCGCGGCCGCAGGGCGGGTACGCTCTGGTTGTCGCGGGAGCGCGCCATTGCCGGGGCGGGCGAGGCCGCGCTGCTGGGCGTGGCCGAGGGAGAGCCGATCATAAGGCTGCAAAGGCTGCGGCTGGCCGATGACGAGCCGATGGCGGTCGAATGGTCGATTTCACCAGCGAGCATACTTGTCGATCCCGAGCAGGTCGGTGCGTCGCTCTACGAGACGCTGCGGGCGCTGGGGCACAATCCCGTCAGCGCCACGCAGCACTTCAGCGCCATCAATATCGATGCCGATAACGCGCGCCTGTTGCAGGTGCCGGTCGGCTCGGCGGCGCTCGACATCCATCGCACGACACGACTGCAGGACGGTCGCATCGTGGAGTGCAGCCATTCCATTTTCCGCGGCGACGCCTACGACTTCGTGGCCGAGCTGAGCCTGGGAGCATAGCATGACACTTCGCGAAGCGCCGAAGTCCGGCGGAGCCTGCCTGTCCTCCGCGCGGGTTCCTTCCGGAGCGTTTGCGCGATGAGCCGCTATCTGCTCGGCATCGACGCCGGCTCTTCCGTCACCAAGGCCGCCGTCTTCGACGATCTGGGCCGACAACTCGGCACGGGCATGCATCGTATCCGTCTGCAACGGCCGCATCCGGGTTGGTCCGAGATCGATGCCAGTTCCGCCTGGGATGCGATGGTTTGCGCCATCCGGTCGGCGATGTCGGACGCCGGAGTGAGCGGCAGGGATATCGCGGCCGTCGGTCTTTCCGCGGCAATGGTCGGCGCATGGCTCTCGGACGAAACGGGCAATGCTCTGCGGCCCGGCATCGTCTGGGAAGACAGCCGCGCCCAGGAGATGCTCGAGGAGCGCGTCGCCGCCATTCCCGATTTCTACCACCGGATATTCCTGTCCGACGGATGCATGCTTCAGCAAGGCTGCACATTGCCGCTGCTCATGTGGCTGAAGAGACACGAGCCCGACGTGCTGGAACGGACAGCCCATGTGCTGTGCTACAAGGATTTTCTCAGGCTGAGACTCACGGGCCTGGCCGCGGCCGACCGAACCGAGGCCGCCGTCGCGCCGGGGAGCGCGCTTTTGCGAGGCCGCAGCGACGAAATGCTGGAATTGTTCGGCGTGACCGATCTCGCCGGCAAGTTGCCACCGGTCGCCGAGTCCGAAACCTTGGGCGGTACGATCGCACCGGCGGCGGCCGAGGCGACGGGTCTGCTTGCCGGAACGCCAGTCGCGATCGGCGCGGGCGACGTGC
>NZ_JAFKIC010000124.1 GCF_017306585.1 Mesorhizobium sp. | reverse complement strand
ACCAAGGGGTTCAGACCGGGTCATGAACCCCAAGAGGTTCAGACCGGGATCAGTTCGTGCCCTTGCCGCCGCATTTGCCGGTTTTGACGTTGAAGTTGCCGCAGCTGAGCGGCGCGCGCCAATCCGAGATCAGGTCCTTGGAATCAGGCAGGTAATCCGACCATTCCTTGCCGACCAGCAGACCAGGCGTCTGCCACACGGTCTGGAACTGGCCGTCAGCCTGGATCTCACCGATAAAAACCGGCTTGGTGATGTGATGGTTCGGCATCATGGTTGCGTAGCCGCCGGTAAGGTTCGGCACGGATACACCGACCATGGCGTCGATGACCTTGTCGGGATCGGTGGTGCCGGCCTTCTCGACCGCCTTCACCCACATGTTGAAGCCGATGTAATGGGCTTCCATCGGGTCGTTGGTGGTGCGCTTGTCGTTCTTGATGAACTTGTGCCAGTTCTCGATGAACTTCTTGTTCTCGGGCGTATCGATGCTCTCGAAATAGTTCCAGGCGGCGAGATGGCCGACCAGCGGGGCAGTGTCGAGACCAGCCAGTTCTTCCTCGCCGACCGAAAAGGCCATGACCGGGATGTCTTCGGCCTTGATGCCCTGATTGCCGAGTTCCTTGTAGAACGGCACGTTGGCGTCGCCGTTTACGGTCGACACGACAGCGGTCTTCTTGCCGGCAGAGCCAAACTTCTTGATCGCCGAGACCTCGGTCTGCCAGTCGGAGAAACCGAACGGCGTGTAGTTGACCATGATATCCTCGGCGGGAACGCCCTTGGCCTTCAGATACGCCTCGAGGATCTTGTTGGTGGTGCGGGGGTAGACGTAGTCGGTGCCTTCAAGCACCCAGCGCTTCACCGAACCGCCATCCTCGCTCATGAGGTAATCGACGGCGGGTATTGCCTGCTGATTTGGCGCGGCGCCGGTGTAGAACACGTTGCGCTCGCTCTCCTCGCCCTCATACTGGACGGGATAGAAAAGAATGTTGTCGAGTTCGGAGAACACCGGCAGCACCGACTTGCGCGAGACCGAGGTCCAGCAGCCGAACACCGCCGCCACCTTGTCCTTCGAGATCAGCTCGCGCGCCTTCTCGGCGAACAGCGGCCAGTTCGAAGCCGGATCGACGACGACGGCCTCGAGCTTCTTGCCGAGCAGGCCGCCCTTGGCATTCTGCTCGTCGATGAGCATCAGCATGGCGTCCTTCAGCGTCGTCTCCGAAATCGCCATGGTCCCCGACAGCGAATGGAGAATGCCGACCTTGATCGTATCGTCGGCCGCCCTGGCGGGCGCCGATAGCATCATGCCGGCGGCAATCACGCCCGCCGAAACCATTTTTGTTATTGTCGAGAAATGACCCCTCATACGAAAGACTCCCAAGCTGGTTGATTGCACCGCAACAATGCGATGCAACCCGCGTGCCAACCGTCATGGAGGTGTCAAAGAGACGTCAATAATCTAATATTATCAGTCTGTTATCCTGTCATACGAGGCAAGACCAATAGGGCTGGTAAAAATTTGGTTGAGAGAAATTTGCGCAATGCACAAGGGCTTATGCCTAATTTCTGCCCAAATCTATGAAGTGCCTATAATTTGCCCTCCGCCCTCGCATGCGGATACCGGATATTGCGGCGCGGAACGGAAATAGGGCAAGCTGGCGCTTAAACCGAGCGACGCAATGGCATCCCTGATTTCCCGCATTTCCATCGGCCTCCTGCTTCTGGCGACATCAACCGGTGGCGCGCGGGCTGATTTCAGCGACGGCAAGATGCCGGACGGCGCCTATCACTGCGAAGTCTATCTGCTGGGCATGTTCCTCGACCTCGGCGAGATCACCATCAAGGGCAACGTCTATAGCGGGCCGGCCACTTTCGGGACCTCGCAACAAGCCTACAACTACCAGATGGACGCGAACGGCGTGATCTCGTGGCTCGGGCCGGTCGGTGGTTACACGACAGGCGGCAATACGATCTCGCTGACTCAGGCGACGCTGGACGGCCAGACCCAGCCTTCCTTCGACATCATCATGAAGCAGCCGGACGGCGCCTTCACCGCTTCGACCTGTACGAAGAACTGAAGGCCTTTCCAGTCACCGGGAGATTGCGGACCGCCACGGCGGCTGGCGTGGAAACGCGTCTGTCATTTGCATGTTGCCGAAGCGGATTAGGCAGCGGTGCGCCGTCAACATCCACCCGAGAGGCAGACATCATGGCCAGTTCCCCGTCTTCATCCTCCCCCGTCATCCGCGATGTCATCGCCGCGCGCGCTTCGCGCCGCGACATCCTCAGGGGTGGCCTGGCCACCGGAGCGCTGGTCGCCGGCGGCGGCTTTGTCGGCTCTTTGTTTGCCGGCGAAACACATGCCTCGGCGGCGCTTTCCACGCTCGGCTTTCCCGAACTGAAGCGCGTCTACGACAAGACACACGCGGCGGCCGAAGGCTATGAAACCACGGTCGTCGCGCGCTGGGGCGATCCGCTGGTGGCCGGCCTGCCGGAGTTCGACGGCAACGCGATAGCGGCCGACGAGCAGGAAAAGCGTTTCGGTTACAATTGCGACTACATCGCGTTCATGCCGCTGCCCAAAGGTTCGGTGAACTCCGACCACGGCCTGCTTTGCGTCAACAATGAATATATCTCGCCGAATGTGATGTTCCCGGGCATGGCCGAGGACGGCGCCGGCAAGGCCATGACCAAGGAACAGGTCGACCTCGGTCTGGCTGCGATGGGGCATTCGATCGTCGAGGTGATGCTCAAGGACGGCAAATGGGCTGTCATCGAGGACAGCCCGCTCAACCGCCGCATCACCGCCAGCACGGCAATGACGGTTTCCGGACCGGTAGCCGGCCATGCGCTGATGAAAACCTCGGCCGATGCGACCGGCACAAAAGTGCTCGGCACGAGCTACAATTGCAGCGGCGGGTTTACGCCATGGGGCACCGTGCTGACCTGCGAGGAAGGCGTTTCCGACCTGTTCGGCGGCGACCCGAAGAAGGCGCCGACATCCGACATTCTCGACCGCTACGGCTTCGACGGATCCGATATCTACGGCCGTGGCCGCTTCCATGACCGCTTCAACATCGACAAGGAACCGAACGAGCCGAACCGCTTCGACTGGGTTGTGGAGATCGATCCCTATGACCCCAAGTCGAAGCCGGTGAAGCGCACCGCGCTCGGCCGCATGTCGCATGAAGCCTCGACAGTGGTGCTCAACAAGGACGGCCGCATCGTCGTCTACATGGGCGACGACGATTATTTCGAGTACATGTACCGCTACGTCTCGAACAAGGCCTACGACAAGGCAAACCCGGCCTCCAGCAACGGCCTGCTGGACGATGGCGTGCTCTCGGTCGCCCGCTACGACGCCGATGGCTCGATGAGCTGGCTGCCGCTGGTGCACGGCCAGGGCAAGCTCACTCCCGAGAACGGCTTTGCCGACCAGGCCGAGGTGCTTTTGAAAACACGGCTCGCCGCCGACGCGCTTGGAGCGACGCCGATGGACCGACCGGAGGACATCGAGACCAATCCGGTGACCGGGCGGATCTACGCCGTCATGACCAAGAACAAGAAGCGCGACGAATCCAAGATCAATCCGGCCAACACGCGCCCCGAGAATCTCTGGGGCCACATCGTCGAACTGATCCCGCCCGGCGGCCGCGGCGCGGACGCCGACCACACGGCGGACAAATACGCCTGGGATCTGTTCGTGCTCTGCGGCAATCCCAGGGACGTCAAGATCGGCGCCACCTTCCATCCCGACACATCGGACAATGGCTGGTTCGTCTGCCCCGACAACATCACCTTCGACCCGGCCGGACGCCTCTGGGTGGCGACCGATGGCGCCAACGACTTCGACCTGCCGGACGGCGTCTATGGCGTCGACACGGAAGGCCCGGCGCGCGGCCTGCCGAAGCTGCTGTTCACCTGCCCGCATGGCGCGGAGGCGACCGGCCCTTGCTTCACGCCGGATGGCACGACCTTGTTCCTGTCCGTGCAGCATCCCTCCGAGGATGCCGAGACGCTCGACAAGGCGCAATCGCTGTGGCCCGACTTCAGGGATGGCCAGCCGCCCCGGCCTTCGGTCGTCGCGATCCGCCGCAAGGACGGACAGCCGGTCGGAGCCTGAATATCGGGCGAATAAAAAGGGCGCGGAACCCGGTCGGGCCCCGCGCCAGCAGGCAGTCGGGAGGCTAGATCGTCTTCGCCGACATTTGCGCGGCGATATAGTCGGCCTGGCGGATCGCCAGCGATACGATGGTGAGCGTCGGATTTTCAGCCGCGCCCGTGGTGAACTGGCTGCCGTCCGACACGAACAGGTTCTTGATGTCGTGCGCCTGGCCATGTTTGTTCACAACGCCATCCTGTGCCTTCTCGCTCATCCGGTTGGTGCCGAGATTGTGGGTCGAGGGATAGGGCGGCGTTGGGAAGCTGCGCGTGGCGCCGACAGCATCGTAGAGTGCCGTCGCCTGCTTGTAGGCATGGTTGCGCATTGCGGTGTCGTTGGGGTGGTCGTCGAAATGCACGTCGGCGATCGGCATGCCGTGCTCATCCTTCTCGTCCTTGTGCAGCGTGATGCGGTTCTCCTCGCGCGGCATGTCCTCGCCGACGATCCATAGCCCGGCCATGTGGTCGTAATGGTCGAGCGCGGTGGTGAAGGAGCGGCCCCAGCCGCCAGGGTTCAGGAAGGCAGCCATGAAGGGCAGACCTAACGACAGCGTTTCGAATTCATAGCCGCCGACGAAACCGCGAGACGGGTCGTGTCTCGCCTCGTCACGGATAATGCCGGCCATGGTGGTGCCGCGATACATGTGCACCGGCTTGTCGAAGATGGCGTAGACCGAGCCCGTGGTGTGTCGCATGTAGTTCTTGCCGACCTGCCCGGACGAATTGGCGAGGCCATGCGGGAATTTGCTCGATTCGGAATTGAGCAGCAGGCGGGGGCTCTCGATGGAGTTACCGGCAACGGCGACGATGCGGGCCTTCTGCTCCTGCAGCTTGCCGTCCTTGTCGGCGTAGACCACGCCGGTGACCTTGCCCGAGGCATCATGGTTGATCTTGATCACCATGGCGTCAGGCCGGACTTCGAGATGGCCCGTCGCCTCGCCCTTGGGGATTTCCGTGTAGAGGGTCGACCATTTGGCTCCCCATTTGCAGCCCTGGAAGCAGAAGCCGGTCTGCTGGCAGGAATTGCGGTCATCGCGCTCGACCGAATTGATGGCCATGTTGCCGGTATGGCATTCCTTATAGCCAAGCTTGTCGGCGCCGGCCTTCAGCACCTTGAAATTGTTGTTGCCAGGCAGGCGCGGCCAATTGTTGGTGCCGGTCACGCCCATCTTGGCTTCCGCCTTGGCGTAATATGGCTCCATCTCGGCCAGCGTGACCGGCCAGTCCAGGAGATTGGCGCCTTCCAACTTGCCGTAGGTGGATAGCGTCTTGAACTCATGCTCCTGGAAGCGCAGCGACGCGCCGGCCCAGTGCGTGGTCGAGCCGCCGACCGATTTGACAATCCAGGCCGGCAGATTCGGGAAATCCTTGGCCACGCGCCAATCGCCTGAAGTGGTGCGCTTATCCTTCCAGGCGAGCTGGGCAAAGGAATCCCACTCGTCGTTGATGAAATCCTCATATTCGTGACGTGCGCCGGCCTCGAGGATGACGACGTCGATGCCCTTCTGCGCCAGTTCGTTGCCGAGCGTACCGCCGCCGGCGCCCGAGCCGATGATGACGACCACGCCGTCGTTTTTCAGATCAAATTGTGCTGCCATGGTTTCCTCCCATGAAATCGGTCAAATAGCTGATAGGACAGAGCGGCTCAGAGCCACTCGATGTCGTTGAAGCCGCGCGCGATGTAGCCGCCCTTGGAGTAGGACTCGCCCTCATAGCCAAAGATCGGCCAGAGCTCCTTCTGGTTGTAGAGGCTGACGACGAGCCCGCCGCGAACCGCCTGGAAGAAGGGCGAATTCTCGACCTCCTTGAGCAGTGCGACGCGCTGCTCTTCCCAGCCAAGTCCGCGATAGCCTCCGGGCCCGGCCCTGCTGTCGAGTTCGGCAATGCCCTTCTCGATGAGATCCTTGTGGGCAGGATCCTTGGCAGCGGTCTCGTCATGCCCCTTGACGGCGACTGCGTAGTATTTGTCCGGCACCTGGTCGTGCGGATAGATGTCGCGGGCCACCTGGATCAGCGTCGCCATTGTTTCAGGCTTCAGCGCCGCCATCTCCAGTCCCCAGGCATGTTCGGGACTGATGATGGCGCTGCCGGAAATGACCAGCAGCGCGCCGACGCCGCCGCGTTTTAGAAGTTCGCGACGCGAAAGCCCGTCCTTTCTCTCCTGGGGCTTCCGCTCGTAGATCGTGACCATGTTTTCCTCCCTGCTTGCTGTTCGCACTCCAAAGAGTGCCGTTGCTGGCGCCGCGCCGGCCCGCGCAGCTGGTGATTTCCTAAAGGAAGCGCCCTCCCCGCTGCAGGACCTCGATCTTGTAGCCGTCGGGGTCCTCGATGAAGAAGAAGCGGGCGATGAGGGAACCATCGCGGTTGAACTCGACGATCTTTTTCGGGTTGAGGCCGAGGGCGCCGAGCCTGTCGTGCTCGCTGTCGAGATCGGCGACCGACACCGCGAGATGTCCGTAGCCGTCGCCGAGCGCATAAGGTTCCTGCCTGCCCTTGTTGACAGTCAACTCGACCTCGAACGGCGTGTCGGCATTGCTGAGATAGACCAGCGTGAAGGTCTCGAAATCCAGCCGCTGGGCAACCTCCAGGCCGAACGCCCTGGTATAGAAATCGATGGACCGGGCCTCGTCCAGAACCCGGATCATGGTGTGGATCGCCTTTGCCAAATCAGACTCCGCGGTTCGTGCTTCGGAGATGATTATGAGCGCCTGCGAAGAAAGGTGGTGGCAGCCGATTACCACGCATGGGATCGGGAAAAAGGATATGTCCCTGCCTAAGGACGAAAGTCTGATTGCCGTTGCCGGTCGTCCGGTCGAAGATGAAATCGCAGGCAGTGCTCAAAAGGCGCCGACCGCCCCGTCGGCGCCCAAGACCAACAAAAACGGGAGAAAACAATGTGCAGAGTCTTTGCCGCACAGGATCCGGAAGGCTATCGCCAGATCAACCGGTCGATCCGTATCGACGGCCATTCGACAAGCATCCAGCTCGAGGCGACATTCTGGGCCTTGCTTGACGAAATCGCCGACAGCCAGGGCCTGACGACGCCCAAATTCATCTCGAAGCTGTATGACGAAGCCATCGAGATCAACGGCGCCATTCCCAACTTCGCATCGATGTTGCGCACGACCTGCGCGCTCTATCTGCGCGGCCACCGGCCGGGCATGGACGAGCAGATGGCGCTGAAGCGGGAAGCGGCCTGACCGCTTCTACGATTCAAGCATGTCCTTGACGACCGTCGCCAGTTGCTTGAGCGAGAACGGCTTGGGCAGAAAACCGAAATGCGCTTCCGCCGGCAGGTTCCTGGCGAAAGCGTCCTCGGCATAGCCGGAGACGAAGACGAACTTGATGTCCGGCTGGCGCTTGCGCAATTCGCCGAGCAGGGTCGGCCCATCCATCTCCGGCATCACCACGTCGGACACGACGATGTCGACCTTGCCGCCGAGCGCTTCGAACACTTCCAGCGCCTCGACGCCCGAAGACGCCTCGTGAACGGTGTAGCCGCGCGAGGTCAGCGCCCGCACACCGCCCATGCGCACGGCATCCTCGTCCTCGACCAGCAGCACCGTGGCCGATCCGGACAGGTCCTTGGCGGTGTCGGCGGCCTTGACCGGCGCGGTGGCCGGTGTTTCGCCGGGTTCGGCCGCCTTTTTCGCTTCGGCGATGTGACGCGGCAGGAAGATGCGGAAGGTCGATCCCTTGCCGACCTCGGAATCGCAGAAAATGAAGCCGCCCGTCTGCTTGATGATGCCATAGACCATGGACAGGCCAAGGCCGGTGCCCTTGCCGACTTCCTTGGTGGTGAAGAAGGGTTCGAAAATCTTCTTCAGCACATCGGGCGCGATGCCGCTGCCGGTGTCCTCGACCTCGACCACGACGTAGTCGGCCGCTGCTAGCTCGCGGTAGGGGAAGGTCTTGCATTCCTCGGCGGTCACATTGCGGGTGCGCACGGTGAGATCGCCGCCGGCGGGCATCGCGTCCCGTGCATTGACGGCAAGGTTGACCACCACCTGCTCGAACTGGCCGATATCGACCTTGACCGGCCACAGGTCGCGGCCATGGTCGATCTTGAGCTTGATGTCGTTGCCGACGAGGCGGGCAAGCAGCATGCGCAGATCGGCCAGAACGTCGGTGAGGTTCAGCACCTCCGGCCGCAGCGTCTGCTTGCGCGAGAAGGCCAGCAACTGCCTGACCAGCGAGGCGGCCCGGTTGGCGTTCTGCTTGATGTTCATGATGTCGGGGAAGGACGGGTACGACGGCCGGTGGTTGGTCAAGAGCAGGTCCGAGGGCATGTTGATGGCGGTCAGCACGTTGTTGAAGTCGTGCGCGATGCCGCCGGCGAGCTGGCCGACCGCCTGCATTTTCTGGCTCTGCGCCATCTGCCCCTCGAGCGCCTTCTGCTCGGTCGTCTCGACGGCATAGACGATGGCCGATTCCTCGGCGCCCTCGCCGCCGGTGCCATCGGCCACGGCGTTGACGTAGAAACGGATATGCCGCTCTTCATTGCCGGGCAGGACGGTGTCGATCGGCTCGATGTCCGCCTGCCGCTGCCGGGCCTTCTCGAACGCGGCGGCAAAGGCCGGCCGGTCGCGCTCGTGGATCACCGTATCGAGCCGCACACGGCGGTCGACGGCATCGCGGTCGACGACCGAGGAAAACAGCGACAGGAAAGGCGCGTTGGTGCGCAGGATGCGCCCGCTGGCATCGACGCCCGCGATGGCCATCGGCGTCGAATTGAAAAAGCGGGTGAAGCGCACTTCCGAGGCACGCAGGTCGGCGGAAGCATCCTCGCCCTGCGTTCGGTTGAGCACGATCGTGCGCGTCGGACCGCCGACGCCTTCGCGGCTGGCCGAAACGCGATGCATGAAGCGCACCGGCAGCGCCTCGCCGGTCATCGTCGTCAGGTCTAGATCGATGACGGCGTTGCGCGTCGTACCGGGATCGGCCTTGACCGAACGCACCAGCGCCATGCCGTCCCCGGCAACGATGTCGGGCAAGGCCACGGCACCGGGCGTGAAACTGGCGAGGTCGATGCCCAGCCATTCCGCGAGCGTGGCATTGATATAGGTGACGCGGCCATCCTGGTCGGCGGAAAAGAACCCGGCCGGAGCATGATCGAGATGGTCGATGGCTTTCTGCAGGTCGAGGAAGAAGCGTTCCTGCTCGGCGCGCTCCTGCGAAATGTCAGCGAGCTGCCATGCCAGCATCGGCAGACGCTGGCCCGGGACGCTGAAGGTGCGGGCGCGCGCCCTGTACCAGCGGGCGCCCGGTTCGGCGCCCGGGCGGATCGATTGCGCCAGCCGGAACTCGCCATCGCCGGGCTGACCATCGCGCAGACCCGATGCCAGCCGGTAAATGGTCACCGAGGCTTCGGGAACGTCGGAAAGCAGCCCTTCGACAGTTTTGAGATCGGCGGCCGACGAGGCGCCGGTCATGTCGGCATAGGCCCGGTTGGCGTAGACGACGCGGCCCTTGGTGTCCGTGACCAGGAGACCCTGCGACATCGAATCGACGAAAGCCTTGGAGAGTTCATCGCCGGTCGAGCGCGGCGTGATCTGCACGAAGCCGATCGCCGTCGCGAAGAGGAAGCCGACGCCGATCATCGCCAGCACGCCGAGCATGCCTAGCAGGAAGGGATCGCCGAGGCGTTCGCGGAAAAGACCGAAGACGATCGCGGCGCCCGTCAGAACGACGATGAAGATGATGAGCCGGGTGACCGCGCCCGGTCGCGTGTTCTGGTCGACGATCGGTACCGGATAGAAATCGCCGCGCGCTTCCTTGGCCATATGTCCCCTGCTCGTGAAGTCCGACGTTCCGCCCCTAATGCATTTCGCCCAAAAGTGACTTCGGCTTCGGGAAGACGAGATGCATGAAAACAAGGACCTGAGGCGCGCCGGATGAATCCGTTTCACCGCGACGTGCCTTAGCCGGTTGAATCATATTCTCCCAGTCTGGAAAAGGCCCGGGCGGCAAATGTCAGATAAAAATGATGCCGGCTCGGGCCAGGAGTGTTTCAACCTGTTCACGATGCGTGAAAGGCAACTTGCGGTGGCCAGCCGCAACAGTCTAGTGTCGCGTCACTTTCCAAAACCGATCAGGGGAAACCAATGCAGTGGCTGGATAGCGTGGCGGGTCCCGGTTATGCCGCAGCGCTGCTGTGGACCTTCGCGGCGCTGATCCTGCTGGTCATCGTCCTCATCATCGTCAGGCTTATCCGAAACCTGACCTTCGGCACGTTTGTGGCAGGCGGCCGGAACCGCAAGACGCGGCTCGCGGTCATGGATGCCACCGCCGTCGACAGCCATCGCCGGCTGGTGCTGGTGCGCCGGGACGACATCGAACACCTGCTTCTGATCGGCGGCCCGACCGATGTCGTCGTGGAGCGGGACATACGTCTGGCCGCGCCTCGCCGTCCGGCACTGACCGGAGATGGCGGCTTGCAGCCCGTGCCGGCCGCTGCCCCGGCTCCGGCGGCGAAACCGCGTCCGCCGCAGCCCGCCCCTCCCGCCCCCGCAAGACAGGCGCCCGCTCCGCAGCCCGTGGCCGCCGCGGCCCCTGCCCGCCAGCGTCCAACGCCGCCGCCCGCGCCGGCGCCCGCCCCAAAGCCGGCGGCGCAGACCTATGCACCGACCAATGTCACACCGCTGCCCGCCTATGGCTCCGCCAATGCCAACGTGGTCAAACACGCGCCGCCACCACCAAGGCAGGACAGCATCGACGACACGCTGATGAAGGAGCTCGAGGTTTCGCTCGACCAGCCGCGCTCCGGAGGTCCGGTGGGCAAACCGGCGGCCAAGGCGCCACAGTCGCTCGACGATGAGATGACCAGGCTGCTTGGTGAACTTTCCAGCCAGAAGCGATGATTGGTGCCTGAGCCGCTCGTATCGGCTGCGGTCAGGCAACTTCCATCACGGCGCACGAATAAAAAATGGCCGGGCAAACCCGGCCATTTCGAAATTAGTTCCGTGCAAGGCACTCAGTCGTCGCGATAAACTTTCTCGCGACGCTCGTGGCGCTCCTGAGCCTCGATCGACAAGGTTGCGATCGGGCGGGCGTCGAGCCGCTTCAGAGCGATCGGCTCGCCGGTTTCCTCGCAATAGCCATATGTACCCTCGTCGATGCGCTGCAGCGCCGAATCGATCTTGGAGATAAGCTTCCGCTGACGGTCGCGGGCCCTGAGTTCGATGGCGCGGTCGGTTTCAGAAGAGGCGCGGTCGGCGAGGTCTGGGTGGTTGGCGTTTTCCTGCTGCAGGATTTCGAGGGTTTCGCGCGCTTCGCGCAATATGTCATTTTTCCAGGTGACGAGCTTCAGGCGGAAGTAGGATTTCTGCCGCTCGTTCATGAACGGCTCGTCTTCGGAGGGTACGTAATCGGCGGTAACGATGTCGTTCATTCGACTCACCCAAACTGCCCCAAATTTGGCGCCTATATATTCGCCACCAGACGCCTGCACAAGCGCAATCGGCCACCGAGTCACGCAATTGTTAAAGCGCTCCCGACGTCCTCGTTGGGGCGAGACGCGGCTGTATTGAATTCGGAAGTACTTGAACTCGGGCCACGTCATTCTTGGCCACGTCATCTCATGAGCAATTCAGGATGCGAAACATATGGCCTGAAACAGATGGCCATTGTGCGCGGCGCCGTTCTCGTGGCTAATCGCGGCGTTGCTTGGGCATCATTGGAGGTTGGGTGAGCAGGCTCTTTCTGTTGCGACACGCCAAAGCCGGCTGGGCGCTGCCCGGCATGCGCGATTTCGACCGCCCTCTCGACGCATCCGGGCGTGCCGACGCCGAGATCATCGGGGCCGCCATGCGCTCACGCGGCTATATCCCGGACCGGACGCTCTGCTCCAACGCCGCGCGCGCCAGGGAAACGCTGGAAGGCCTTGCCGGCCAGACCGACACCGGCAAGGTCCTGTTTTTCGATACGCTCTACAGCGAAGATGCGGCCGGCTACCTCCGTCTCATCCGCGACCATGGCGGGGCGGGCTCCCTGCTCGTCATTGGCCACAACCCGATGATGGAGGACCTTGCCATGGCCGTTTCCGGCGATGGCGACGGGACTGCGCGCACGACGCTCAATCATGGCTTCCCGACCGCGGGCCTGGCGGTGGTGCGCTTCCTCGACGATCTGGCAAAGGCGGCCCAGGGCCTGGGATATCTCGAAGCTTTCCTGACGCCGGCCGAATGCTGACCTCGGCTCGGGCGCCATTTCAAAGCCGGGTTCCAGCCCCTATATCGGATGGACCGAAGCCCGAGAGACCGCATTTTGGCATCATCGCTGACCACTTTCACCGACGAGGCTAGAATTGCCCTCGATACGCTGTCGGGCCGCGCCACCGGGCTTTTTTCACCATCGCTGCGCCTGGGCGTAACCGGTCTTTCCCGCGCGGGCAAGACGGTGTTCATCTCGGCGCTCGTCCACAATCTGATCCACGGAGGCCGCCTGCCGCTGTTCGAAGCGCAGAAATCCGGGCGCATCGCCCGAGCCTTCCTCGAGGAGCAGCCTGACGACGCGGTACCGCGCTTTCAGTACGAGGATCATATCGCGGCATTGGTCAATGACCGCGTCTGGCCCGATTCGACGCGCGCCATCTCGGAGTTGCGGCTGACCATAGAGTATGAATCGGCTTCCGGCTGGAGCCGCATGTTCTCTTCCGGCAAGCTTTCGGTCGACATCGTCGACTATCCCGGGGAATGGCTGCTCGACCTGCCGCTGCTTGGCAAATCCTTCGCCGATTTTTCACGAGAAGCCCATGAGATGGCTGTTCTGCCGGTGCGCGAGGACCTATCGCGAGCCTGGCGGGCCATCTCCGCCGATATCGACCCGAATGCCGACGCCGACGAGATGACGGCCCGGCGCCTGGCCGAAAGCTTCGCTGCCTATCTCAAGGCCTGCAAGCTCGACGAACGGGCGCTGTCGACCTTGCCGCCCGGGCGTTTCCTGATGCCCGGCGACCTCGACGGCTCGCCCGCGCTGACCTTCGCGCCGCTGGCCAATATCGGCGACAGGCGCCCGCGCTGCGGCTCGCTGCACGCCATGATGGAAAGGCGCTACGAGGCCTACAAGACGCATGTCGTCAAACCCTTCTTCCGCGAACACATTACGCGTCTGGACCGCCAGATCGTGCTGATCGACGCCATGCAGGCGCTGAACGCCGGTCCGGGCGCGATGGCCGATCTCGAACGGGCGGTAACGGAAATCCTGGCCTGTTTCCGCCCCGGCCGGGGCAGTTTCATCACCGACCTGTTCTCGCGCCGCATCGACCGCATCCTGGTCGCTGCGACCCAGGCCGACCACCTGCACCACGAAAGCCACGATCGTCTGCAGGCGATCGTGCGGCGGCTGGCCGACCGTGCCGTCGCACGAGCGAATTTCACCGGCGCCGATGTCGACGTGGTTGCGATGGCGGCGGTGCGCGCGACCCGCGAAGGCACGGTCAAGCAAGGCCGCGAGACATTGCCTGTCATCATCGGAACGCCCATAGCGGGCGAGAAGATCAATGGCGAAATATTCGACGGAAAGACGGAAACCGCTATTTTTCCCGGTGACTTGCCGGAGAAAATTGATGCGGTATTCGATGCCTCCGGACCCGAACACAGGCAGGATTCCTCGGATCCGGCGATCCGTTTCATCCGGTTCCGCCCACCAAAACTGGAACGCACCGCCGAGGGCGTCACCCTGTCCTTGCCGCATATCAGGCTGGACCGCGCCTTGCAGTTCCTGATCGGAGACCATCTCGCATGACCTCCCCCCGCAAGCCGGCGGCATTCCGCATCGAACCGGAGGCCGCGCCAAGACAAGAGGCGCCGCAGGCACGCCAGACCGAGGCTCCACGCAAACCTCGCGCGACGAAGGTGGACGTGGCGATGGTTATCCCCGCGGAAGTCGACGTCTTCGACGAACCCGACATCATTGCCGCCGAACCGCCGCCGGCAATCGCTCCGAGGAAGCGGTCGCTGCTCGGCAGCATATTCTTCGGCGCCGTCGGCACGCTGGTTTCGCTGGCTGTAGGCCTGTGGGCCGACCAACTCATACGCGACCTCTTCGCGCGCGCCGAATGGCTGGGCTGGCTGGCCGCCGGCATGGCAGCCATCGCCGTGCTGGCGCTTCTGGTGATCCTTATCCGCGAGTTCCTGGCGATCGCGCGCCTCGCCGAAGTCGAAAAACTGCAGAAGCGGGCGCTCGATGCCATCGCCCGCGACGATCCAACGGCGGCGCGATCGGTGGTGGACGAACTGTCGGCATTCGTGGCGGCGAAGCCCGAGACCGCGGCTGGCAGGCGCGCGCTGGCCGACCTGCGCGGCGAGATCATCGACGGCGGCAACCTGGTGCGCCTGGCCGAAGCCGAAATTCTCGGACCGCTCGATGCCCGGGCGAAAGTGATGATTCTCGAGGCCGCCAAACGCGTTTCGCTGGTGACCGCGGTCAGCCCGCGCGCGCTCGTCGATGTTGCCTATGTCGTGTTCGAGGCCGGGCGCCTCATTCGCCGCCTGTCGGAACTCTATGGCGGCCGCCCCGGCACGCTGGGGTTCTTCCGCCTGGCCCGCAGCGTCCTGGCGCATCTGGCGGTGACCGGCTCGATCGCCGGCGGCGACAGTTTCGTCCAGCAGATCGTCGGCCATGGCCTGGCGGCACGTCTTTCGGCCAAGCTTGGCGAGGGCGTCGTCAACGGCATGATGACGGCGCGGATCGGTATCGCCGCGATGGAAACGGCGCGACCCCTGCCCTTCAGCGCCGCGAGGCGTCCGGGATTGGGTGATTTTCTCTCGGCATTGACGTCGTTCGCCAGCAAAAAGGAAGGCGAGAGCACACCCGCCGAACGGTGAACAAGCCCTTCCCAGTGACGAAGCGTTAACCAATCTTCTTCATGGTCACACTGGTTTCAAAACAGCCTCTGTTGTTGCCGGGTGTGTTCGATGAAAAGCGTAAATCTGTCCAGCGTGCTGCCTCTGGCGGTTGCGATCGCGGTAACCGTGGGCATCGCCGGCAAGGCATCCGCGACGGAGCCAGACAAGCAGTTCTTCCAGTCGGCCGAGGGCAAATGGGTTGGCCCGGGTGAGATCATCGCTGGCAAGTACAAGGGCACGAAATTCAACTGCAGCTTCACCGGCTCGACGCCGGACGGCAAGATGGGCATGACGCTGGATGGCGGCTGCCGGGTGGGTGTGTTCACCCAGCCGATGTCGGCCAAGATCGAGCGCAAGGGCCGCGACTATAAAGGTTCCTTCATGGGCGGCTCCGCCGGCTCGGGCCTCGACATCGTCGGCGGCAATGTCGTCGATGCCCGCAAGGTGGTCTTCACCATCAACCGCAATCAGTTGCACGGCGTCATGCAGGCCCGCATACCCGACGACAATTCGATGACAGTGACAGTCGCGGTACGCGTCCAGGATCAGCTGGTGCCGGTCATCGGCATGAGCCTGAAGCGTGTCGATGCCGTTGAAGTCGGCTCCATCGCGCCGAACTGAGCGTCCATCGCGCCCGACCCCCGATACCCCGTTAAAACAAAAGAGGCGGCAGCCCATCGCTACCGCCTCCCCTGAACCGGTGGATCCGGGCGTCAGCCCTTGATCGCCGCCGTCACCTCGTCATACGCCTTGCAGGCGTCCGCCGGGTTGGTGCTGCCCTGGTACTTGGTCGTCACCGCCTGGACCTTGGCGGTCAGGTCGGCCGCCTTGGACGGGTCCTTGGTGATCGCTTCCTGCAGCGCGGCAGCCATATCCTGCGCCTTCTTGGTCGCGATCTCGGTGGTGCATTCCGGCGCCTTCGAACAGGCCGAACCCGCAAGCACCGCCAAACCGACGGCAACGAGCAAAAACTTCTTCATGTCAGTCATCTCCTCAAAAGGGCGCGACTTGATCGTCGCTCACCCTCCAATGGCCGAAGCCGAGCGTGCTCTAACGCTCGATTGTGGCAAGATGCAACGCGTTGCCTACGTCAACTTGTGTAACGCCACTGCAACATCACCGGCGGCCGGACCGAGGCTCCGTGTCAGTGGCGGTTGGTTCAGCCGCGTGGCTGCAAAAGCGCCAGGATGGCCGTCAAAGCCGCAAGGACGGCGGTAAGGGTCAGGGGCGCCGTGGCGCCATAATTGTCCACGACATAGCCTCCGACGACCGCGCCGATGGTGATGGCAACCTGGAAGGAGACCACCATCAGGCTGCCCGCCGCTTCCAGCGCATCGGGCGCGGCACGGGAGAGATTGGTCGGCAGCACGACCGGCCCCATGCCGAAGGCCAGGCCCCAGACCGTGACGAAGCCGAAGGCCACCCCCATGTGCACGCCCCAAAGCACCAGCGCCAGCGCCGCAAACGCCATCAGGACGGCCGTGACCACCAAAGCCAGGCGGATATTGGCATCGGCCATGCGGCCGCCGACAATGTTGCCGATCACGGCGGCAATGCCAAAGCCAAGAAGCGCCAGGGCAATCGGCCCGGTTGCAAGCATCGCCACCTGTTCGAGGAAGGGACGCACATAGACGGAACCGGCAAAATGCCCGGTCATCAGCAAGACGATGGCCAGCATGCCGAGCTGAATGCCGCGACGCCGCGTCAGCCGGAACACGTCGGCAAGACTGTTGCTGGCTGACGCAGGCAGGCTCGGCAGGCTAAGCAGTTGCAGCAGCATGGCCAACACGGCCAAGCCCGCTGTCATGGCCATGGCGACGCGCCAACCCAGCCAATCGCTGATCAACGCACCCATCGACGGCGCCGCAATGGTGGCGAGCGAGACGCCCAGGGTGACGATAGCCATGCCTCGACCTGTCGCATTGGCGCCAACCAGCCTGGCGACCACGGCGACCGACAGCGCCCAGAATGCACTGAGCGCGATTCCGAGCCCTGCCCTGCCCAGCAACAACAACCAGAAATTGGGCGCCAGTGCCGCAAGAATATTGGAAGCGACCGCCAGGACCATGAGACCGACCAGAACCGTCTTGCGGTTCAATCGGCCGATGAGAACATTACTCAGCATGGCCGTCACCGCGCCGACCGAAGCAGTGGCGGTCACGACCTGTCCGGCCGTCCCCTCGCTGATCCCGAGATCGCGCGCCATCGGCGTCAGCAGGCCTGCCGGCAGGAATTCGGCCGACACCAGGGCAAAGCTGGTGGCCGCCAACGAAATTACCGCGAACCATGTTGTCGCGCTCCACGCGGCTGGAGCATCGGCATCAAGGCCGATCGCGGTGTCTTCAAGCTTTAGTGTCGTGTCAGTCACGGGAAGATCTCCAAAGTTTGGAGCTCTTCATAAATGAGTTTCTTCGGATGATATGTATCTTAAAATCCGAAATTCATGTCCGTTCGTCCGGAAATTGTGCGGCGCACAATACCTGGAGATACGCTGGTGATGCGCTTGAAGGCACGGGCGAAGGATGCCTCCGAATCGTAGCCCAAACGGGTGGCGACCTCGGCAACCGACATGCCGTTTTGCCCGAGCAACTCGCGGGCAAGCTGCATGCGCAGGCGGGCGAGGTAGCGTGCGGCGCCCTCTCCCAGGACGGCGCTGAAACGCTCGGCGAAAATCGAGCGCGACTGGCCTGCCACACCGGCGAGGCTTTCCAGTGTCCAGTTACCGCCAGGGTCCCGATGCATGGCCGCCAAGGCGCGACCGATATGAGGATCGCGGATGGCCGCAAGCCAACCTGTGGTCGAGGCCCCATTGCAATTGACCCAGCAGCGGATGAGCCGGGCTGTCAGCAAGTCAGCCATGCGCGACAGGATGGTGGCGCTGCCCATCTGCGGCTGCGCTGCCTCCGCGGTCATAGCCGCTAACAAAGGACCAACGACCGGATCATTGCCGGCCACGTCGCAACCCTTGATGATAGGCGGCATCAACGTGATCAATGGGTTCAGCGCACAGGCGCCCAAGGCCATGGAGCCGCAGAAAAGGGTGCTTGTCGCGCCTGTCCCTTCCCGCACGACCTCGCAGACATTGCCGCCGAGCCTGGTCACCCGGCAACCCTCGAGCGAATCGCCCGCGACGTCCGGCGCACTCGCCAGACGATGCGCGATGCCTTGCGGCAGCAGCACCAGATCGCCGTCGCGCAGCTCCTGCCAGCCCTGCGCCTCGGTATGAATCCAGCATGGACCCTGACCGACAAAGTGAAAACGAAGCTGCGGCTGTTGCGGAAAGTCTATGCTCCATGGGTGCCGCAACTCGCAACGGCCATAGTTGACGCCGCTCATGCGAAAGTCCTGCAGAACCTCGCTCAGAGCATCCATCGGGATGTGCGGCGGGGAAGACGATCGGGACGAATGGTCAGACATTTTCCTAGTATAGATACCGAACGTCCGGCGGGCAAGCGGAGACCTCTGTTCCACCGGGGCGACCGTAGCGGCGGTGCCCTACCCGTCGTGCCAGGCTTCCCGCCCTTGCCTCGCGCTCCAACTGCATGCAAGGAGTGCTTGACGACAAAGGGACAAGAGGCATGGCAGCGGAAGCAGCGGGCAGCGATCTCATACAGGTGGTGGCGCTGCTTGCCGCGGGCGTCGTCGCCGTCCCCATCTTCAAGCGCATGGGTCTCGGCTCGATTCTGGGCTATCTCGCGGCCGGCGTGGTGATCGGCCCGTTCGGTCTCGGTGTGTTTTCCGAATCCGGCGCTATCCTGCATGTCGCCGAGCTCGGCGTCGTCATGTTCCTGTTCATCATCGGGTTGGAGATGCAGCCGTCGCGGCTTTGGGGCCTGCGCCGTGAAATCTTCGGACTGGGCGCGCTTCAGGTGGGCGTCTGCGCCGTCCTTTTGACCGGCGTCGGCATGGCCGGAGGTTTTTCGGTCGCGCAATCCTTCGTCGCCGGCGCCGGCTTCGTGCTGACCTCGACAGCGATCGTCATGCAGCTTCTGGAGGAGCGCGGCGAAATCTCATCTCCCAAAGGCCAGCGCATCGTCTCCATCCTGCTCTTGGAAGACCTGGCCATCGTGCCGCTGCTGGCGCTCATCGCCTTCCTGGCGCCCGGCGGCGCCGACACCAGCCTTTCGGAGAGACTGACCGAGGTCGGCATTGGCCTCGCCGCCATCGTCGGGCTC
Source organism: Mesorhizobium sp. (assembly GCF_017306585.1). Taxonomy (GTDB): domain Bacteria; phylum Pseudomonadota; class Alphaproteobacteria; order Rhizobiales; family Rhizobiaceae; genus Mesorhizobium. Next base: position 37,903 of record NZ_JAFKIC010000124.1, on the reverse strand, counting down.
GTGCTGGCCGGACGTTTTCTCCTCAACCCCTTCTTCCGCATCCTGGCGGATGCCCGTGCCCGCGAGGTCATGACGGCCGCCGCATTGCTGGTCGTGCTGGGATCGGCGCTCGCCATGCAGCTCAGTGGCCTGTCGATGGCGATGGGCGCGTTCCTGGCCGGCGTGCTCCTGTCGGAATCGACCTTCCGTCACCAGCTCGAGGCCGATATCGAGCCGTTCCGCGGCATTCTGCTCGGCCTGTTCTTCCTCGCCGTCGGCATGTCCCTTGACCTGCATGTGGTGGCGGCGAACTGGAAGCTGATCGCCGTCTATGTCGTCGCCTACATGGTGATGAAGGCCCTCGGCATCTACATCGTCGCCCGTATCCTCAAGACCGGCCACCGCGAAGCGCTGGAACGCGCGGTCGTCATGGCGCAAGGCGGCGAGTTCGCCTTCGTTCTCTATTCCGCGGCCGCCGCCGTCGGCATCATCGACGGCCAGGCCAATGCGACGCTGACCGCGATCGTCATCATTTCCATGGTGCTGACGCCCCTGGCGATCATCGCCCTGAAGTACGTGACGCCGCGCGACGAACAATCGCTCGACGGGGTCGATGTCGCCGACGGACTGACCGGCAGTGTGCTGATCATCGGCTTCGGCCGCTTCGGCCAGATCGCCAGCCAGCCGCTGCTGTTGCGCGGCATCGACGTGTCGATCATCGACAACGACGTCGAGATGATCCAGGCGGCCGCCGATTTCGGCTTCAAGGTCTATTACGGCGACGGCACGCGACTCGATATCCTGCATGCAGCCGGCGCCGGTCGGGCGCGCGCCGTGCTGATCTGCGTCGACAAGCCCGATGCCGCCGTTCGCATAGCGGAGCTCGTCAAGGCGGAGTTTCCATTGCTGACGGTTCTGGCCCGCGCCTTCGACCGGGGCACCGCGCTGCAGCTTATCCGGGTGGGTGTCGACTACCAACTGCGCGAAACCTTCGAATCGGCCCTCGTCTTCGGCGGCTCGACCCTGGAAGCACTGGGTGTGGATCCTGAAGAGGTGGCTGAAACGATCGAGGACGTCCGGCGCCGTGACACGGCCCGTTTCGAGACCCAGTTGGCCGAAGGCATCCGTTCCGGACAGCGTTTCCTGAAGGGCAATATCGGCACGCCGATCCCGACCCCGCTCTCCACGCCGCGCCGCCCCGGCCAGGCGCTCAACGAGGAAACGGCGGGCGTCCTGCACAAATCCGAACAGGCGGACTGAATAAGGGAACAGCATGGAATTGGATAGAATAGCCCTGTCCGTCACCAAATTCTGGCGCGACGCCGGCGAGGACGCCTGGTTCGAGAAGAACGACGCTTTCGATACCGATTTCCGCAACCGCTTTCTCGATCTGCACTATGCGGCCGCGCGGCGTGAACATGACCGATGGTCAGATCATGCCGAGGGATCGCTGGCGCTGATGATCCTGCTCGATCAGTTTCCGCGAAACTGCTTTCGCGGCACCGGCCACATGTACGCCACCGACCCGCTGGCGAAGCATTTCGCGCAAAGGGCGGTCGCGGCCGGGCATGACCTGGCGCTGGAACCGCAGGTGCGGGTGTTTCTCTACCTGCCGTTCGAACATTCGGAAGATCTTGCCGACCAGGACATATCGGTCGAACTGCATACCGCCAGGGCCGAGTTCAATCTGAAATACGCGCTGGAACATCGCGACATCATCCAGCGCTTCGGCCGCTTTCCGCATCGCAACAGGATGCTTGGCCGGGAAACCACGGCGCAGGAAAAGGCGTTTCTCGACGAAGGTGGCTTCTCCGGCTGATACCTTCCGGTCCAGCACGTCCCGCTCGCGAAGAGGTGAACGCGCCAGCCGTCAAATCAACCACATTCCGGCCGATCGCCTGGGTCTCATCGTTTTCGAGACCGCCGGAGAGCCCATGTCCACTGTCACCGAGGCCGCCTCGGATATGCCGTCGTCGCGGTACCGGCCATCCCAGCGCGTTCTGCACTGGCTGATGGCCATTGTCATCATCTCGGCGCTCGCGATCGGCCTCTACTGCTCGTATCTCGAGCCGGGAACGCCGCTGCGCCGCGCCCTGCTCGACGTGCACAAGTCGCTCGGCATGACGGCGCTGGTCTTGATAGCGATCCGCCTGCCGCTCAGGCTTTCCCTAGGCGAACCGGCCAATCGCCAGCCGTTTGGCGCCTTGGTTCACTATGCCGCCCGTTGCACGCACATGCTGCTCTACGTGCTGATGATCCTCATGCCGCTCGCTGGATATGTGACCTCTGCGGCCGGTGGCCATGACCTGCCATGGTTCGGGCTGTTCCAGTGGCCCGACCTCCTGCCGCTCGACAAGCCTCTGGAGAAAGTCGCCGCCCGGATCCACGAATATGGCGCCTATTGCCTTTACGCGATCCTCAGCCTGCATGTGCTGGCAGCGCTTTGGCATCATTTTTTCCGCAGGGATGGCGTACTGGCGAGGATGCTGTAGTCGGGAACTGCCCCTTACAACGCTCAGCTCCGCCCCAGCCACCAGTCACGGCCGGATGGCAACCGCTCGATGCCGGCCGCATCGACCCCGCCGAGGCGCTCGGCCACAGTTTTTCCGCCAACCGCCAGATCGGGCGCGATCTCGGCCAGCGGCGCCAGCACGAAAGCCCGCTCCAGCATGCGCGGATGCGGAACTTCGAGCCCCGTCTCGTGGATGACGCGTTCGCCGAACACCAGGATGTCGATATCGATCAGACGCGGCCCCCACCGCTCTTCCCGAACACGCTTCAGCTTGCGTTCCGCTTCGAGGCAGAGGTCGAGCAGTTCCCGAGGTGAAAGCCGGGTCGACAGGCCGGCGGCGGCGTTGAGGAAATCCGGCTGGTCGAGCTTTCCCCAGGGGGGCGTGCGGTAGAGCGAGGAGACGGCGGTGACATTTGTCTCCGCGTCGGCGTCGAGCAGGCGAAGCGCCGCGGCCATCGAGGCGGCCGGGTCGCCGAGATTGCCGCCGAGGCTGATATAAACGGTGTTACTCTGGCCAGACAACGGTCACCTCGACATAATCGAGCACGCCGGGTACCGGAGCGTTCGGCTTGCGCACCGTGATCTCGGCCTTACGGATCTGCGGAAAGCGCGACGTCAGCGCCTTCGCCACCTCGAGTGCCAGCGCCTCGATCAGGAAGCGCCTGTGTCCGGTGATGATCTCCTCGATCACCGTGAAAGCGACACCGTAATTCACGGTTTCCCCGATGGCGTCGTCGACCAGCGCACGTCCCGGTTCGACAGTCAGAGACGCGTCGACATAGAAGCGCTGGCCAAGCCTCTCCTCCTCGTCCAGCACGCCGTGCCGGGCAAAGAAGGCGCAGTTCTTCATGCGGATGACATACATGGGGTCAGCGTTCCGATCTGTGGTCCGGCTTGGCGGTTTGTCGCGCCAGCATAGCATCCGCCATGGCCAGCGCGTCCACGTTGATTGCGACATCATGGACGCGAAACAGATGCGCGCCCTTGAGCCTGAGAATGGCGCTCGTCGCCGCCGTTCCGGCGGCGCGGTCGGCCGCATCGCGGCCGGTGACGGTGCCAATGAAACGTTTTCGCGAGGTACCGGCCATCAGCGGGAAGCCGAGTGCGTGCAGTTCCGAAAAACGCGCCATCAGGTCGAGGTTTTCCTCCGCCGTCTCCTTGGCGAAACCGAAACCGGGATCGAGCACGATGTGATCGTCCGCGATGCCGTACCGGCGCGCGATCTCCAGTGATTTTTCGAGGAACATGAACTGATCGGCGATCACATCGGGCAGCTTTTCGCGATCCCGTCCGGTGTGCATGATGATCAGCCCCGCGCCGGTTTGCGCCGCGACCCTCGCGATCTCGGGTTCGCGCTGCAGGCCCCAGACATCGTTGACGATATGCGCGCCCGCGGCCACCGCGAGCCGCGCGGTGTCGGCACGATAGGTGTCGACGGAAATCAGCACATCGCCGGATTTCGACAAAGCCTCGATCACGGGCAGGATGCGCGCCTGCTCCTCGCCGGCCGATATAGCGGCGGAGCCGGGGCGGGTCGATTCCCCGCCGACGTCGATGATCCCCGCCCCTTCCGCCATCAAGCGCCGGGCCTGAATCAGCGCCGTTTCTGGGTCATGAAAAAGGCCGCCATCGGAGAAGCTGTCGGGGGTGACGTTTAGGATCCCGACGACCACGGCCTTGCCGCCGAGGTCGATATGGCGTCCATGGGCCAGTTGCCATTGCCTCGCCGTCATTGGATACCAACCATGGTTCATCAAGGATGCGTGATCCGCAAAGGATCAATTCCGTTGCGCCGGCAATGGCCGTAAAGCAAGGTGGATCGAGAGGCAACATGATGAAACGACCCCTGCTCTGCGCATTGCTGCTTGCTGTAACCGCCCTGCCGGCGGGCGCGGCCAATCTGGTCAAGACATACAGCTATTTTTCCATCGGCGGCAGCACGCTCGACGATATCGAGAAGCAGCTTTCCAAACACGGGCCGCAAGTCAAAAGCACCGGCTCGCGCCACCCCGGGGCCACGCAGATGGCCTTCACAACCCGTATCAGCTATGCGGCGCAACGAGGCTCCTGCCGGATCGCCGACGCCGTCGTGACCGTCAAGGTCAAGGTGATCCTCCCGGAATGGCGCCGGCCGCGAAAGGCGGACGCCGATGTGCGGCTGTTCTGGGACACGCTGTCGGCCGACATCAAGCGCCACGAGGAGCGCCACGTCGAAATCGCCAAGAATCACGCCCGCGAACTGGAAGACGCGCTGAAGGCGAGCTATCCGCAAAAGGATTGCGACGCGGCAAAGGTCAAGGCCGCCGAGATCACAGCCGACATCCTCGCCAAGCATGACCGCGCCCAGGTGCAGTTCGATCGCGTCGAAGGCGTCAATTTCGAGAGCCGCATCCTGCGGCTCCTGCGCTACCGTATGGAGCGCATCGAAAATGGCCAGCTGCCGCCGGCGTAACTCTGGTTGCTGCGTCAAACCCCTGCCGGCAAGCCAATCGAACCGAAGCATGATGCCAGCTTTGGATTTTTTTCGAGCGCCGGTCGAAATCGGCCTATATCGGGCGACATATCATGGGTTGGCAGGTCACCCCGGCAAGAACGAACACCACGACCGATAGCGCGGCCGGCAGACCAGTCATGAAGCCCAATCGGTGAGCGGCAAAGCGCGCAAGCATACGGACGAACTCTTATGGATCAGGCTGTCGACAAGCAGGCAATGGCGGCTACAGCCGCGCCGCTGAGCGAAAGCGAAAAGAATGCCATCATCGGCGGCGTTCTGCTGTCGATGCTGCTGGCGGCGCTCGACCAGACCATCGTCGCGCCGGCCATGCCGACCATCGGGCGCGCGCTTGGCCATGCCGATTACCTGCCATGGATCGTCACCGGCTATCTGCTGACGGCGACCGCCGTGGCGCCGCTCTACGGCAAGATTTCCGACGTCTATGGGCGCCGGCCGACCGTCTATGCCGCGATCCTGATCTTTCTGGCCGGATCACTGGTCAGCGCGCTGGCGCCCAACATGTTCGTCCTTGTGCTGGGGCGCGCGATCCAGGGTGCCGGCGGCGGTGGCCTGTTCGCGCTGACGCAGACCGTGGTCGGCGACCTCGTCCCGCCACGCGAACGGGCGCGCTATGCCGCGTGGTTTTCCGGCACTTGGGCCGTCGCCAGCGTCGCCGGGCCGCTGCTGGGCGGCACCTTCGCCGAACATCTGCACTGGTCGCTGATCTTCTGGATCAACATCCCGCTCGGCTTCCTTGCCATGGCCATCATCAACAGGCCGCTCAAGAAGCTGCCGATCGCCGCCAAGAACCACAGCATCGACGGCCTCGGCGCATTGCTGCTCATCGTGGCCACCGCCCTGCTGCTGCTGGCGCTGAACTGGGGCGGCAGCGCCTATCCCTGGATATCGCCGGAAGTCATCGGCGTGCTGGCCTGCTCCGCGGTTTTCTGGGGCGCCTTTGCCCTGAGGCTGATGCGGGCGGCCGAACCGCTCATCTCGCTCGAAGTGCTGGGCAACCCGATCGTCCTGGCCGGCACGCTGTCGATGTTCCTGCTGCAGGCCTCCAGCGTCGGCCTTGCCGTGTATCTGCCCGTCTATCTGCAATCGATCATCGGCCTGACGGCAAGCGAGTCCGGCATTGCAATGCTCGGCCTTCTGCTTGGAACCGTGGCCGGCGCCGCCTCCAGCGGCCGCCTGATACCGCGCTTCACCCACTACAAGCGAATTGCGATGTTCGGCGTCATCTTCTCGATATTGTGCCTGGGCCTGCTCGCCTTTGTAGCCGGCCATGCATCGCTGCTGGTCGTCGAGGTGCTGACCGTCTGTATCGGGCTGGGAACCGGGACGACATTTCCGGTCACCACCGTCTCGGTGCAGAATGCCGTCGACCGCATCCATCTCGGCGTCGCGACGGGTGTGCTGACCTTCCTGCGCTCGCTGGGCAGTGCCCTGGGTGTGGCGATGCTCGGCGCCGTCGCCCTGGGCTTTGGCCTGCCGCTGGCCGGCGAAGGCGTGCAGGTGACCGGACATATCGCGTCGGTCCAACCCTTCGTGATGATCTTTCTCGTCGCCGCCGTCACCCTATTGCTGGGGCTCGTCACGCTGACGCTGATGCCGGAGAAAGAGCTTCGCGGCCATATCGACGATCCCGCGCCGATCCTGTCGGAGTAAAGCCTTATTCGGAGACGCCGAGCTTCTTCTGCAGACTGGTCGACGAGGTCGTGTACTGGAACACGATGCGCTCCCCGGGGCTGACGATGCGCTTGGCCGCCTGCGCCATGAGCGCGACTTCGTGGAAGCCCGACAGGATCAGCTTCAGCTTGCCGGGATACCAGTTGATGTCGCCAACCGCGAAAATGCCGGGGACCGATGTCTGGAATTTCTCGGTGTCGACCGGGATCAGGTTCTCGTGGAGATTGAGCCCCCACTCCGCGATCGGACCGAGCTTCATGGTCAACCCAAAGAAGGGCAGCATGCGCGTGCAGGGCACCTCGATGTCGCCGTCCGGGCCACCCTTGATGACGGCTGATGAAAGCTGGCCGTCGGCGCCCGTCAGCGCGGTCACATGGCCGACGCGGAATTCCAGCTCCTTCATCTCCTGCATGGCGTACATCTTGTTGACGCTGTCAGGCGCGGCACGGAACTCCGGCCTCCGGTGAACCAGCGTCACGCTCTTTGCCACCGGCTGCAGGTTGAGCGTCCAGTCGAGCGCCGAATCGCCGCCGCCGACAATGACGAGATCATGGCCGCGGAAATCCTCCATGCGCCGTACCGAATAGAAGACGCTCTTGCCTTCGTAAGCCTCGATGCCCGGAATCGGCGGGCGTTTGGGCTGGAACGAACCGCCGCCGGCGGCGATCACCACTACCTTGGCCTCGAACACTTCGTTCTCGTCGGTGACGACGCGGAAGCCGCCGTCCTCCAGCTTCTCGAGGCTGGAAACCATGCGGTTGTAGGTGAACTCCGGCTTGAACGGCGCGACCTGCTCCAGGAGCTTGTCGACGAGGCCCTGCGCCGAGATCGAAGGCCATCCGGGAATGTCGTAGATCGGCTTTTCCGGATAGAGTTCGGCGCATTGGCCACCGGGCTTGTCAAGAATATCGATCAAGTGGCATTTCAGGTCCAGCAGACCGAGTTCGAACACGGCGAACAGGCCGACCGGCCCTGCCCCGACAATGAGGACGTCTGTGCTGATGATGCCGGTCATGCCTGCCTCGCTGCGAAAGACCAGCCGAGACTGCATGAGCATTGGCCCGCTGCCAAGCGCCAGCGGGAAAAATCGCTGATGGCGATGTTCAGCCTTGCCGTTCGGGCACGCGCACGACCAGACCGTCAAGCGCGTCGCGCACCTTGATCTGGCACGACAAACGCGAGTTCGGCTGGACGTCGTAGGCGAAGTCCAGCATGTCCTCCTCCATCGCCTCGGGCTCGCCGACTTCGGCCGTCCAGGCTTCGTCGACATAGACATGGCAGGTCGCGCAGGCGCAGGCGCCCCCGCACTCGGCCTCTATACCCGGAACGGCATTGCGGATGGCGTTCTCCATGACCGTCGAGCCGTTTTCGGCATCCACGTCGAAATGTGTGCCGTCATGGGCGATGAAGGTCAGCTTGGTCATTTGTCACCTGAAGCGAGTTTCCGCCGAGATAATCACTCCGGCGAACAAGTCAACTGCCGCGCGAAAGCGCCGCCCGGTGACGTTTTTGTCGCAAACTGAAATCAGCGGCTGATGGCGGCGATGAAATCGCGCACTTCGTCGATCAGCTTGCCAAGGCGCTTGAGCGTCTGGCTGTCTTGCGGCCGTTGTTCGATCTCGGCGGCGCAATCGGCGATAGCAAAGGCGCCGACGCCGCGTGCCGACCCTTTCAGCCCATGGGCGAGCAAGAGCCGATCCTTGAGATCAGCATCGACTATTTTGTCGCGCACCGACAGCGCCTGCTGTACAAACAGCGCCAGCACTTCCTGCTCCAGGGCGCGGTCACCCATCGTCTGCCGGGAAAGGTGTGCCAAATCGACCGGCCGGGACTGCCTGGTTCCCGATACGTCGCCCCCGGGCATTGAGAAGGCAATGCCGCTTTCGCCACGCATGAACTCGAACTCCGTTACTTTGGCCGCCCGGAAAATTAGGCGAATCCAGTGGACAACGGGTTAATGAATGGCGCGGAAAAATGTTGCGAAAGCGGCGCCCAAATCACGCTTCCGTTAACCTTATATTTAAAGTTTTACGTATCCCGCGGAATGCATGTTTTCTTTACCCCCCTGTGTCATTACGATACGAAGGTCCATTTTTCAGCCTCCTGTGCGGGGGTACGACAACCAGAATTATAAGCCCGCGGCAGCTAGTACAGGGTAGCGAAGGCATGGCGAAGAAACCAACGACGACAAGAAATCTCGACAGCGACGTGGCCAGGGAACTGGAAAAAGCGCTCGACATAGACCTCGGCAGCGACGCCGGCAGCGGCGACCTCGACATCGCCGCTTCGATGGAAGATCTGGAAGCGCAGATATCCCAGGCGGCCGACGAACTGGCCCGCGAGGGACGCAACCAGCAGCCCGCACCCGTCGTCAGCCAGGCCCAACCGGCAAAGCCCGCGCCCAAAGCCAAACCGGCAGAACTGCGCCCGGTCGAGACGCGCGCCAGCGCCCAGCCAGCCGGTTTCGCGCCAGCCAACGACGACCGCCAGAAGGATTACAAGACGCTTCTTCACAGCCTCAACCGGCGCGCCTCCAACACCATCTACTGGGTCATCGCCTTCGTCTCGCTCGCCTGGATCGCGGGTGCGGGCGGCCTGGCGAACCTGCTTTTCGGACCGAGCATCTGGCAGATCCGCACGCTCGACCAGTTCTTTGCCCGCCCCGAGCTGATCGGCCTGGCGGTCGCGGCAATCGTGCCGGTGATCCTGTTCTGGGCCTTCGCGGCAATGATTCGCCGCGCCCAGGACATGCGCATCGCCGCGCAATCGATGACGGAAGTGGCCTTCCGCCTGACCGAGCCGGAAAACATGGCGCAGGATCGCGTCATGATGATCGGCCAGGCCGTTCGCCGCGAGGTGGCGGCGATGGGCGAAGGCATCGAGCGCACGCTCGCCCGCGCCGTGGAACTGGAAACGCTGGTGCACAGCGAAGTCAACCAGATCGAGCGCTCCTATTCTGAAAACGAGAACCGCATCCGTTCGCTCGTCGATGGCCTCGGCAGCGAGCGCGAGGCGGTCGTCACCCATGCCGAACGCGTCCGCGCCTCGATCGCCGGCGCGCATGAGACGCTCAGGGACGAGATCGGCGCCGCCAGCGACATCATCCGCGACTCGATCCTCAACGCCTCGACCAAGCTGTCGATGACGATCACCAATTCCGGCGACACGCTGATCGACCGCATCAACGAAAGCTCAATGTCGATCTTCGATTCGGTGGAAGGCCGGCTCGACAACATCACCGACCGCCTGTCGACCTCGGGCGAGGCCTTCGCCAGCCTGCTCGATACGCGCATCGCCAAGCTGACGGACACGACAGACGGCCTGACCCGGTCGCTGACCGACCTGCTCGACGACCGCACCACCGGCATGGTGTCGCTGCTTGGCGGCGCCGCGCGTACGCTGAGCTCGGAATTCGAGGCCAGCCTCAACGGCATCGAGCGCACTCTGGCCGAACGCGGCCAGGCGCTGATCAGCGAGTTCCAGACCCGCGCAGAAGCGCTGGACACCGGCACGCAGAAGCTCAACGCAGCGCTAGAGGCGCGCGCCCGCCAGATCAACGAGACGCTGGTCGAACGCGCCCGTGAAATCGCCCACACCTTCGCCGAGAGCAAGGATACGCTGGCTGCGATGATCGATCAGGGCAAGACCCAGATCGGCGCCGACATGGCCGACATCGTCACCTCCACCTCCTCCATGCTGGAGGCTCGCGCCAGCGACTTCGCCGGGCGCATGGAGGCGGCGCGTCATGTCGTCTCGCGTTCCTTCGACAGCGACATACAGCGCCTGGCCGACGCACGCGTGGGCATAGAGGAAGCCGTCGAGAACCACAGCCGCAAACTGTCCGAGAGCCGCGAGCGCATGGCAGCGGCCATGCAGGCGGATCTGGCGAAATTCGCCGAAGGCCGCGCCGGCATCGATGCCGCAGTGACCAATCAGGTGCAGAAGCTGGCCGAGGGCCGCAATCTGATCGCGCGCGCGCTCGAAGAGGATTTGCGCAAGGTCAACGAATCGCGCGCTGCCATCGATGCTTCGCTCGGCAGCCACCTCGAAAGGCTGGAAGAAGGCCGCAACCGGCTCTCCCTGGCTCTCAACGAAGACTCCGGAAAGCTCGTCCAAGCCCGTACGATCATTGATGAAATGGTCGCCGGACATGTCGGAAAGCTCGCCGAAGGCCGCAACATCCTGTCGCGTGCCCTGGAGGCCGATCTCGGCAAACTGTCCGACAGCCGCGCCGGCATCGACGGACTTGTCGCGGGTCAGGTCGAAAAGATCGCCGAGGGCCGCGCGGTGCTCGCCAAGGCCCTGGAGAACGACATCGCCGGCATCAAGAGCCTGATCGAGGCGCATTCGGCGAAAATAGCCGAGGACCGCAGCCAGCTTGGCCGTTCGCTTGAGAGCGACCTTTCGGGCATAAGGGGCCTGCTCGACGACCATTCCGGGCGGCTCGCCAACGACCGCAGCCTGTTGTCGCAGATGCTCGAAGCCGACCTTGCCAAGCTGGCGGAAAGCCGGTCGAGCATCGACGGGCTGGTCGCCGGCCAGGTCGAGAAGCTGGCCGAGGGCCGCGATATTCTCAAGCGCGCGCTGGAATCGGACCTCAACACCATCAAGGGTGTCATATCGAGCCAGTCGGAAAAGCTGGCGGAGGACCGCGGGCAGCTTTCGCGTGTTCTGGAAGCCGACCTGCAGAATGTGAACAGCGTCATCGCCGATCACATGAACAAGCTCGTCCAGGATCGCTCCACCCTGTCCAAGGCGCTTGAGGACGACCTCGCCAAGCTCGCCGAAAGCCGCTCCAGCATCGATGGTCTGGTGACGGGCCAGGTCGAAAAGCTGGCGGAAGGCCGCGACATCCTGCGGCGTGCATTGGAAGCCGACCTCAATGCGGTCCGGAACACCGTAGCCGACCAGTCGCAGAAACTGGTCGATGACCGCGCCCAGTTCACCCGAGCCCTCGAAGCCGATCTCGAAAGCGTCAACGGTCTCGTCAACAGCCATTCCGACCGACTCGCCCTGGAGCGCTCCGCGCTGTCGAAGGCGCTTGAAACCGACCTGGAGACGGTCGCTAAGCACGTCAACGACCACTCCGACCGCCTGGTCCAGGAGCGCACCGCACTGTCGAAAGCGCTCGATACCGATCTTGAGGCTGTCGCCACCCACGTCAACAGCCACACGGATCGGCTTGCCCAGGATCGTTCGACTCTGTCGAGGGCCCTGGAGGCTGACCTGCTGACTGTAAGTGGTCATGCCAACAACCACGCCGAACGGCTTGTCCAGGAGCGTTCGAACCTCTCCAGGGCGCTGGAGGACGATCTCGCCAAGCTGGCCGAGAGCCGCTCCAGCATCGACGGGCTCGTCGCAGGCCAGGTCGAGAAACTTGCCGAGGGCCGCGATGTCTTGAAGCGCGCGCTGGAAGCCGATCTTGCCAAGCTGGCCGAAAGCCGCTCCAGCATCGACGGGCTCGTCGCCGGCCAGGTGGAGAAACTGGCCGAAGGCCGCGATGTGCTGAAGCGCGCGCTGGAGGCCGACCTGGCCAAGCTCGCCGAAAGCCGCTCCAGCATCGACGGGCTCGTTGCCGGCCAGGTCGAGAAGCTGTCCGAAGGCCGCGACATTCTCAAACGCGCGCTGGAAGCCGATCTGCAGAGGCTGACCGAAAGCCGCGGCGAGATGGACGACATCATCGCCGGCCATGTCGGCAAGCTAGCCGACGGCCGCAACATGCTGAGCCGCGCGCTGGAAGACGACCTCGCCAAGCTCGCCGACGCCCGCAAGGATGTCGACCGTTCGCTGTCAGGCCATATCGACCAGATCGCTGCCAGGAGCACCGATATTTCGGCCGTCATCGCGGCCGATGTCGAGAAGATCGAGCAGGCCTTCAGCCGGCAGACCGGCATCATCGAGGAACGCGCGGGGACGATGGAACGCGCGCTCTCCACCGGCGTCGACAATGTCCGCAGCGTACTGGAAAAGAGCGCGGTCTTCGTTGCCGGCGCCCTGCGTGAAAAGGTCCTGGAGGTCACCAGCACGCTGCATGAGCAGGCTGGCGCGGCGTTCAGCGACGCCGATCGCAAGATCGCCGAGCGCGCCGAACAGACCTCCGCCGCGCTTCTGGCGCGCGCCGAGGACATCGCCCGCACCTTCGAGGAAGCCGATCGTCGCCTGCACGCCCGGGCCGAGGATACGTCGAACGCGCTTCTCGCTCGCGCCGACGATACGTCCAGCTCGCTGATGGCGCGCGCCCAGGAAGCCGCCGACCAGTTGGCTGCCCGCGCCGGCGAGATCGCCGGCACGTTCGATGTCGCGGATCAGAAGCTTGCCGCCCGCGCGCAGGCAACCACGGACCAGTTGGCCGCCCGGGCCCAGGACACTGCCGATCAGCTTGCCGCCCGTGCGAGCGAAATCGCCGGGGCCTTCGACGCCGCCGACCAGAAGCTGGTTGCCCGCGCCGTCGAGACGGCGCAGTCTCTGGCGGCCCGCGCCGGCGACATCCTGCGCAACTTCGAAAGTGCTGATCAACGGCTCGGCATGCGCATCGGCGAATCGGCCGAGGCGCTTGCGGCGCGCGCTTCCGACCTCGGCCGCATCTTCGATGCCGCCGACCAGCAGCTGGTCGCTCGCATCGCCGAAGGTTCCGACGCACTGTCCAGCCGTGCGTCCGAAATCGGCCGTATCTTTGATGATGCCGATCAGCGCCTCGTCTCGCGCATCGCCAACAGCACCTCGACCATCGGCGAGCACGCGGAAACCATTGTCGGAGCCTTTGCCAGCACCGAGCAGAGGGTCGCGGACCGTGCGCGCCAGACCGGCCAGGAGATGGCCGTGCACGCCCGCGAAATCGAGCAGGCGCTTGCCGGCGCCGACGAGCGTCTTGCGTCGAGCGCGGCGGCCGCGGCCGCCCGTGTCGAAGAGCAGATCGCCAGCGTCGAGAACCGCCTCGCCTATACGACCGAGACGATGGGCCAGAGGCTCAACGAGCAGGTTTCGACCGCCGAGGCGCAACTGGTTTCGCGCGCCAATGTGATCGCCGAGACCTTCACCGCGGTCGGCCAGCATATCGGCCAGAGCACCAACGATGCCGCCAAGACGATCGGCGCCAACACCCGCGAGCTCAACACGATGCTCGCGGCGCGGTCGGCCGAGATGTCGAAGATCCTCGACGAAACCGCCCGTCCGCTGGTCGAGCGTTTTGCCCAGGGCGGCTCGGAACTGCAAAAGAGCATGGAAGAGGTCACCGAACGCGCCACCGAAAAGCTGCGCAGCGAAAATGCCGCGCTGGTCAATGCGCTCGCCAGCCGCACCGCCGAGACCTTGTCGGCGGTCGAAGGCGCCCGCTCCTCGCTGTCCGACAGCGTCGCCGACCTCATCGGCCGCATGACCAAGTCCAGTTCGCAGCTCGGTCAGCTGATCGAACAGGCCGCCGTCAACCTCGGCCAGGTCGACGAACGCCTGACCGGCAGCACGCAAAGCTTCGCCGCCACCACGGAAAAGGCGGCGCAGACTTTCGCCAGCTCGGCGCGTCTGGTCGATTCGAACACCACGAGGCTGACGGAACTGTCGTCGTCGACCTTGCGCGAAGTGGCTTCGATCGCCACCAAGTTCGACGAGCACAGCCGTCTGCTGGCGAGCGCTTCGGATCTCTTGAGCTCGGCCCAGAGCAACCTCGAGCACACGCTGGAAAGGCAGTCGTCGCTCGAGGATCTCGCCGTCGGCCTCGTCAAGAAGTCGGAAGATCTCGAACGCGTCATGCGCTCGTTCGAGAACCTGGTCGGCCAGACGCTGCAGAACGCCGAAGGCAAGACGATGGAATCGGCCGACAAGATCCGCAACGCGATCACCGATGTCGTCGATTCGGCAACCAAGCGCTTCGCCGACGCGACCGAGGAGATGCGGCGCACCGCCGGTTCGATCAAGAGCGAGCTCGACCTCACCCGCGCCGAGCTCAAGAAGGGCGTCATCGAGATGCCGGAAGAGGCGAAGGAATCGACATCCGCCATCCGCCGCGCCGTCTCCGAGCAGATCAACGCCCTGAAGGAGCTCTCGGACATCGTCGCCAAGTCAGGCCGTGGCGGCGGCGACGGCTCGGAGCCGCGCCCGCTGCGTCCGGCGCCCCAGGCACCGGCGGCACGCCCCGCCGAGCCGCCGCGCCGCGCTCCGGCGCCGCAGCCCGAACTGCGTACGCCTCAAGCGCCGTTGGGCGGCGCCGGGCTGCGCGGCACGCTCGACCTCGAGCGTCCGGCCGAAACGGCATCACGCCCGCGTGCCGACGCCAACACCCGTGCGCCGCAGGGCGGCTGGGTGCGTGACCTCCTGAGCGCGGCGTCGAACGAAGCCGACCTCCGGCCGGCAGCGCCCCAGGCGCCCGCGGAAACACCGCGCGCCGCCCCTGCCCAGCGTTCGCCGCTGCATGTCGTGGAATCGTTGAACTCGCTGTCGGTCGACATCGCGCGGGCCATCGACCACGATGCGTCGATCGAACTGTGGAACCGCTATCGGCGCGGCGAGCGCGACGTGTTCACGCGCCGGCTTTACACGCTGAAGGGCCAGCAGACGTTCGACGAGATCCGCCGCAAGTATCAGGCCGAGGCCGAATTCCGCGCCGCCGTCGACCGTTATTGCGACGATTTCGAGAAGCTGCTCAAGGATGTCTCGCGCAACGATCGCGACAACATCATGGCGCAGACCTATCTCACGTCGGACACCGGCAAGGTCTACACCATGCTGGCTCATGCCAGCGGCCGCCTGCACTGAGGCTTGGCCGAATCAAAAAAGGCGGGAGACAAGTCTCCCGCCTTTTTCGTTTTATGCCCGACGGTGAGCTGTTGATGTAAGACGCATCAGATACCCGTCGGTCGGCGCCGCCCCTCATCCGCCTGCCGACACCTTCTCCCCGTATAGTGACGGGGAGAAGGGAGATGGCTGCATCGCTGACGCCCTATTCCGCAACGTCGGAGATTGGCGAAACCGTCAATAACGGCATCACTATACGGGGAGAAATGCCCGGCAGGGCAATGAGGGGCAGCGCCGACGTTTCAGCAACTCTCTTGGTTTCGGCTCAGATAACTGAATCGGTCCAGCGAACGATCTGTTTCGCGGCATCGCCGAACGCATTGTCCAGCGCGCCGACATAGGCCGCGTTGCCGCTGCCCGAAACTGGCGCGGACGCCGTGAAGCTCTTGGAAGCCTTCACCTCGCCATTGCGGTCGTTCAGCAGCCGTACGAACAGATCGACCTCGGCATGCTCGCCGCCGTCGACGCGCACCTCGAAGGAGCGGATCTCGACGATCACCTGATAATCGATCGCCAGGCCCTCGCCCGGCTTGCCGACGCCGGCAAAGCTGCCCGAGCGCTGGAACGTCTCGGCCAGCCGCGCCTGCACGATCAGCGGCAAGCGGTCGGCCCATTGGGCGCCCTTCAGATACTGGATCGAGCGCGCGGAAGGCTTGATGACGATGTTCTGGCTGTCCAGCGCCTTGAGCGCCGAGGGCTGGGCGATCAGAATCTGGCGGCGGCTATGGCCATGCGCACCGACTGAAGGCGCCGACAGTTCGAACGTATCGAGCGGTGCGGGTCCGCCACCCGGCAGCGCCGCGCAGCTGGCAAGGGCCAGGGCAAGCAATGCCAGGCCCGATCTGGACACAATAGACTTCACGCGCGACCCCTGCTGTCCCCGTTATCTATCGATCTCGAAATTAGCTCACATCCGCAATGAACGTTTCTGAGGCTGGCCGAGACTGAAGTCAACGTCGCGCCCTGCCATCAAACTGGCGAACCTCGCCGTCACCACCCGAAAGAATGCGCTGCGGATTGCGGCTGAGATCGGTCACCGCCTCCTCGATGCGCCCGATCGAGCGACGGCTGTCCTGCACCAGCGCCTCGACATTCGACAGCCCCTGGCCGGAGAAACGGGCCAGATTGTCGGTGATGACGCCGAGCCGCGCATTCAGCGTATCGGCGACCTGCTTGAACGATTTCAACGTATCCCGGGCGTCGGCCATCACACCGTCCGCCTGCCCCGAACCAAGCAGCGTATCGACCTTGGCCAGAATGCCATCGACACGCACGGAAGCGTCGTTGAGGCGTTGTGCAAGCTGCCTGGCGTCCTTGATCGTCTGGTCGATGTCATCGGCGCGGCTGGCGAACTTGTCGGTTACAACGGCAATGTCGGCCGCGGCCTTGTCGGCGCTTTCGCTGGCCTTCTGGATGTTGGCGAGCGCCGTGCGCACCTGCGCCGGATCGATGCCGTCGAGCACGCCGTCGACCTTGGCCAGCGTGCCCTGCGTCTGCTTGGCGAAGTCGTTGACGGATCCGACCGCCGTGTCGACGTTCTTGATGACGCCGTCCAGCTGCTGCGACGTTTCCTTGAGGTTCGCGGTCACAGTATCGACGTTGGCGACGATGCTCTTGATCTTGTCCCTGTCGACCGCGTTGAGCAGGCCTTCCGCAGCCTTCAGCGTGCCGTCGAGCTTGCCGGAAACGCCCTTCAGCTCGTCGGACAGCGCGCTGACGCTGGACAGGAACTTGTCGATCCCGTCCGAATTCTTGGCCAGTGCATCCGAGAAGGTCTGAACGTTCTGCACGGTCTGCGTCAGCGGTCCGCGCACATCCTTGGTGAACCCTTCAAGGTCCGAGAGCACCTTGTCGGCGCGGGTAAAAATGGTCTGCGCCGTCTGCAAAAGGTTGGTCACGGCGGAAGGGTTGGCGATGATTTCGGCAACCTTGCCTTCCTTTTCCGCCTGGTCGAGCAGCTTCACTTCCTTGGGGTCAGCCCCCTTGAGTTCGATATTGGCCTGTCCGGTGAGGCCGGCAAGGCCGATATCGGCCTGCGTCGACTTGGTGATCGGCGTCATGCGGTCGATTTCGGTATCGGCGATGGCGACGGTTGGATTGTCGACGTCGATATAGACGCGCTTGACGTCGCCGACCTTCACGCCGTTGAACAGCACGAAGCTGCCGCGGCCAAGACCGGAGGCAGAGCCAGGAATGCGCACGCGCAGCAGCGTGGTCTCGCCCTTGTCGCCGATCGCCGCCGTCCAGTAGACGAAGGCGAAGGCCGCCAGGATCGCAACCAGCGTAAAAATGCCGACAATGACGTAGTTGGCTCTGGTTTCCATTGCTTCACTTATGGCTATGCACGTGCGGCAAGATCAAGTTGTCGGGCGCGTTTTCCGCGGAAATAGGATTTTACCCACGGTTCTTCGCTCTTCAGCATGTCGTCTATGGTGCCTTCGACCAACACCTTTTTCTTGCCCAGCACCGCGACGTGGTCGCAGGCGGTGAACAGCGTGTCGAGATCGTGCGTGACCATGTAAACGGTCAGATCCATGGTGTCGCGCAGCTTGACGACGAGTTCGTCGAACTCGGCCGCGCTGATCGGATCGAGGCCCGAGGTCGGCTCGTCGAGGAAGACGATGTCCGGATCGAGCGCCAGGGCGCGCGCAAGTGCCGCGCGCTTGATCATGCCGCCGGAGAGTTCGGAGGGAAATTTCTGCGCCGCGTCCGGCGGCAGCCCGACGAGCTCGATCTTCAGCAGCGCGAGCTCGTCCATCAGCTTTCTCGGCAGGTCGAGATACTCGCGCATCGGCACCTGCACGTTTTCCAGCACGGTCAGCGCCGAAAACAACGCGCCATGCTGAAACAGCACGCCAAGCCGCATGTCGATGCGCAGCCTCTCGATATCGCTCGCCTTGTCGACATCGACGCCGAACAGCTTGATCGTTCCTGACTGCTTGGGCATCAGCCCGAGAATGGTTCGCAACAGGACGGACTTGCCGGCGCCCGAGGCTCCGACGAAACCCAGGATTTCGCCGCGCTTTATGTCGAGCGAAAGCTTGTCGAGGATCAGCTTGTCCTCGATGGCGACGGTAACGTCGGTCACCGACAGCACGAACTCGCTTTCGTTCTGCGCTTCAGTGGTCACTCCGTTGCCCTGTGCCATCTCAGAACGCGATCGCTGCATAGAACATCGCAAAAAGCCCATCGAGGATGATGACCACGAAGATCGATTTCACCACCGAGGCGGTGACGTGCGTACCCAGCGATTCGGCGCTGCCGCCGACTTTCATTCCTTCTACGGAGGCGATCGTGCCGATGATCATGGCCATGAACGGCGCCTTGATGAGACCCGCGAAAATCGTGCTGAGGTCGATGGCGACGCGCAACCGGTCGATGAAGGCTGCCGGCGGGATATCGGAATAGAGCCAGGCCGCGACGATGCCGCCGCCGAGCGCGGCGAAATTGGCGATGATGGTGAGGCACGGCAAGGCGATGACCAGCGCGACGAGACGCGGAAAGACCAGCACGCCGATCGGGTTGAGGCCGATGACCTTCAGCGCGTCGACCTCCTCGCGCATCTTCATCGAACCGATCTCGGCGGTGATGGCGCTGCCGGAGCGGCCGGCGATCATGATGGCCGTCATCAGCACGCCGAGCTCGCGCAGGATCAGCACGCCGACGAGGTCCACGACGAAGATGTCGGCGCCGAAATAGCTGAGCTGATAGGCGCCCTGCTGGGCGACGATGGCGCCGACGATCGCCGACATCAGCACCACCACCGGAATGGCGCCGACGCCCATGCGATCGATCTGGTTGAAGATCGCCGCCGGGTTCACGGCATGGCCACGGCCGAGTTTCATCTGCGCGCCGCGGATGGTGGCGCCCAATATGTTCATGGAGGCCAGGAAATCGTCCCTCATCTCGTAAACACGCCGCCCGACAGCCTCCAGGGCGCGAATGACGATGTTGGGTGGCTGCGCCGGTCCGGACTCGGGCTCGCGGCGCACAGCCTCGCCGACCGCGTCGAGCAGGATGGACGCGATCTCGCTCTGGCCTTGCAGCCGGACCTCGACATTCTTCTTCTCGAACACGCTTACCAGCCGGTCGATCAGCCAGGCGCCGGCGGTGTCGATCTTCTCGATCCCTGAAAGATCCAGCGCCAAGATCTTGAAGCCGCTGCGTTTCTCGATCTTGCGCATCTCAGCGTCGATCTGCGCCACGGTGCGGGTCGTCCAGATTCCGGAGAAAGCGCAGGCCAGGACGCCATCCTCCTCGCCGACGGCCACACGCGGGTCGTGGTCAGCCTCCGAGGCGGTCGTGCCGCTTGCGTCGCGCTTGCCGATGGTCAACATGGCGTCCTGTTTAGCCCGATGGGTCCGACCTTGTCGATTTGCCGACAACCCTTCATCGCATAGCCGGAGCAGAAAAATATGGCGCGTGTCATTTCGGTCGAGGCGGAGCGCTTTCCCATCGCCGGCACCTTCACCATCTCGCGCGGCTCCAAGACCGAGGCCGAGGTCATCACCTGCACGATCCGTGAAAACGGGCATATCGGTCGCGGCGAATGCGTTCCCTACAAACGCTATGGCGAGACAATGGACGGCGTGCGCGAGGCCATAGAGGCGATGCGCGAACGGATCGCCGGCGGCATTGACCGGGCCGCCCTGCTTACCGTCATGCCGGCCGGCGCGGCGCGCAACGCGGTGGACTGCGCACTTTGGGACCTCGAGGCAAAGCTTAGTGGAATACCGGTGGCCGACGCCATCCTGGCCGTGCCGCTTAGGGGGCTCGAAACAGCTTATACCCTGTCGCTCGCCGAACCGGAGGCGATGGCGGCACAGGCCCGCGCCAACGCCAGCCGGCCGTTGCTGAAGGTCAAGATCGGTGGCGACAACGACATGGCCAGGATACGCGCCGTGACTGAAGCCGCGCCGCAAAGCCGCATCATCCTTGATGCCAACGAGGGATGGACCGACGAGAACATCGAGGCCAATCTGGCTTTTGCCGCCGAGCGCGGCATTGCGCTGGTCGAGCAGCCCCTGCCCGCCGGCCACGACGAAATACTGCGCCGGATTGCGCACCCCGTGCCGATCTGTGCCGATGAAAGCGTGCACGAGGCGAAGGACCTCGATTCGCTGGTCGGCCTCTATGACGCGGTCAACATCAAGCTCGACAAGACGGGCGGTCTGACCGAGGCGCTTGTGCTTCGCGATCGGGCTCGGGATCTGGGGTTCGACATAATGGTGGGTTGCATGGTCGGCACATCGCTGGCGATGGCGCCGGCGGTGCTGCTTGCGCAAGGAGCCGATTTCGTCGACCTCGACGGCCCGCTGCTGCTTGCACGCGACCGCGAACCGGGTCTGGTCTACCAGGGTTCGCTCGTCTCACCCCCGGACCGGGTGCTGTGGGGCTGAGCGCGCGGCAAGCCCGATCAGCACGAGGCCGACGATCGCGATCGGAATCATCGCCAGGAAACCGTCGACCCCAAGGCGGTCATAGAGCGGACCGGAAGCCAGTGTAACCGCGGCCATGAAGAAGCCGTTGAAGAAATAGGCGATGCCCTGCGCCGCGCCGATACGTTCTTCCGGAACGGTTTCACCGATCATCTTCTGCAGGCCGATCAGCACCATTGCGGTGGACACGGAGTGCAGCGACTGGACGGCAAAGAAGCCCGCGGTGCCAAGGCCCAGCGGCCACACCAGCGGAAAGACGATCCAGCGTATGACAGCGCCGATGCCGGCTATGACCATCACCCGCACCACCGAAACGGATGCAAAGATGCGGTTGAAAAACAAGAACATGCAGACTTCGGACACCACGCCCCAAGCCCAAAGCAGGCCAACCACGGAATCGCTTATGCCGATCGACTTCCAGTAGATCGACACGAAACCATACAGGAAAGCGTGGCTCGCGGTGATGATGCCGACGCCGAGGGTGAAGTAGAGGAAATACGCATTGAAGAGGCGCGGCGCCGCGTGCTGGATTTCCGTCGCGGACAGCGGCGAAGCCTTGCGCGGACGCCCCATGCGTGGTGCCAGCAGACCCGCGACCAGCGCCGCGCCAAGGGCAAGGAATATGATCACCGGCACCGCTTGGGGACCTGTCGCCGCGAGGATGAAGCCGCCCGCGACATTGGCGCAGAGATAGCAGATCGAGCCCCATTTGCGCATGCTTGCATAGTTGGAGCCGAACCGGCGCACGCCCGAAAGCGCCAGCGAATCGGCGATCGGCGAATGCGGCGTCCAGACGATTGTCAGCACCAGCGACACCGCCAGCACCATGGCATAGGTCGGCGTGAGAAAATAACCCGTCGACAAAAGCAGCGAAGCCGCCACCAGCGCCACATAGACGTCGGCGCGGTCCCTTGCCCGATCGGCAAGCGTCGTCAGAAGCGGCGTCGTTACCACGCGCAGGAACATGGGGGCGGCCAGGATGACGGCGATCTGTTCGGCGTGAAAGCCCTTGGCCTGCAGCCAAAGCGGGAAATAGGGAAGATGCGTGCCGAGCGAAATGAACAAGGTGCCGAAGATCAGGCTCATGCGCAGTTCGAAATGGCGTGGCTTGACGAGTTGTTCGGGCGAAAGCGGCGGCAGGGACATGAATCGATCCAATTACGCCGCATTCGACCGGCAGGCGAGCAACGTGGATCGATCCTTAACATGGCGGAAAACCGGACGAAACCGGCTGGACTAATCGATTAACGCTAAAAAACGCGGCGATGTTCGGGTCAGGCCGCCTGCCCCACCCGATCTTCGATCAGCATGGGGATGAATGGCTCATCCAGGGACTCGGGCAATACATGCGCCCAGGTCAGGATTTCCATCCGGCCGTCGAAATGTTCGACCACCGCCGTGCAGCTTTCCACCCAGTCGCCGGTGTTGATGTAGCGCACATCCTCGAAATTCTCGATCGCGGCATGGTGGATATGGCCGCAGATGACGCCGTCGACATGCGAGCGGCGGGCTTCTTCGGTCAGCACGGTCTGGAACGAGC
This sequence comes from Mesorhizobium sp., assembly GCF_017306585.1. GTDB lineage: Bacteria > Pseudomonadota > Alphaproteobacteria > Rhizobiales > Rhizobiaceae > Mesorhizobium. The sequence continues at coordinate 15,461 of NZ_JAFKIC010000124.1, read as the reverse complement.
CGATGAAGTTGACGGCCTTCTTGACCTTGACCTTGGCCCAGGACGAGAACGACCAGTAAGGCAGGCCAAGCCATTGGCGCAACCGCGTCACCACGCGGTTGACGATCATGGCCGCGTCGTAGGCGTGGTCGCCGAGATAGGCGAGCCAGCGCTGATTGTGCACGACGGTGTCGAACTGGTCGCCATGGATAACGAGCATGCGCTTGCCATCGGCCGTTTCATGGATGGCCCGGTCGGCGACGACGATACCGCCGAAATGCACGCCCTGGAACTGGCGGGCGAATTCATCGTGATTGCCGGCGATATAGGTGATGCTGGCACCCTTGCGCGCCTTGCGCAGCAGTTTCTGCACGACGTCATTGTGGCTTTGCGGCCAGTGCCAGCTGCGCCGCAGCCGCCAGCCGTCGACGATATCGCCGACCAGATAGATGATATCGGCGTCATGATAGCGCAGGAAATCGATCAGGAAATCGGCCTTAGCCGCCTTCGAGCCGAGATGAACGTCGGAAATGAACATGCTGCGGAAAGTGCGGGGCTCTTGGCCTGACATCGCGTTTTCACCCTTGCTTTCGAGCAGCCTATGCCCCGATTCATGCAACAACCGTATGACGGTTGCGATTGGTCCAGCGCTGGCGCTAGCCTGCCGGGCAAATCACAGGAGAAATCGTTATGGATCTCGGTATCCGCGGGAAGAAAGCCATCGTCTGCGCGTCGAGCAAGGGACTGGGGAAAGGCTGCGCCATGGCGCTTGCCGAAGCCGGCTGCGACATCGTCGTCAATGGGCGCAATGCCGAGCTGGTCGCCAAGACCGCCGCGGAACTGCGCCAGCGTTATGGCGTGACGGTGACGGAAGTGGTCGGCGACGTCTCGAAACCCGAGGTGCAGAAGGCCTTGCTCTCCGCCTGTCCGGAACCCGACATCCTGGTCAACAACAATGGCGGTCCGCCCTTGCGCGATTTCCGCGAGCTTGATCGCGCCAAGATCCTCGAAGGCGTCACCCAGAACATGGTGACGCCGATCGAACTGGTGCAGGCGGTTCTCGACGGCATGGCAAAGCGCGGCTTCGGCCGCATCGTCAACATCACCTCGCTGTCGGTCTATGTTCCCATTCCCGGCCTCGATCTGTCGTCGGGGGCGCGTGCCGGCCTGACTTCGTTCCTCGCCGGCGTGGCGCGAACGGTGATCGACCGTAACGTCACCATCAACAGCCTTCTGCCGGGCAAGCTCGACACCGACCGGCTGCGCGGTCCGCACGAGGCCGGCACGGTCGAGGACCCTGCCGCCGCAGCCGAGCGCAAGACCCGCATCAGCGCCGACGTGCCAGCCAAGCGGCTGGGCACGCCTGAGGAATTCGGCCAGATCTGCGCCTTCCTGTGCTCGGTCCATGCCGGCTATCTCACCGGCCAGAACATACCGGTGGACGGCGGGCTCTATGTCAGTGCGTTCTGATCCGGTCGCGGACGGAACAATCGAGCGCCTCGGCATGAAACGTCCGTAACCACCTGACATGTAATGTCTTTCGGCGTTCCGGCCGCGAAAGCTGCCGGCGCGTCATTTAGCGTCGCGAAAAAGCCTGACCCCATGCTAAAAGGTCCCTCCAAGCAAGTTTCGAAGGAGCGGCCGCATGGAAGGCGAGAACAAGAAAACGGCCCGTTCGGACCTCGATGAGGCCGCCCTCTTCTTCCACAAGCATCCGACCCCGGGGAAGCTCGAGATCCAGGCGACCAAGCCCCTCGGCAACCAGCGCGACCTGGCGCTGGCATATTCGCCGGGTGTTGCCGCCCCATGCCTCGAAATCCGCGACGATCCGGCGACCGCCGCCGACTACACGGCGCGCGCCAATCTGGTCGGTGTCGTCTCCAACGGCTCGGCGGTGCTGGGCCTTGGCAATATCGGACCGCTGGCCTCCAAGCCGGTCATGGAAGGCAAGGCCGTCCTGTTCAAGAAATTCGCCGGCATCGACGTCTTCGATATCGAGATCGACGCGCCCGAGATCGAGCGGATGGTGGAGACCGTTGCGGCGCTGGAGCCGACCTTCGGCGGCATCAATCTGGAGGACATCAAGGCTCCGGAGTGCTTCGAGGTCGAGGAACGGCTCAAGGCCCGCATGGGCATACCGGTGTTCCATGACGACCAGCACGGCACGGCCATCATCGTCGCCGCCGCCGTCCTCAACGGGCTGGAATTCGCCGGCAAGACCATAGCCGACATCAAGATCGTCACATCGGGCGCTGGCGCGGCGGCGCTGGCATGCCTCAATCTGCTTGTTTCACTCGGCGCGCGCGTCGAGAACATCTGGGTCACCGACCGTTTCGGCGTCGCCTACAAGGGCCGTCTCGAGGAGATGGACCGCTGGAAGGATCCTTATGTGAAGGACACCGAAGCGCGCACGCTGGCCGATGTCATCCCCGGCGCCGACGTCTTCCTCGGCCTGTCGGCCGCCGGCGTGCTGAAGCCGGAGCTGCTCCAGCACATGGCGCCGAAGCCATTGGTTCTGGCTCTGGCCAATCCCAATCCGGAGATCATGCCTGAAGTGGCGCGCGCGGCCCGCCCCGATGCCATGATCTGCACCGGCCGCTCGGATTTCCCGAACCAGGTCAACAACGTCCTGTGTTTTCCCTACATCTTCCGTGGCGCGCTAGACTGCGGCGCGAGCGCCATCAACGAGGAGATGAAGATGGCGGCGGTGCGCGCGATCGCGGCGCTTGCCCGGGAAGAACCTTCCGATGTCGCCGCACGCGCCTATTCGGGGGAGACGCCGGTTTTCGGCCCTGAATTCCTGATCCCCTCGCCCTTCGATCCGCGCCTCATCCTGCGCATCGCGCCGGCCGTCGCCAAGGCGGCCTGCGACACCGGCGTGGCGACAAGGCCGATCACCGATTTCGCCGCCTATATCGACAAGCTCAACCGCTTCGTCTTCCGCTCCGGCCTGGTGATGAAGCCGGTGTTTTCGTCGGCCAAGGCATCGAGCGCCAAGCGCGTCATCTACGCCGATGGCGAGGACGAACGCGTGCTGCGCGCCGCCCAGGTGGTGCTCGAGGAAGGGATAGCCGAGCCGATCCTGATCGGTCGTCCGCATGTCATCGAGGTCAGGCTGAAGCGCTACGGGCTGCGCATCAAGCCGGGCGTCGACTTCGGACTGATCAACCCCGAGGACGATCCGCGTTACCGCCACTATGTCGATCTTCTGATCGAACTCGCCGGCCGGCGCGGCGTGACGACGGAGGCCGCGCGGACGATGGTGCGCACCGACAATACGGTTATCGCGGCGCTCGCGCTCAAACGCGGTGACGCCGACGCCATGGTCTGCGGCCTCGAAGGCCGCTTCGAGCGGCATTTGCGCAATGTCACGCTGATCATCGGGCCGCGCGCCGGCATCCGCGACCATGACCTCTCGACGCTGTCCATGCTGATCTCGCAGCGCGGCATCATCTTCCTCACCGACACCCATGTCTCGGTCGACCCGACGGCCGAGGAAATCGCCGAGATGACCGTGCTGGCGGCGGAGGAAATCCAGCGCTTCGGCATCGAGCCGAAGGCCGCACTGCTGTCGCATTCCGATTTCGGCTCACGCGATTCGCCAAGCGCGCTGAAGATGCGGCACGCGGCGCAGATCCTCGCCCGCATCGCGCCGGAACTGCAATGCGATGGCGAGATGCATGCCGACACCGCTCTGTCGGAGCATCTGCGCCAGCGCGTCTATCCGCATTCGCGCCTGAAGGGCGAGGCCAATCTGCTGGTGTTCCCGAACCTCGATTCGGCCAACATCACGCTGACGGCGCTGCGCGCGATGATGGATGCGCTGCATGTCGGGCCGATCCTGCTCGGCACTGACAAGCCGGCGCATATATTGACGCCTTCGGTGACCTCGCGCGGTGTCGTCAACATGACCGCGCTTGCCGTGGTCGAGGCCGCCCACAAGGCGCAGGCGACCGTCAATCTGGACTGAACCGGACGCCGCAAGTCCGGCTCGGCAGGCCGGACGATCTCACCCCGTGGCACGCCATCTGGTCCAAACCGGGTGTTGCGGACCGGCAACTTGCGATTGCGGAAAACAGCGGCTGGCCGGACGCGGATTTCACAGGAAAAGCAGAGGTGGTAAAGTCGACCATCTGATTTGGCGGCGAGGACGTCATGAGGGGCCTGCTTCTTGCATCCGCATTGCTGTCGCTGATTGGCGGACAAGCTCTCGCCGCCGATGCCATCAGCGCCGAGCCCGCGGCCGTCCACGACTGGTCAGGTGTCTATGTCGGCGGGCAAATCGGCTATGCTTTCGGGAAGAGCGACGCGGTTTTCAGTTCGCCCAACACACCTGTGTTTCATGCTAGCCAGGATTACGACATCGATGGTTTTCTGGGCGGAGTCCAGATCGGATACAACTACCAGATCAATTCGGTGGTCCTCGGTGTCGAGGCTGATATCGCGGGTTCCGACATCAAGGGGCAGTCGGGCGGGATCAATCCCCGAGGCGATTTCTACGACACCAAAGTGGACTGGTTTGGAACGCTTCGAGCCCGAGCGGGCTATGCGTTCGACAGTACCCTGCTCTACGGGACCGGCGGCCTGGCTTACGGAAGCGTCGAAAACCGGTATCTTGACGGCCCCTTCAACAGCTTTTCAGAGAAGAGCACCAAGGCCGGCTGGACTCTTGGCGCAGGGCTGGAACAGGCATTCACCGATCACTGGTCCGCTAAGGTCGAATATCTTTACGTCGATCTGCGCGACCAGACCATCGACTACGGCGGCAGCAATACCGAGTTCGACAACAAGCTCAGCACGGTCAAGATCGGTATGAACTACAAGTTCTAACGGCCGGTCGAGTCGGGCTGCCTTGCCCCTCGGTGCCGGCTGAGCGGGCAGCGAGTTGAGAGCGCGAACCGGATGGTCGCCGCCTTCGGCTAGTCATTGGACCGCACCCGAAATAGATGATTAACCGCAAGCACGATAGCCTTCTGGCGAACAGGCGGAGTTTGGGCGGATGAGAGGCGCAAGGTGGAAGCATTGGCATGCCGCCATGCTGCTTGGCTTGCTGCTGTCCGGCGCCACCGTCACCGAGCCCCAAGCCGCCTCGCGCGTTTGCCGCCAGTTGGAGGCCGATCTCGCCTCTGCTTCGCGCGGCGGCGGTGGCGGTCCTGCAATGGTCCGGAAGTACGACTCCGCGATCGAGCGGCAGCGCGAACAGATATCCAAGGCCCGCAGCCAGGCGAACGCCGCCGGTTGCGGGTTTTCGCTGTTTTCCCGCAACATCAATCAATGCGCCGGCCTCAACGCCACGATCGATCGCATGAACGCCAATCTCGACAGTCTGCAGGTCAAGCGCGCCCAGCTCGCCGGTGGCGGCGGGTCGCGCCGCGACCGTGGCCGCATCCTGGCCGCGCTCGACGCCAATGGCTGCCGCGATGACGCGTCTCCCCAGCGCCGTGCCCCGTTGGAAGAAGCAGACCGTGGGGACGACGGCAACGCGAACCTGTTCGACCAGCTTTTCGGCAATGACAGCCGTCAGGCCGACACGCTGGATCAGCCTGATGACCCCGGCGAGGAACGCAATGTCCGCCGGGTGCTTAACCAACCCGATTTCCCGAACAGCGGCGGCGAATTCCACACCACCTGCGTGCGCACATGCGACGGCTATTTCTTCCCGATGTCGAATGCCGCCTCGGCCGGCGATTTCGAGCGCGACCAGAAGAACTGCGAATCGAGCTGCCCCGGCACCGAGATGCAGGTCTTCTATTCGCGCGGCATGGACGACGATTCGGCATCGATGACATCGTCGGTCACCGGGAAACCCTACAGCGAACTGCCGACCGCCTATCTCTACAAGCAGTCCAACATACCGCGACCGCCGGCATGCGGCTGCAACGCCGCGCAGAACTTCCAGATCATCGGCGGCAATTCGCCGACCCCGCAGGAATCGCAGCCCCAACCGGATGCGGCGCCGTTTGTCCCCGTACCGGCCTCGAAACCGGATCCGGGCGCCGACCCGGAGACCCTGGCCAATATGGAAGGCGGGCTCGACCGCGAGGCCATCAAGCGTCTGTCCGCCAAGCCGGTGACGTCGCCTGTTTCGGCGATACCGCCGGAACAGCGCAAGGTCAGGGTCGTCGGGCCAACGTTCCTTCCCGACCCATCAGCGGCAATAAATCTGCAAGCTCCGGCCCCGAAGACAGTCCAGTAAGGGCAAGCCTCAGCGGCATGAACAGGCCCTTGCCCTTGCGCCCGGTCGCTTCCCTTATCTTGCCGGTCCAGTCTTTCCAGACCGTGCCGTTCCAAGGTTCTTCGGGCAGGACATCGAAGGCCTGATGAAGAAAGTCGCGATCATCGGCGGAAAACTCCGACCTCTCCTGCGGGCCTTCGCGCAGGATGCGCCACCAGCCGACGGCATCGGCCAGCCTGTCGAGATTGCCGCGCACCGCGAGCCAGAAGGGCTCTGCCTGGTCACCCGAGATGCCGAGCACCATCAGCCTGTCGCGTGCCTCGTGGAACGGCATGTGGTGCAATAGCGCACGGTTGAGCACGAACAACTCGTCCGGATCGAACTTGGCCGATGATTTCGAAGTGGCGGCCGGGTCGAAATGACCCGCGAGTTCGGTCAGATCGTGCGCGGCGGCAACGTTCTCCGAAGTTCCGACCAGCACGGCCAGCGAAGCAACGGCCATCGGCTCGATGCCATCCTCGCGCAGGCTTTCGATGGAGAGCGCGCCGGTGCGCTTGGACAGCCCCTCGCCCGAGACGGTGGTCAGGAGATTATGGTGGCCAAAGACAGGCGGCTCGACGCCCAGCGCCTTGAACAAGGCGATCTGCACGCCGGTGTTGGTGACGTGATCATCGCCCCGGATGACATGGGAGACGCCCATTTCGATGTCGTCGACCACGGAGGGCAGCGTGTAGAGATAGGTGCCGTCCTCGCGCACCAGGACAGGGTCGGAGAGCGAGGCAAGATCGACCGTTTCCTCGCCGCGCACCAGATCGGTCCAATGGACCTCGGTGCGCTCCGGCTGCTGCGGATCGCCGGTGAAATTGGGCAGCAGGAATCGCCAGTGCGGCCGCCGACCATCGGACTGGTACTCGGCGATCTGTTCCCGCGTCAGTGTCAACGCCTCGCGGCCATAGACCGGCGGCAGCCCGCGCGTGCGGCGCACCTTGCGCCGGAGATCGAGTTCCTCCGGCGTTTCGTAACAGGCGTAGAGAACGCCCGCCGCCTTCAGCCGCTCAACCGCCGCATCATAAATCTCGAAGCGCCGCGACTGGTACTCCGTGGCATCGGGGAAAATCCCCAGCCAATGCAGGTCGTAGAGGATGGAGTCGGCGAACTCCTGCTTCGAGCGGGCGACGTCGGTGTCGTCGAAGCGCTGGATGAAACGGCCCTTGTTGTTCAGGGCGAACAACCAATTGAACAGAGCGGTACGCGCATTGCCGATATGGATGCGGCCGGTCGGCGACGGGGCGAAACGAACGGTAACTGTCATGAGCGGGGCGTACCGGATGCCTTTGCGATTGACAAGATGCGCCCCCGCGCTGCGCCGCAGACATAGAACATGACGCGCGCGATGAAAAGCGGCCCTTGTCAGATGAGCTCGGACCGTTGAAGGCGATCACCGGCCGAAGTCGTCGGAGCTGAGGCGGGTCCAGCGGTCGCCCATCAATCCACCGATGAAGATATCGCCGGCGCGGACCGCTTGCGCGACCTCGGGGATGCGCGAACGCACCATCGTCCCCCCGGCATAGCGGAAGAAGACATTCTTGTAGCTGAAGAGATGCGGCATGAATCTGCCCTGCGTCTGCCCAATGATACCCGCGCAGCCCATAGCCCACGCGTCAGCGATCAAGGCATCCAGCGTCGCGCCCCAGTGAGATCCGGAGGACTGGATCTGCAGAAGGTTCGCCATGCCGCCGGCTTGACCATAAAAAGCGTAGCAACCGAGCATCCTGCCGGCTTCGTCGTAAGTCCCGCCGAAATGAAGGGGGCCGTCGGCCCGCTTCTCGGCTGCCAGTGCGAGCAGCCTTGGCAACTCGCCATCCTGCCAAAGCGGTCGAAGCACGTAATCTGACGCCAGCGTCGGCATGCGCTCCGCAAATTGCCCGGCATTCATCGGCTCGCGATGAACCCGATGTGACGGGGAATGCTGGACGGGTGGCTCGAACCTCTTTCTCGCAAAAGCGTCGAATGCCCTGGCGCAAGGATCGAGCGCGAAGCGGGGCAGGCCTGGCCATCTGCCGCGCACCATCATGGAAGCCACCGCGGCCGGCCGGAAAATGCGGGTCCATCCCAGACAATGCGCCGGCAGGAGCTGGTATTTCATCGGACGTGCGAAGGCCAGGGAAACCCGGTTGGCCGAATCGGTCAGATACAGATCGAATTCGCCCTGATGCAGGGCACGCAGCAATTGCGGCCCAGCCGAGCCGTGATCGGTACCGGAATCTGCCATGAACGGACCGATGATGGCCGCGTTCAACACCGCTCCATTGAGCTCGTAACGGGCTTTCAGGACGCCGAGGAAGCCACCCAGTTGTCCCTGCGGGTTGATCTGGACAAGAGCGTTGCTCGCGCCGGATTGGCCGGCAGGGTCAAGATAAATCCTTCTCATATACTCGGCAGTCTCCGCAACCGCGCGGTCGAGAAGGTGTCGCCGCCGCCGGCGAAACCTGGTCAGGAAGAGTGCGGCGACGGCCTCGAGGTCTTCGACGGCAAGCGGTCGAACCGAACCATGCTGGGATTCCAGCACCGCCGGCGCAGCCAACTGCTCCGTGGCGGTCTTTTCGAAAACAAGATCCATGATGAAACCCATGGGGATCGTCGGCCTGACGACGAATTCCTGCGCTGATCAATCGGCCCACGGGATCGGCATCAGCCTCCCTTGGGTTGCTACAAAAGGAATATACCAACCAATGGTTGAAACAACGTATCTCGGTCAGCATCATAAACAAAACGTCTCCGAGCTCGGGATCCGAAAAGGACTTGAATGCCGCCTCGCGTCGCCCAACGTGTTTCCGCCGCAAAATTCGCAGGCGGATTTGCTCGCCCGGTACCGGCCGGGCGGCAGGGCGTTCGCATATCCTACGCTCGTCGATGCGCTCGCGGCAGGTTCGGCTGGGCCCTGCCATTGCCGCCTGCAACCGCCCGTCGGCTTGATCGCATCCGACGGGAGAGGCCTCCGGCCGAAGCCGGAGACCTCCCTGGTTCAGATCACAAGGCCCTTGGTCAGTTCCAGCGCCTGGCGCTCGAACAGGCGGCGGTAGATGCCGCCCGTCAGCCGGATCAACTCGTCATGCGAGCCTTCCTCGACGATCTCGCCGCGGTCGAAGACCAGCAGTCTGTCGAGCGCGCGCACCGTCGAAAGCCGGTGCGCGATGACCAGCGTGGTGCGCCCGACCATCAGCCGCTCCATCGCCTGCTGGATCAGCACCTCCGACTCGGAATCAAGGCTCGATGTCGCCTCGTCCAGGATCAGGATGCGTGCATCGGCCAGGAAGGCGCGTGCGATCGCCACGCGCTGCCGCTCGCCGCCCGACAGTTTCACGCCGCGCTCGCCGACCAGCGTGCCATAACCCTTCGGCAGGCTGGTGATGAAATCATGCGCGCTCGCCAGCCTGGCGGCATGCTCGATCTCCTCCTGGGTCGCGCCCGGCCTGCTATAGGCGATGTTTTCGGCCAGCGATCGGTGGAACAGGATCGGCTCCTGCTGGACGATAGCGATCTGCCCGCGCAGCGACGCCTGTGCGACCTGCGAGATATCCTGGCCGTCGATCAGGATCCTGCCCGCATTCACATCATAGAGCCGCTGGATGAGCTTGACGAAGGTGGTCTTGCCCGAGCCCGAGTGACCGACCAGCCCGACCCGTTCGCCCGGCGCTATATCAACCGAGAAGTCGCGGTAGAGCGGCGACCGGTGATTGCCATAGTGGAAGGTCACCTTGTCGAAGCCGATGGCCCCTTGCGTGATCCGGATCGGCTTCGCGCCGGGCCGATCCTCGATGCCGAGCGGTTCGGACTGGAAATCGACCAGCTCCTCCATGTCGTTGATCGAGCGCTGCAGATTGCGGATATGGGTGCCGATATCCCGGAGATAACCCTGCAGCACGAAGAACGAGGTCAAGACGAACGCGACATCGCCGGCGCTCGCCTGCCCCCACGACCACAGCATCAATGAGAGACCGATCACCGCGGCCCGCATTACCAGCAGCAGCACCCCTTGCGTGGTGCCGTTGATGGTGCCACGCACCCAGGTGCGCCGCGTGCGTTCCCGCCATTTGGTGACGACCTTGGCAAGCCGCCGCTCTTCACGCTCCTCGGCGCCAAAGCCCTTGACCACCGCATTGCAGCTCACCGCGTCGGCCAGCGAACCGCCCAGGCGCGTGTCCCAGGTGTTGGCGAGCCTTGCCGCCGGCGCGACATAGCCGAGCGACAGCATCGCCGTCACCATGATGAACAGCACCGAACCAGCGGCAACGACTGCGCCCATCAGCGGCCAGAACCAGCCCAGCAGCAGCGTCGAACCGACCAGCATGACGACCGACGGCAGCAATGCGATCAATATGGTGTCGTTGAGCAGGTCGAGCGCCCACATGCCGCGCGTTATCTTGCGCACGGTCGAGCCGGCAAACGAATTGGCATGCCAGTCGGTGGAAAAGCGCTGGACGCGATGGAAGGCGTCCGCCGCGATGTCGGCCATCATCTTGAGCGTCAACTCCACGATGGCCATGAACGCCAGGTTGCGCAGTACGACGCCGGTCAGCGCCAACGCCATCAGCATGAAAAATGCCGTCATCGCGGCATTCCAGGCAATGGCGTCCGCGCCGGCACTGCTGGCGACCGCATCGACCAGCCGGCCGGAATAGAGCGGTGTCAGCACGTCGGCCAGCGTCGACAGCAGGAAACCACCCATGATCAACGACAGCCGCCAGGGCTGGCGCCGCCAATGGATGAGCGTGAAACCAAGAACGCTGCGAAAGGCGCTCGCGCGCAAATCGATCTTGAAACGAGCCATGATGTCATTCGGGCGCAAACGAGCCCGATCCCGGTAATATGAAAATGAAGAAACCGCGTCGGGCAATTCGCCCGGGAAATGCGGAGGTTCGGCGGAATTGGTTGCTCACCCGTATGTCGGGCGGCGACCGGCATCGGCAAAAGCCTGTTCTCGATCCGGCTTGGCGGCGAAGGCATAAGCCTTGCGGCGCGCTGGTCGAGACCTAAGCTTCGCGGCCTCGCATGATGGTAGAGATTCCTGCCATTCGTTCCTCCCGATTGGGAATCGCGGAAGGGCCGGTATAGAGGGTCAGCGAGGCCTCGCCAAGGCAGGCAGGCACCAAAAGCGCGTCTGGCCCAGCCGGTGAGACGATTTTGCAACAATGGCCGCCGCTCACGGCACTACGAGCCAGGCCTTCTGATCGGCGATCGCGATGGTCACGTCGGTACCGGAATTGAACTCGATGAAGTCGACCTCCATGCCATCGCTGAAGATGACGCCACCCCGGCTCTGCCGTGAGGAAACGACAAGCGGCCGGTCGCGGGTGATGACGCCATGGACCAGCGAGACGCCGGTCGTGTTGCTCGGAAACGGTTCGCGCACGGAGAAGAAAAGCTGCTCGCCTTCGCGGTCGTAGCCCTGCGGCGGCACTGTCGGCACGCCCGTGTCGCCATAGGCCGCGGCCAGTCCGGCGGCCCCGGCCATCACGGAGCGCAACCATCCGGTGGAGCCGGCGCCGGTCGAAACGATGATGCCGCTCGATGATTGGCGCTCGGTCCTGCCCGCATAGGTCAATTCATAGCGGGCCGAGACATGCGTGGAGGCGCCGACGAACAGATCGTTGAAGGCGATCAGCCGCCTGCCGTCATTGGAGCGCGCCTCGGCCATCACCACTGCCTGGCGCCGCTCCTTGCCCGAGATCGTCAGATCGAGCACTTTTTCGGTGTCGTCGGCGCGCCAGGGCAACAGCACGCCGTCAAACAGCGCCGGGTTCGGATTGATACCGATCAGCGGCTGGCGTGGCAGGTATTTCGCGGTGTTGGAGACCAGGCCATCCTGGCCGAGCGCGATCACGACGTCGGAACCGAATTCGAATTGCGGCACCAGTTCGCGGTCGAGCCGCAACTGCTTCAGCCCCTGAGGCAGCGAGCCCATCACCCGGTCGAGCGCGGCATGATAGGTATCGTGCGCGGCCCTGACCGGGTCGAAATCCATGCCGGCCTGCCTGAGATAGAAGCGGGCCTGCCCTTGCGTGTTGAAGCGCGCGGTCAGTTCCTCGAGTTCGGTCTTGCGGGTGACGACAACCACCCGGTCGATCGGCCTGTCGCCCTGGTCGCCGGCCACCGGCTGGATCACTTCTCGGTCTTGGCCGGTGCCGCAAGCTGGCTCAGCGCACTGGTCAGCATGTCGGGCGTTATCGACAGATTGCCGACCGAACCGCCCTTTTCAGCCCAGGCCTTGAAAGCCATCGCCGTCAGCACGTTGGCGGGAGCCGACGAATAGACGGTGAGTTCCAGTTGCTGCGCCTTGGCTTCCGCCTCGGCCAGCGTCAGCTTGTTGCGCGCTTCCGTGTCGACCAGCAGCTTGTTGCGCTCGGCAAGCTCGATCTCTGTCGCCAGTTCGCTCTGCTTGATCTCGCGCTCCTTCTCGACGCCGTAGGCCCGGCGGGCATAGATCGCCTCATCGGCCTGGCGCTGCAGCGCCTCGCGATACTCGGTCTGCAGCGCCTTGCGGATTTCCGGTGTCGGCTGGACCGAGGTAATGTGAACCTCCTCGATCGACAGGCCAGCCGTGGTGGCGATCGGATCGCCGCGCAGCAACTCGGCAAGATTGCCGCCGAGCTTGGTCACCTCGGCAAGGGCCTGTTCGAGCGTCATGCTTGATACGACCGCCCGGGCACGGCTCTGAATGGCCAGCACCAGGCGCTCGGCGATCTTCTCGCGGCCGTCGCCGGCGACATCGGATTTGCTGAGTTTTGCCCTGAAATCGAAGCCTTCCGCCGCCTTCACCGGATCGACGATGCGGTAGCTGACAGAACCCTGGATGGCGAGATCCTGGAAATTCGCCGTCGTCTCCGTGAAAATGAACGGATTGTCGAGCGACGTCACCGGCACCATGGCGATGGTCGTGCCCAATGTGCCGTACCAGAAGCTTATGCCGCGCCCCTGCCCCCTGATCTTGCCGTTCCGGAACCGGACGACGTGGTATTCAGGCGTTCCCTTGAAATAGCTGATGAACATGCACGCCCCCAAGGTTGCTCAAAGCGAAGAGCCCGCTACCCACGATCCCTGAAACGGTTGGTGATGGGATAGCGGCGGTCGCGGCCGAAATTCTTCTTGGTGATCTTCACGCCGGGCGCCGCCTGCCGGCGCTTGTATTCGGCGATGTAGAGGAGATGTTCGATACGCGTCACCGTCGCCCGGTCATGGCCGCGCGCGACAATGTCGTCGACGCCCATCTCGTTCTCGACCAGGCATTCCAGGATGTCGTCAAGCACCGGATAGGGCGGCAGCGAATCCTGGTCCGTCTGGTTTTCGCGCAGCTCCGCGGACGGCGCCTTGTCGATGATGTTCTTCGGGATGACTTCGCCCGACGGCCCGAGCGCGCCCGGCGGCACATGGCTGTTGCGCCAGCGCGACAGGGCGTAGACCTGCATCTTGTAGAGGTCTTTTATCGGATTGAAGCCGCCGTTCATGTCGCCATAGAGTGTGGCGTAGCCGACCGACATCTCGCTCTTGTTGCCGGTGGTGACCACCATCGAACCGAACTTGTTGGAGATCGCCATCAGGATGGTGCCGCGCGCGCGGCTCTGCAGGTTCTCCTCAGTGATGCCTTCCTTGGTGCCCTCGAACAGCTGCGTCAGCGCATGCAGAAAACCTTCGACCGGCTCGAAGATCGGCACGATGTCGTAGCGGCAGCCGAGCGCGCGGGCGCAATCCTCGGCATCCTTGAGCGAATCCTTCGACGTGTAGCGGTAAGGCATCATCACCGCGCGCAGCCGTTCCTCGCCCAGCGCGTCGACCGCGAGCGCCGCGCAGATCGCTGAATCGATGCCGCCCGACAGGCCGAGCACCACGTTCTTGAAGCCGTTTTTGTTGACGTAGTCGCGCAGGCCGAGCATGCAGGCGCGGTAGTCAGCCTCCTCCCGCTCCGGGATTTTCGACATCGGCCCTTCCGAGCAGGCCCATCCGGCATCCGTACGCTTCCAGGTGGTGACGTCGACCGCCTCCTCGAACTGGCTCATCTGGAAGGCCAGCGCCTTGTCGGCGCCGATGGCGAAGGATGCGCCGTCGAAGATCAGCTCGTCCTGGCCGCCGAGCTGGTTGGCGTAGATCATCGGCAGTCCGGTTTCGATGACCTGCCTGATGACGACCTGGTGGCGGACGTCGATCTTGGCGCGGTAGTAAGGCGAGCCGTTCGGCACCAGCAGGATTTCCGCCCCGCTCTCGGCCAGCGATTCGCAGATATCGACATCGCCCCAGATGTCCTCGCAGATCGGAACGCCGATGCGCACGCCCCGGAAATTGACCGGGCCCTGGAGTTCCGGCCCGGGCTGGAAGACTCGCTTCTCGTCGAACTCACCATAGTTCGGCAAGTCGAGCTTGTAGCGCTCGGCGATGATCTTGCCGCCGTCGGCGAAGACGATCGAATTGTGCGTGCCGCTCTTGCGCTTCAGCGGCGTGCCGATAATGACGCCCGGGCCGCCGTCAGCCGTGTCGGCGGCAAAATCCTGCGCCGCCTTTTCGCAGGCCTTCAGGAAGGCCGGCTTCAGCACCAGATCCTCCGGCGGATAACCGGCGAGAAAAAGCTCGGTGTAGAGCACGAGATCGGCGCCTTGGCGCGCCGCGTCCGCCCTCGCCTCGCGCGCCTTGGCGAGGTTGCCCGATATGTCGCCGACAGTCGGGTTCAACTGGGCGATGGCGATGCGCAGTATGTCGAGCTTCTTGGTCATGCCTGCGGTTTAGCGCGGCGAAATCCGCCCCGCAATGGCGTTTGCTTGGACCAATCCAAAGCCACCGGCATCCGCGATCGTGCAGAGGCTGCGCTCAGTCGTCGCCCATATATTCGCGCAGCGATTGCGGAGAATGGTTCTCGCCGATCGACATCGCCAGGATGCGCGAAATGTGCCGGCGCGGCAGGCCGGTATCGCCTGCCCATCGGTTGATTTGCGCCTGGATCTTGTCGAGATCCTTCTTCGAGGTCGGGCTTTCGGCGATGTCGAGACCGGAATCGCGCAGTGCCGCCGCCATGTCAGATGAAATCACGAAGGCATCCCAGCCAAGCCAGCGCAGAAAATACTGACCGGTGTTGCCGCCAAGCCGGCTGCCGTGCTTGCCGAGATAGGCCATCAGCCCGACCTGGTCGTCGGCGGGCCAATCGGCAAGGAACTGGCCAAACCCGCGATGCTCCTTCGAGACACGCTCGACGAAGGCGGCGTTCTCGCGCACCGACCTGATCTTCTGCGGATTGCGCACGATGCGCTGGTCGGAAGCCAGG
>NZ_JAFKIC010000338.1 GCF_017306585.1 Mesorhizobium sp. | reverse complement strand
GTCGGCGCCGCCCCTCACCTGCCTGCCGGCATCCTCTCCCCGTATAGTGACGGGGAGAGGGGCGCTGTCGCTGCCGGTTTCGCCAATCACCAGCGTCTCAGAAAGGGCGCCGAGGGTGCGGCCAGCTTCTTTCTCACCGTCACTATACGGGGAGAAATGCCCGGCAGGGCAATGAGGGGCAGCGCCGACATGTGTAGGGAATTCGAGATCGCACAGGTCCACCGCAACACGGTCCCAACCAGCCGATGCAAAATCGCTTTCTGCCCTATCTCCTGACCCTGCCCAGCCTGTTCCTGGCAGCGGTGGTCATCTTCTGGCCGGTCTGGGACCTGATCCAGATCGCGACGCATGACGTCAGCCGTTTCGGCCAGCTGCGCGACTTCACCGGCCTCACCAATTTCGCCGCGCTCGCGGCCGATCCCGATTTCATGGCGGCGCTCTGGCGCACCGGGCTGTGGACGGTTCTGGTGGTCGGCGGCGCGCTGCTGGTATCGATCCCGGTGGCGATGATCCTCAACACCGATTTCTATGGCCGTGGCCTTGCCCGCGTCATCATCATGCTGCCCTGGGCGGTATCGCTGACCATGACCGCGGTGGTCTGGCGCTGGGCGCTCAACGGCGAAAGCGGCATGCTGAATTCGGCGCTCATCGGGCTCGGCCTGATCGACCACAACATCCAGTGGTTGGCGCAGGCCGGCACCGCATTTCCGATGCAGGTGCTGATCGGCATATTGGTGACGGTGCCGTTCACCACCACCATCTTCCTCGGCGGCCTGTCGTCGATCCCGGACGATCTTTACGAGGCGGCCGCGCTCGAAGGGGCGACACCGCTGCAGCAGTTCCGCGAAATCACCTTTCCGCTGCTGAAGCCGTTCATCAACATCGCCATCGTGCTCAACACCATCTATGTCTTCAACTCCTTCCCGATCATCTGGGTGATGACGCAGGGCGGCCCCGCCAACTCCACCGACATCCTGGTCACCCATCTCTACAAACTTGCCTTCCGCATCGGCAAACTGGGCGAGGCTTCGGCGGTGTCGCTGGTGATGTTCGCGATCCTGCTCGTCTTCACCATGATCTATGTGCGGCTGGCCATGCGGGAGCAGCGGGCATGACGAGTAAACTCAAGCGCACCATCATCGCCTGGCTGCTGCTGGCGCCGCTGATCGTGGTGACGATCTTTCCGTTCGGGGTGATGTTCCTGACGGCGGTGAAGCCCCGACCGGAAGTGCTGTCGCCGACATGGTGGCCGAGCGAGTTCCGCTGGTCGAATTTTTCCGACATGTGGGTGGCGACCGGCTTTGGCCGCGCGCTGGCCAATTCACTCTACGTTTCCATCATCGCCACGGTCGGCGCGATCCTGATCTCGGTGCCGGCGGCCTATGCGATGTCGCGCTTCCGCTTTGCCGGCTATGGAGCCTTCCGCCAGTTCCTGCTGATCTCCCAGATGATCTCGCCGATCGTGCTCGTGCTCGGCCTGTTCCGGCTGATGGCGGCCTGGGGCCTGGTCGAGAGCACAACGGCGCTCGGCTTCATCTACATGGCCTTCAACGTCGCTTTCACCGTGTGGATGCTGCAGAGCTATTTCGACACCATCCCGCGCGATCTCGAAGAAGCGGCCTGGATGGAGGGCGCCGGCCGCTGGCTGACGCTGCGAAAAGTGTTCCTGCCGCTCTGCCTGCCGGCTATCGCGGTGACGGCGATCTTCACCTTCATCAACGCCTGGAACGAGTTCGTCGTGGCGCTGACCATGTTGCGCAGCCAGGAAAGCTATACGCTGCCGATCCAGGTGTTCTCGCTGGTCGCCGGGCGCTATACGATCGAATGGCACCATGTCATGGCGGCCACGCTGCTGGCGACCCTGCCGGTGGCGATCCTCTTCATCTGGTTGCAGCGCTACCTCGTCCGCGGACTGGCGCTCGGCGCCGTCAAATAGCAATCCCAGCAATTCAGGAAAAGTGTGCAGCGGTTTTCCGCCCGGAATTGCGAAAAACAAGAAGTCACGGAGCGTTCATGCGCGTCTTCACCGCCTCGCTGGCGACGGAAACCAACACCTTCTCGCCGGTGCCGACCGACCGCGCTTCCTTCGAGATGGCGTTCTACGCCGGGCCAGGCAAGCACCCGGAAACGCCGACGCTCTGCTCCTCGCCGATCGTCGCGCTGCGCCGGCGCGCCGCGAAAGAAAGATTGACCGTCATCGAAGGCACCGCCACCTGGGCGGAACCCGGTGGCCTGGTGCAGCGGCAGACCTACGAGGCGCTGCGCGACGAGATTCTCGGCCAGTTGAAGGCCGCCCTGCCAGTCGATGCCGTCATCCTCGGCCTGCATGGCGCCATGGTGGCGCAAGGCTATGACGATTGCGAGGGCGACCTTCTCGAACGGGCTCGCGCGATCGTCGGACCCGATGTGGTGATCGCTTCGGAGTTCGATCCGCACAGCCATCTGACGCCGAAGCGCGTGGCGGCCTGTAATGTGATGGCCTATTTCCTCGAATTCCCGCACACCGATTTCTATGAACGCGGCGAGCATGTCGTCGAGCTCGGGTTGGCCGCCGCGCGCGGCGAGATCAAGCCTGTCATCTCGACCTTCGACTGCCGCATGATCCAGGTGCTGCCGACCAGCCGCGAGCCGATGCGCTCCTTCGTCGACAGGATCAAGGCGCTGCACGGCAAGGATGGCGTGCTGTCGGTGTCGGTCATCCATGGCTTCATGGCGGCGGACGTGCCCGAAATGGGCACGCGCATCCTCGTCGTCACCGACAATGACAAGGCGAAGGGCGATGCGCTGGCCGAAAGCCTCGGGCGCGAGCTCTATGGTCTGCGCGAAAAGACGGCGATGACAATGCTGTCCGCCTCCACCGGCATCGACCGGGCGCTCGCGGTGCGGGCGGAGCGCCGGGACAAGCCGGCCGTCATCGCCGACATCTGGGACAATCCGGGCGGCGGGGTACCGGGCGACGGCACCATCGTGCTGCGAGAGCTTCTGGCGCGCGGCATCACCAGCGTGGGTGTCGCCACGATCTGGGATCCGATCGCCGTCACCTTCTGCCTGGCGGCAGGCGAGGGCGCCGTCATCGACCTGCGTTTCGGCGGCAAGGCCGGACCACAGGCCGGCGAGCCGATCGACGCGCGCGTCACGGTGCTGAAAACGACCAGCGAAGGCTGGCAGAGTTTCGGCCCGAGCCGCGTGACCCTAGGACCGTCGGCCGTGGTGCGTATCGAAGGCACGGAGGTGGACGTCATCCTAAACACCAACCGGACGCAGACCTTCGAGCCCGACATCTTCTCCAACATCGGCATCGATCCGATGTCGAAGGACGTGCTGCTGATCAAGTCGACCAATCATTTCTACGCCGGCTTCGAGCCGATCGCGGCTGAAATCATCTATGTCGCCGCGCCGAGTTCGTACCCTAGCAATCCGGCGGTGACGAATTACAGGAAGTTGACGCGGCCGATATGGCCGAGAGTGAAGGATCCTTGGCACTCCCCCCCTTGTCCCCCTGTGGGAGAAGGTGTCGCCGAAGGCGACGGATGAGGGGTGCTCCAGGGAATTCCTGCGTCTCACTCCGCTGGAACACCCCTTGTGTGTTTGGAATCGTGCATAATTGAGGTGCCACGGACCAGGTGGTTGCCTGATCCGTGGCGGCGGTCGAGAGCCCGTCGCCCCTCAG
>NZ_JAFKIC010000337.1 GCF_017306585.1 Mesorhizobium sp. | reverse complement strand
GGGCTGTGCGTCCGACATCATGAAGAACTATGTTGGCCAGCCGGTCGAATCGGTGGTTCTGGACTATGGTCCGCCAACGGCGATCGTCGATCTCGGCCAGGGCGAGCGCGCCTATCAGTGGCGCAAGATATCCACCAACGCCGTTGCGGGCACATCGACGGGCGAAGTTCGCCATACAAAAAACGGAACCGTCTATGAAGAGACCGAGACCCCGGGCTATGTCGAACGGCAGGAGTGCTTCTATACGTTCTTTGCCCGTGCTTCCGGCGGCCGCTGGTTCATCACCAATTTCCGCAAGCCGAAGCTCGAATGCGAATGAATTGCCGGGGCCGGAAGCCACCTTCCGCCCGTGAAGGAGAACGCCCATGCGCGTCCTGCTGATCGAAGACGAACCGGAAATGGCCTCCGTGCTGAAGGCCGCGCTGGAGCGCGTGGATATCATCGTCGACCACGCCGCGACCCTGGCCGACGCCGAGGCTGTTGCGCGCCTCGGCCATCATGACGCAGTGGTTCTGGACCGCCGGCTGCCGGATGGCGACGGCCTCAGCCTGATCCCGCGCCTGCGCGCCCTGCATCTCGATGTCCCTGTCATCGCGCTGACGGCGATGAGCGGGCTGGACGACCGGGTCGCCGGGCTCGATGCCGGCGCCGACGATTACATGGTCAAGCCTTTCGCCACCGTTGAACTGGTCGCGCGACTCCACGCCTTGCACCGGCGCTCCTTCACCTCACGCGCCAACCAGACGATGGTCGGCCGCCTCACCTATGATTTCCGTTATCGCGAGGCACTGATCGAGGATCAGGCGCTGGACCTGCCCCGGCGAGAACGCCTGGTGCTTGAAACCCTCATCCGGCGGCCGGGGCGAACCATCATGCGCAGCACGCTCGAGGAAGCCGTCTACGCGCTGGACGACGAGATCGGTTCCAACGCGCTCGACGCGCACATTTCACGGCTGCGCCGCAAGCTCGACGATGTCGCCGCCGGCATCGAGATCCGGGCGATCCGCAACCTCGGCTATCTCCTGCCGGCCGCCTCGTGACGAAGAAGGTCCGGACGCGCTCGCTGCAATGGGTGCTGGTGCGGCGGCTGATCCTGTTGCAGGCAGCGATGCTTCTCGTCTTCATCGTGCTGTGCGTGGCGGCATTGTGGATCGCCAATCCGCGGCTGCTCATAGACAACGAGGCCGCGGCCGCGACCGTCAAGGACGCAGTCGACCGCGACAAGGACGGCAAGCTGATCGTCCATGAGACGCAGGAACTTGCCGAGTTTCGCGATAGCTTCCCCAACGTCTGGTACATCGTACGCGACAGCGGCGGACAGAGCGTCCGTTCCGGCGTCATACCTGATGTCTACACCAAGGGTTTCGGCGACCTGCTCGGCGAGGCGGACCACGCCACCATCGGGTTTTCCGATAAGGACATGCGGCCCGAGGCCTATATCGAAAAGGCCTCCACCAGGGCCGGCACGGTACAGATCATCGCCGCGACACAGTCGTCGCGCCAGGAGACCGACGGACTCGAGATCAACATCTCGGCTACCGTCGAGGTGGCCAGGAATCCGGACGGCAGCAAGAACTGGGAGCGCGCCCTGCCGGCGCTCGCCGTCATCATCGCGATCCTGCTCCTGCCCATCATCCTGGTCATGGGCACCACCACTCTGGTGACGACCCCGGCCGTGGTGCGCCGTTCGCTTGCCGGCCTCGTCGACACGGTGCGCCAGGCGGCGCGCATCGACATCGGCACCCGCGCCATGCAGTTGCCGGTCAAGCAGGTGCCGCAGGAGATCGCGCCGCTGGTCAATGCCTTCAACGAGGCGCTGGCCCGCCTGGCGCAAGGCTACGACCGCCACAACCGCTTCCTCACCGATGCCGCGCATGAGCTGCGTACACCCATCGCCATCCTGCGCACGCGCGCCGAACTCCTGAAGCCGGAGCCGCAGAGCGCCCGGCTGCTGCATGACATCGAGCGGCTGTCGCACCTTGCCCAGCAGTTGCTCGACCATCAGTTGCTCGACCGTCCGGCGGACCAGCGCCAGAGCGTCGATCTCGACGACCTCGTCAGCCGGGTCGCGGCGGACTTCGCGCCGCTGGCCATCGAGGCCGGCTACGACCTTGCCTTCGAGCCCTCGCGGCAAAAGGCGTATGTCGAGGTCAACGTGCTGCAAATCGAACGAGCCATCGCAAATCTCGTTCGCAACGCGATCGAACATGGCGGCGGCAGCGGCACGATCACCATCGCGATCGACACGGCGGGCGGCATCGAGGTGCGCGACGAAGGTCCGGGCATTCCCGCCGAAGAACACGAGAACGTCTTTCAGCCCTTCTATCGGCTGCAGCCGCTGTCGCGCGGGGCGGGACTGGGGCTCAATCTTGCCCGGCAGATCGCGCTGCTGCATGACGGGACGATCCGGATCCTGGCCGGTTCGTGGCGCGGCGCCCGCATCCGCATGGAACTGCCGATCCGCTCATAGCCCTTACCGGTAACCGCCGGCCGGTCCCGACTGCTTATCTGTTTTCTAACCAATTGCCGCTATTGCCATTGTCTGAGCGGGAGCCAGGCTGTTGATGGAAGCGGAAAAAATCGGCGCGCGCCGTGCGGTCATGCTGTCTGTCGTCGTGCCATGCTACAATGAGCGCGATGGGGTGGCCGAGCTTCATCGCCGCGTCACCGCCGCATGCCTCGAGCAAAGCCTCTCCTATGAAATCGTTCTGGTCATAGACGGGGCGACCGACGGCACCCGCGAGGCCATCTTCGAACTGGCCGAAAATGACGATCACGTCGTCGCCATAGACCTCGCCCGCAATTACGGGCACCAGATCGCCCTGACCGCCGGACTGGAATTCTGCCGTGGCCAGCGCATCCTCATTCTCGACGCCGACCTTCAGGATCCACCCGAACTGCTCGGCCCGATGATGGCGAAGATGAACGAAGGCTTCGACGTCGTTTACGGACAGCGGGTGACGCGCGACGGCGAAAGCTGGTTCAAGCTCACCTCCGCCTCGATGTTCTATCGCCTGCTGCGCCGCATGGTCGATGTCGAGATCGCTCCGAACACCGGCGACTTCAGGCTGATGAGCCGCCGCGCGCTCGATCACCTCAACGCCATGCCCGAACGCTACCGGTTCATTCGCGGCATGGTGAGCTGGATCGGGCTGAAACAGGTCGCCTTCCCCTATGAAAGGCACCGGCGTTTTGCCGGCACCACCCACTATCCGCTGAAGAAGATGGTTCTCCTGGCGGTGGATGCGATGACCAGCTTTTCCATCATGCCGCTGCGCTTCGCCTCGCTGCTGGGGATGATGTTCGGCCTGCTCGGGTTGCTGGTGCTTGGCTATACGCTGTTCGAATGGTCTGTCGGCAACGTGCTGCCAGGCTGGACCAGCCTTGCCGCGATCATGCTCATCCTGGGCAGCGTCCAGCTTCTGGTGCTCGGCATCTTCGGCGAATATCTCGGTCGCATGTATATGGAAACCAAGCGCCGGCCGCTCTATTTCGTCAACGAGATCGTATCCCGAAGCCAGGCCGCCGCCGAAGGCCAGGATCTGCCTGTCCACCGCCTCCAGGAGATGGTGAAACGCGCGGCGCGTGGTTGAGGCAAGGTCCGACCGTGCGCAACACAAACGCCCTGAGCAGTGTCCGGTCGCTGCTTCCGCCTGACTTTTCGCGGATGCTGCGGTTTGGCGCCGTCGGGCTG
>NZ_JAFKIC010000336.1 GCF_017306585.1 Mesorhizobium sp. | reverse complement strand
TGCGCCAGTTCTTCGCGCCGAAGGAGACGATCAACTATCCGCACGAGAAGGGGCCGACCAGCCCGCGCTTCCGTGGCGAACACGCGCTGCGCCGCTATCCCAATGGCGAGGAACGCTGCATCGCCTGCAAGCTGTGCGAGGCGATCTGCCCGGCGCAGGCCATCACCATCGAGGCCGGTCCGCGCCGCAATGACGGCACGCGCCGCACGGTGCGTTACGACATCGACATGGTGAAGTGCATCTATTGCGGCTTCTGCCAGGAAGCCTGCCCGGTCGACGCCATCGTCGAGGGGCCGAATTTCGAGTTCGCGACGGAGACCCGCGAAGAACTCTACTACGACAAGGACAAGCTGCTGGCGAATGGCGACCGGTGGGAGCGCGAACTGGCGCGCAACATCTCGCTGGACGCGCCGTACAGGTGATTGACGTCCTTCTCCCCGTAATCGGGGAGAAGGAACAAGAAAGTGGACGGCGCAACGTCGCCCGTCTAAGGAACACGCGATTTCGAACCGGAGGCGGGTCGGAGTCGGAATTTGGAACCCGGGGGATCCCCAATGCTGAGTGGACTAGAGGCGGCCTTCTTCTACCTCTTCGCCTTTGTCGCCGTGGCATCGGCGTTCATGGTCATTTCGTCGCGCAACCCCGTGCATTCGGTGCTGTTCCTGATCCTGACCTTCTTCAACGCCGCAGGCCTGTTCATGCTGACGGGCGCCGAGTTCCTGGCGATGATCCTGCTCGTCGTCTATGTCGGCGCGGTCATGGTGCTGTTCCTGTTCGTCGTCATGATGCTCGACGTCGACTTCGCCGAATTGAAGAGCGGCGCCTTGCAATACGCGCCGATCGGCGCGCTGGTCGGGCTGATCCTGGCGGCGGAACTGATCGTCGTGCTGGGCGGCTACACCTTCGCGCCCAAGCTCGCCTCGACGGTCGCCAAGCCAATTCCCGATCTCGCCGCGCGCTCCAACACCGCCGCGCTCGGCGACATCCTCTATACCGACTACCTCTACTACTTCCAGATTTCGGGCCTCGTGCTGCTGGTCGCCATGATCGGCGCCATCGTGCTGACGCTGCGCCACAAGGAAGGGGTCAAGCGGCAGTCGATCGCAGCCCAGGTCGGCCGTACGCCGGCAACCGGCATGGAAATCCGCAAGGTCAAGTCGGGCGAAGGAGTCTGAGATGGTCGTCGGCATCGCACATTATCTGACCGTATCGGCGATCCTGTTCACGCTCGGCGTGTTCGGTATCTTCCTGAACCGCAAGAACGTGATCGTCATCCTGATGTCGGTCGAACTGATCCTGCTCGCGGTCAACATCAATTTCGTCGCCTTCTCGGCGGCGCTCGGCGATCTGGTCGGCCAGGTGTTCGCCCTGTTCGTGCTGACGGTCGCGGCGGCCGAAGCCGCGATCGGACTTGCCATTCTCGTCGTCTTCTTCCGCAACCGCGGCTCGATCGCGGTCGAAGACGTGAACATGATGAAGGGTTGACGGGGCTATTATGTATCAAGCGATCGTCTTCCTTCCGCTTCTCGGCTTCCTGATCGTCGGCCTGTTCGGCAATTCGCTGGGCGCCAAGGCATCGGAGTACATCACGTCGGGTTTCCTGGTGATCTCGGCCGTTCTGTCGTGGGTCGCCTTCTTTACCGTGGCTTTCGGTCATGGCGAGGTGTTCACCGTGCCGGTGCTGCACTGGATCCAGTCCGGCGGGCTCGACGTCTCCTGGGCGCTGCGGATCGACACGCTGACCGTGGTGATGCTGGTGGTGGTCAACACCGTCTCGGCGCTGGTCCATATCTATTCGATCGGCTACATGCACCACGATCCGAACCGGCCGCGCTTCTTTGCCTATCTGTCGTTGTTCACCTTCGCCATGCTGATGCTGGTGACCGCCGACAACCTCGTGCAGATGTTCTTCGGCTGGGAAGGGGTGGGCCTGGCGTCCTACCTGCTGATCGGCTTCTGGTACAAGAAGCCGTCCGCCAACGCCGCCGCCATCAAGGCCTTCGTCGTCAACCGCGTCGGCGATTTCGGCTTCGCGCTCGGCATTTTCGGCGTGTTCGTGCTGTTCGGCTCGGTCAATCTGAGCACCATCTTCGCCAATGCGGCGACGTTCGTCCCGGCCGAAGGCGCGCCGCAGGGCGCGGCGGTCCTGACCTTCCTCGGTCATGCGCTCGACAAGCAGGCGGCAATGACCGTCGTCTGCCTGCTGCTGTTCATGGGCGCCATGGGCAAGTCGGCTCAGGTGCCGCTGCACACCTGGCTGCCCGACGCCATGGAAGGCCCGACGCCTGTCTCCGCGCTCATCCATGCCGCGACCATGGTGACCGCCGGCGTGTTCATGCTGGCGCGTCTGTCGCCGCTGTTCGAGCTGTCGCATTCGGCGCTGACGGTGGTCACTTTCATCGGCGCCTTCACCGCCTTCTTCGCGGCGACCGTCGGGCTGGTGCAGAACGACATCAAGCGCGTCATCGCCTATTCGACCTGCTCGCAGCTCGGCTACATGTTCGTGGCGCTGGGCGTCGGCGCCTATGGCGCGGCGATCTTCCACCTGTTCACGCACGCCTTCTTCAAGGCGCTGCTGTTCCTGGGATCCGGCTCGGTCATCCACGCCGTTTCCGACGAGCAGGACATGCGCAAGATGGGCGGCCTCAGGAAGCTGATCCCGACCACCTACTGGATGATGGTGATCGGCACGCTGGCGCTGACCGGCGTCGGCATCCCGGTGACCGTCATCGGCACCGCCGGCTTCTTCTCCAAGGACGCCATTATCGAGAGCGCCTTCGTCGGCCATAATGCGGTCGCGGGCCTTGCCTTCGTGCTGCTGGTGATCGCCGCCTGCTTCACCTCCTTCTACTCTTGGCGGCTGATCTTCATGACTTTCCACGGCAAGCCGCGAGCGAGCCATGACGTCATGCACCACGTCCATGAATCGCCGCCGGTCATGCTGGTGCCGCTGTTCATCCTGGCCGCCGGCGCGTTGTTTGCCGGCATCATCTTCCACAACTCCTTCATCGGCGAGGGCTACGAAGCGTTCTGGAAGGCTTCGCTGTTCACGCTGCCCGATAACCACATCCTGCACGAGATCCATGAATCGCCGCTTTGGGTCGAACTGTCGCCGTTCGTCGCGATGCTGATCGGTCTGCTGGTGGCCTGGAAGTTCTACATCCGCTCGCCGGAAATGCCGGTCAATCTCGCCGCGCAGCACCGCGGGCTCTACGCCTTCCTGCTCAACAAGTGGTATTTCGACGAGCTCTACGATTTCCTGTTCGTGCGGCCCGCCAAGCGCCTCGGTCATTTCCTTTGGAAGACCGGCGATGGCACCGTCATCGACGGGCTTGGGCCTGACGGTATCTCGGCGCGCGTCGTCGATGTCACCAACCGCGTCGTCAAGCTGCAGACCGGCTACCTCTACCACTATGCCTTCGCCATGCTGATCGGCGTTGCCGCACTCGTCACCTGGATGATGCTCTGATGACCGCCTGGCCAATCCTCTCGCTGGTCACCTTCCTGCCGCTGGTTGGTGTGCTGCTGATCCTGTTCATCAACGATGACAGCGAAAACGCACTCCGCAACATCCGCGCCATCGCGTTCATAACCACGGCGTTCACCTTCGTGGTGTCGCTGTTCATCTGGACCGGCTTCGACAATTCGCAGGCCGGCTTCCAGTTCGTGGAAAAATACGCATGGCTCGATTCCGGCATCTCCTACCATATGGGTGTCGACGGCATCTCGAT
>NZ_JAFKIC010000123.1 GCF_017306585.1 Mesorhizobium sp. | reverse complement strand
GTCGATCGGCTCGAACTCGATCCGGCTTGTCGTCTATGAGGGGCTGGCGCGCGCAAAACTCTTGAAAGGCGGGCAGGGTAGGACCTTCTACGCGGTCGGCGGCACTTGGCGAAACCTCGCCCGTCTGCACATGGAGATGACCAACTACCCGCTGGGGGTCATGCACCATTACGAAATATCGGCCGACAGCGCCCAGAGCTTCCTCAAGCAGGTGGCGAGGGGCGAGGTCGAGAAGGTCCGGGGCATCGAGGGCGTCTCCAAGAATCGCCGCTCGCTGTTGCCTTACGGTGCCCTTGTGCTGCAGGAGATCATGGCGGCGATGCAGCCGTCCAGGATCATCGTTTCCGCGCAAGGCGTGCGCGAGGGCTTCCTCTACTCGCTGCTCGACGCGGCCGAACAGAAGGCCGATCCGCTGATCTCTGCGGCCGAGGAGCTGGCGCTTTTGCGCTCACGCTCTGTTCATCACGCCCATGATCTCGTCGAATGGACCGGCAAGGCCTTCAAGGCTTTCGGTATCGATGAGACGCAGGACGAGGCGCGCTATCGCCACGCAGCCTGCCTGCTCGCCGACATCGGCTGGCGCGCGCATCCGGAATATCGCGGCAAGCAGTCGCTCAACATCATCGCGCATGCTTCCTTCATCGGCGTCGACCATCCCGGTCGCGCCTATCTGGCGCTTGCCAATGCCTATCGCCACGACGGCATCTTCAACGATGGCATCGCGCCCGAAATCAAGGCTCTGGCGCCGCCGCGCCTTCTGGAGCGAGCGCGCGTGCTGGCCGCGATGATGCGTGTCGTCTACCTGCTGACGGCGGCCATGCCTGGCGTCATGCCGAGGCTGAAGTGGGAAAGCCGCCCCAACGGCGCGTTGGCGCTGGTGCTTCCGGCGTCGCTCTCCGACCTCTATGGCGAGCGCCCGGCCGGCCGTCTGGCGCAATTGGCGCGCATCACAAACCGCCGCCTGGTGCTGGCGGTGGAAGGCGGGCAGAGCGTTTCGGTGAAGTAGGCGTTGGCCTAGCCACGCCCGTCGGCCGACCATGCGCCGGCGCCCGCCATGGCGAGCGCCAGGAAGCCGCCTGATATAGCGATATCCTTCATCAGCATCTGCTGGTGCAGGAAGGCCAGCGTCGCATCATCGGCGCCCTGGCCGTAGTGTCCGATGAACCCGGCGGCGATACAGAAGGCGGCAAGCAGCAGCGCCACGATGCGGGTCTGGAAGCCGATGAGTATCAAAAGCCCCGCGATCAGTTCGAACAGCCCGGTGCCCCAGGCGGCAAGCGTGGGCAGTGGCAGGCCGAGACCGGCGAAATAGCCCGTCGTGCCGGCAATGTTGGCGAGCGCCTGGAAGCCGGATGGCACGAACAGCACGGCAAACAGCAATCTGGAAACCAGAAGCAATGCGTTGCGGGTCACGGCCGCCTCCCTTGCAAGCGCGGGTTACCGGTTGCAATCGCAGTCTACGCCATCAACTGGACAACGAAAAAGCGGCGCGGAAAATTCCGCGCCGCTTTCATTTTCAGGCTTGGGAGGAGGGCTTCAGCCGCGCTTGGCGTCGATCGAATAGGCGCCGGCGCCCGAAGAGGCGAGCAGGATGAAGCCGCCGGCGATGGCGAGGTTCTTGAGGAACTGGATCATCTGCATCTGGTCGGCCCAGCCGGTATGGGCGACCAGCCCGGTGGCCACGGTGAAGACGGCGAGCACCCAGGCCGCGATGCGGGTCTGGAAGCCGACGAGGACAGCGAGGCCGCCGAGCAGTTCGATCAGACCGACAACAACCGCCGTTACGGTCGGCAGGGGCAGGCCGAGGCCGCCGAAATAGCCGGCGGTGCCGGAAATGGCGGTGAGCTTGCCGAAACCGGAAAGCAGGAAAATGACGGCAAGCAGGATGCGGCCGAGCAGGATGGTGAAGGCGCTGTTGGACGCGGTGCCGGCGCCGGCGGCGGAAGTGTTGACGGACATGGTGGCTCTCCGAATGGGTTGAATGCCACCAGAGATAGACGATGCCGACTGTTCACCAAAGCTGTCTATCCGACGACACATTGTTCACAGACTGTACATTTCTGTGATCGTGCCGGTGACGCGAAATTCATGTCGTCGGATGGAGCGGCGGCAGCAAATTCTACCGCGGACAAACACCTTACCCCGGATGCGTCATGTCCTCGGGGCGCACCAACCGGTCGTAATCGGCTTCGCTCACCAGTCCGGTGGCCAGCGCTTCCTCGCGCAAGGTCGTGCCCTTCTTGTGCGCCGTCTTGGCGATCTTGGCGGCGTTGTCATAACCGATGGTCGGCGCGAGCGCGGTCACCAGCATCAGCGAGCGGTCCAGCGCCGCCTTGATGTTGTCCTCGCGCGCCTCGATGCCGACGACGCAATTGTCGGTGAACGATATCGACGCGTCCGAGAGCAACTGCACCGACTGCAGGAAATTGTAGGCCATAAGCGGGTTGTAGACATTGAGCTCGAAATGGCCCTGGCTGCCGGCGAAGGTCAACGCCGAGTTGTTGCCGAACACCTGCACGCAGACCTGGGTCATGGCCTCGCATTGTGTCGGGTTGACCTTGCCCGGCATGATCGACGAGCCCGGCTCGTTTTCCGGCAGCGACAGTTCGCCAAGCCCGGAGCGAGGACCCGAACCGAGGAAACGGATGTCGTTGGCGATCTTGAACAACGCTGCTGCCGCCGCGTTGATGGCGCCGTGCGAGAACACCATGGAATCATGCGCCGCCAGCGCCTCGAACTTGTTCGGCGCGGTGACGAAGGCGATGCCGGTTATGGCGGCGATGCGGTCCGCCACCTTCTCGGCGAAGCCGACAGGTGCGTTGAGCCCTGTGCCGACGGCGGTGCCACCCTGCGCCAGTTCCTGTAGGCCGGGCAGCGTCTGCACGATGCGCTTGATCGATGAGGCGACCTGCGCGGCATAGCCGGAGAATTCCTGGCCGAGCGTCAGCGGGGTGGCGTCTTGCGTGTGCGTGCGGCCGATCTTGATGATGTGGTTGAAGGCTCGCGCCTTGGCATCGAGCGCCTTGTGCAGGTGATGCAAGGCGGGGACCAGGTGATGCACGACCTGCTCGGCGCAGGCGATATGCATGGCCGTCGGATAAGTGTCGTTCGACGACTGGCTCATATTGACGTGGTCGTTGGGATGCACCGGCTTCTTAGAACCCATCACGCCGCCAAGCATCTCGATCGCCCGGTTGGAGATCACTTCATTGGCGTTCATGTTCGACTGCGTGCCCGAGCCGGTCTGCCACACCACGAGCGGGAAATGCTCGTTGAGCTTGCCGTCGATCACTTCCTGAGCCGCCTCGACGATCGCCTTGCCGATTGCTGGGTCAAGCCGCTTCAACTCCATATTGGCTTCCGCGGCCGCGCGCTTGACGATGCCGAGCGCACGCACGATCGATGCCGGCTGTTTTTCCCAACCGATCTTGAAATTGCCCAGGGAACGCTGCGCCTGCGCACCCCAATAGCGGTCGGCGGCGACCTCGATGGGGCCGAAAGTATCGGTTTCGGTTCTGGTCTTGGGCGTGCTCACGGCAAGTCTCCGGTCTGTCGATTTGGGCAACGGCGTATCGCGTTGCACAATACGCATCAAGCGGAGATTGCGGGCTGTGTGAATGCAAATCGGTTGAAGAAGGTTTCGCGGCAGGATGCCTGGCAGGAAGCCGAACCGCGGCGCGGATTCGTGCCGCCGATCGCTAATCTCTCTTTTGATCCAGACGACCTAAAGGCCGCGGCGACCAAATCCGGTTGGACCCGTGGGACGCCTCGTTTGCGGCGCCACCGGTGCTGGGTCTGTCCTGCCGGTCTGCCGCACCATGCCAGCGGATCGCGGCTGCTGCTGCGCAAAGCGCTCGACCTTCATGCGCGAGATATGGGCGTTGAGATCGTTCCTCGACCCATCCGCACCCGGTGGCGGGCCATAGTCGTTGTTACCGTCCGAACCGGAGAAAAAGCCGCATTCGACCAGCACCCACAGCCCCCCGATATAGGGAATGAACAGGATCAGGGACCACCGGCCCGACTTGTCCAGGTCATGGTATCGCTTGATCGTCGCCGCGAAATTGATCCAGAGCGAAAGGGCGCCGCCGATGAGCAGCACCAGATTGACGCTCAGGCTTTTCGAGGGGAATGATCCGAGCCTGTGTCCCGATGCGCCTGCGACATGGACAAGGGCGGCGAGGGTCACCACCAGGAGAACCAGGATTGCCAACTGGGCCAGCCACCATTGCCCACGCCCGATGCGCCCGGAAAATCCAAAAAAGAGATTCATATACACACCCCCATTGGTGACGGGAGTTATTGCGTCATCAAAGTAAAAAGTCACTAAAGGCACTCTCATGGAATGGTAGATATGGCAAACGAGACGACATAGTAGTTAATCGACGTGAAACGACTTGCGTAAACAACGCTCGATATTATTGTCATGAGTGGGGATGGAATCCTGGCCAGAATGCGATCATCGCTTGGCCGCTTCTCAACCCGCCGTATATCCACCGTCGATGGCGAAGATACCGCCACTGGTCCACGCAGCTTCGTCACTGGCGAGATAAACTGCCATTCCGGCAAGGTCGTCTGGGCGGCCGATACGACCCAGCGGATAGCTGCGATCGACATAGGCTCTCAACTCCGCCTGCGCCGCCGCCGGCAGGTTGTCAACCGTCTTGCGCCGCATGGCCGTGTCGACCGTGCCGGGCGCAATCGCGTTGACGCGGATACCGCGTGGACCGAGTTCGAAGGCCAGCGACCTGGTCAGCGAGTTCAACGCGCCCTTGGACAGGGAATAGAGGCTTGATGGCCGCTTCGAGATCATCTTGCCGGCGAAATAGGAGGAGATGTTGATGACGGATGCGCCGGCGCCGAAATGCGGCAGCACCCCCTGGGTCAGGAAAAACGCGGCCGTCACATTGAGCGCGAAGGAGTGCTGGAATTGCGCCTGGTCGACGCTATCGAACGGCACGAGATAGGCGACGCCGGCATTGTTGACGAGGACGTCCAATGGACGGCCGGATCGTTTGACCTGCTCGACGACGGCTCCGATGCCGGTGTCGGTCGCCAGGTCGGCCGACAATGTCTCTACTGCACCGTGAACTCGTAGCTTCAGTCGCGCGGCTTCGAGTTTGCCGGCGTCTCGGCCGACGATCAGGACGTCGGCGCCCTCGCGCAGAAACCCCTCCGCGATCGCCAGGCCGATGCCGTCCGACCCGCCGGTCACGAGTGCGCGCTTGTCTTGAAGTCTCATCGGGTACTCCACGGCAACTTGGACGAGTCAAAGCACTCCATGTCGGCGGTCGAGGTCAAGCCGATGCCCTATCCCAAGGTATGAACTTCGCCGGTTTTCAGGTGCCGGAGGCCAAACGTCCCTGATCGGCCAGGCGCGCGCTGACATAGCCCTTGACCTGGCGGATCGCCTGTTCGCGCGAAACGCTGCCCGGCTGTAGGCCAAGCCGCAGCCACAGCCCATCGATCAGAGCGGTGACACCGAGCGCGATGTCGTCGGCTTCTCCGGGCGAGGTGAGGCCGCGCAGGCCCGACAACAGGTTCGAGCGCATGCGCCCGTGAATGACCTTCTGGATGCGCGCGAGCTTCTCGTCGCGCGGCACCTCGGCGCAGAGCGAAAGCCAGGCATGGCAAAGCGGCGGCAGGAACAGATGCTCCTCGAAATTGCCTTCTATCACCGCATCGAGGCGCTCGATCGGGGTGCGCGCCTGGCGAAGTCTGGCGACGACGGCATTGCACAGAACCGCATTGGCCTCCCGCATCGCATGCTCGAACAGCTCCTGCTTGTTGCGGAAATAATGCAGCACGATGCCTTTGGAAGCGCCTGCATGGGCGGCCACCTTTTCCAACGTGGCGCCGGCAATGCCTTCGCGTTCCAGGACCGCGAAAGCCGCCTGCCGCAATTCCTTGCGGCGTATGTCTCCGAGACGCTTCAGCTTCATGGGTTCAGTCCACGCATGACGAATCCACGTTGACATCTTCGTCCATCCAGATCAAGAATTGACCAGTGGGACAATAATTAGACCATTCGGTCAATTCAACAATGAGGAGAACGAGGATGTCGCGTATTTTCGCAGGTGGTGTGTGCCTTGCCGCGTTGATGCTGGCCCCCCATGCGGTTAGGGCCGCGGAGCCCGAGCAATGCCGGACCGTCCGCATGGCCGAACCTGGCTGGAACGATCTCGCTTTCACCACGGGGGTCGCCAATGTTCTGTTGCAGGCGCTCGGCTACCAGCCGCAAAGCGAGGTGCTCGGCATCAACGTCATCTACGAAGGCATGAAGAACCGGGATCTCGACCTGTTCCTGGGTTATTGGGACCCGGCCATGGTCACCTACTACGAGCCCTACAAGAAGGACGGCTCGGTGGAGAATGTCCGCGTCAATCTCGTCGGCGCCAAATACACCTTCGCCGTGCCGACCTATGTCTGGGAGGCCGGCGTCAAGGATGTCGCCGACCTGCACAAATTCGCCGACAAGTTCGGCAAGAAAATGTACGGCATCGAGCCCGGCTCGAACCAGCTGATGATGGACGCCATAGCCGATCCCGCCTTTGGCCTCGACGGCTGGCATGTGGTGGAATCGAGCGAAGCCGGCATGCTCTCCGAGGTCGGCTATGAGATCAAGGAGAAGCAGTTCATCGTCTTCCAGGGCTGGGCCCCGCATCCGATGAACACCATGTATGATTTCAAGTATCTGACCGGCGGCGACAAGTTCTTCGGTCCGAACTTCGGCGCCGCGACGGTGACGACCCAGGTGCGCAAGGGCTACTTGCAGGAGTGTCCGAACGTCGCGCAGTTCCTCAAGAATCTGGTTTTCGACATCGACATGGAGAATGTCGGCATGGGTTACCTCATCAATGACGGCATGAAGCCGGAGGAGGGGGCATTGAAGTCGATCCAGCTGAACAAGGGGCGTCTCGACACGTGGCTTGCGGGCGTCACCACATTCGACGGCAAGCCCGGCCTTGCCGCCGTCAAAGAAAAGCTCGGCCTGTGACACCGGCAGCGCAGGGTGCCTTGCCTGGTCTTGAAGCGGAGCAGGATGCCTGGGCCGGGCGCAAGCAGTTCGTCGATGTCGGCGGTCTCGAGATCGCCTATGTCGAGATCGCCGGGGCCGAACCGGCGCTGCTGCTGGTGCATGGGTTTACCGACACCAGCCGCAGCTTTTCCCTCCTGGCACCGCATCTGACCGGTCGTCGGCTGATCATGCCTGACCTGCGCGGCCACGGTGCGTCGTATGACGGCGGCCGCTATGCTGTCGCCGATTTCGCGGACGATATCGCCGGACTGATCCACCGCCTGCGATTGGACCGGCCGATCCTTGTCGGCCATTCGCTGGGTGGCATGGTGGCGATCTCGCTGGCCGCGCGACGGCCGGATCTCATCGGCGGCCTTGTCGTACTGGCCAGCACGTTGAACCCCGGCTTCATGCCGGGCCACCCGCTGCTGGCAGCAATCGAAGCTCTGCACGACCCGATATCGCCGGCCGACCCGCTCTTTGCCTGGTGGCACGCGTGCCAGCATGCTGTGCCGCTAGCCTTCCTTGCGGAATTGGCGAACGACGCATCGGCGATGCCGGCTCGGCGCTGGCGCGCCATCCTGGAGGAAATCTGCCGTACGGACCTGAACGGTTTGGCTCAAGCCGTACAGGCTCGAACACTGATCGTCGCCGGGGCCAGCGATCCATTGTTCGACGGACGGCATCAGCAGGTGCTGTCAAGCGCGCTACCTCACGCA
Organism: Mesorhizobium sp.; assembly: GCF_017306585.1. Lineage (GTDB taxonomy): Bacteria > Pseudomonadota > Alphaproteobacteria > Rhizobiales > Rhizobiaceae > Mesorhizobium. Next base: position 51,810 of record NZ_JAFKIC010000123.1, on the reverse strand, counting down.
CATCTGGTCCAAGCGCAAGGTTGCGGCCACAACCCGCACTGGGAGGCGCCGGCATTTGTCGCCAGGGCCATCACCGATGCGTTTGGCCTCGCTGGTCCCGTGGAATAGTTACTTCAGCAAAGACCGTGCGGTGGGCGTGAGGCGCAGGGTCTCTGCCGGTCTGGCAAAGTCGGCTTCCGCGCGCTGGCGCAGGGCCTGCCAATCGGCCGATCGGCCAAGCGTCGCCGCGTGGCTCGCATGGGCCTCGGCGCTGTCGAATGCGGTCACGCTGACAAAGACATTCTCGCCCGAGCGCACAGGCAGGCGAGGAAAGCTGTTTTCAGCATGTTCCGTAACAAGCGCGGCCAGTGGCCGTGCCCCGTACATTGCCATCAATGGCTTCGCTTCGCCGTTGTAGCGGCTGGCGAAGCCAGCTACGGCGCCGGGCTTCAGATGATGAATCTGGATAACAAGGATGCCAGCCATCGGCTTGTTCTGAATTGGTTTTTTGCCGGCATTCAAATCTGCTCGTTGCGCTCCGGAGAGGTTGAAACCAGCGTTCGGCCATGCCGGCCTCAACAGCAGCACATCATCGGAATCGATCATTGTCGCATTGGCCGCATCGCGGTGCGCCCTCCAGATCGGACCGTCGTAAAATGCCGACAGGGCATCCTTGCGCGCCTCCATGCTGTCGAAGCCGCGCAGCCAGACGAACATGTCGGGGCGGTCAAGGTCCCGGAACTGGCCGATGATGGTCATCCCGGCATCTTCCTGACCTTCGATGAAATTCGCGTCGAAGAGGTCGATCAACGTCTCGCGCTTGCCTGGCTTCAATGTGTACTGGCGCAATTCAAGGATGGGCGAGGCAAGCGCTACAGGCTTCGGCGCGGCATTGAGGGGAAGGCTCATCGAGTGGTCTCCATAAACAGGATGATCAACCTGTTTATAAACAGACCGGTTGCCCTGTTTTGTCAACATGGTATTGTCCAGCAATGTCAGCAGAGACGATCATTCGAACCGTTCCTCGGGCGCGAAAACGCACCAACGATCCTGAAGGGATGCGCAAAAAGGTGTTGGACGTCGCCGAGGCCGCGTTTCAGGCCAGGGGCTATCATGCCTCCAGCCTGGGGGACCTGATGGCGGCGGCGGGTGTCACCGGCGGGGCGCTGCATCACCATTTCCCGACCAAGAAGGCGCTGGCGCTGGCGGTGATCGAGGAGCGCGTGGCGGCGGCGGTCGCGGAAACATGGATCGATCCGGTTTTGGCGGCGACGTCGGCGCGCGACGGGGTACGGTCGGTGTTCGAGGCCGTGGCGGCCGAACTCGAGAAGCAAGGGTTCGTGCGCGGCTGCCCGCTCAACAACCTCGCGCATGAACTGTCGCTTGCCGATCCCGATTTCCGCACGGCACTTGCCCGCATATTCTCGGCATGGCGCGAGGCGATCGCCGACAAGGTCAGGGCCGACCAGCAAAAGGGCAGGGAGCAAGGCACCGATCCCGAGCGCTTCGCGACGCTGGTGATCGCGGCCTATTCCGGTGCAATGTCGATGGCCAAGACGGCACAGGAGGCCACGGTGCTGCGTCAATGCCTGGCTGCCCTGCAGGCCCCTGGTCAGCCGGCGGCCTGATCCTCTCGCAGGCGTTTGGCGCCGTCGACGGTCAGGCCGTCTTGACGGCGATCGAAACTGGACGGAGAGGCGTCGCGTATGCTGAAACTGCGCGGATGATGAATCATCGCTTCCGCACATCGCTTTCGAGACGCAGCTTGTTGACTAAGGCCGCCGGTCTTGCCGCCGCCGGCGCGCTTTCACGCCCGGCGCTGGCTCAGACCGGGCAGCGCGTCCAGCCGATCGACGCCACGTTCCTGTTCATCGCCGATGTCCATGCCTGCCGCATGGCGAGTGGCTTGAGCCCCAACTGCCAGCAGGAGGGCAAGACCGATGCGGCGCTGCTGCGCAATGTCGCCGCGCTGAATGCCATTGGCGACAAGGATTGGCCGGCCGAGATCAACGGCGTCGCCACGGGCCTGCGTTCGGCCGGCAAGCGGATCGGCATGCCGCTCGGCCTCGTCGTCGGCGGTGACATGACCGACGATGGTGGCGGCCAGATCACCCAGCCAAGTGAGGGCACGCAACTTCTCCAGTTCAGCCAGCGCTACAGCCAGGGCGTCGGACCGGACCGCGTTCATATGCCGGTCTATGTCGGGCTCGGAAACCACGATCTCGACCAGAACGGTCCGCCGCAACATGTCGACTGGTACCGGCGCGAGATGCGCGACTATGTCGAGGTCAACCACCGCGCCGGCGTGTTCTTCAAACCACCCGTGCCGGCCACCAGCTACGACGTCGAAACCGACTGCTATTCATGGGACTGGGGTGGTCTCCATCTGGTTCAGACGCATCGTTTCGCCGGCGACACCGGCCACGGCGCCGACTCGAGCCTGCCATGGCTCAAGCAGGATCTGGCGACCTATGCGGCGGATGGCCGCCCTGTCATCCTGTTCCAGCACTATGGCTGGGATACGTTTTCGACGGAGCGATGGGACCCTGCCAGACGGACATTCGACGATGACGGTGCCGGCGCGCCGCATTGGTGGGCCGATGCCGACAGGCAGGCGCTGCTGGCGGCTCTGAAGGGTTACAATGTCGTTGCCGTCTTTCACGGCCACCAGCACGAGACGCCGCTGATCTATCGCGGTGACGGGATCGACCTGTTCAAGCCGAAGGCTGCCTATATGGGTGGTTTTGCGCTGGCGAAGGTGACCAGCGACGGCATGGACGTCGTGCTGGGCGAGGCGACGGACGACCAGGGCGGAATCGCTTTCACCAATGCCTTCAGCAAGGACTGGTCGATATGAAAAAGGCGGTCGTTACGACCGCCTTTCGCTACCACGAAGACAAGTGTTCGCCGTGATCAGAGCGCTTTCTTGACCTTATCCTTCACGTCGCCATAGGCTTTCTGCACCTTGCCGGCGGCCTTGTCCGCCATACCCTCGGCCTGTGTCTGCCGGTTGCCAGTGGCCTTGCCGGCCGCTTCCTTGACCGAACCCTTGACCTGTTTGGCCACGCCGGCGATCTGATCCTTGTTCACCATGTTCGCATCTCCTGGGAGTTTTGAATTCGGAGGAATTCATCCGCGGCTAGCTAACGAGCCGGCACCGGTTAGGTTCCAAGCTTCTTGCTGGCGACGATGAGTTTGCGCAGCTGCTTCCGGCGGCAAGGCTGGCAGGCTAGGTTGGCAAGACACGCTGGACGGAGATCCGGCTCGATTCTGCGCATGGGGAGGAAAATGGCGGAATTCACGCTCTACATCGGCAACAAGTGCTTCTCCTCATGGTCGCTCAGACCATGGGTGGCGATGAGGCATCTGGAAATCCCGTTCGAGGAGGGTTTCGTGCGGCTGCGCACGCCCGAGACCGCCGCCGATCTGGCGAAAGTATCGCCGACCGGCCAGGTGCCGGTCCTGAAGCATAGGCCGTTGAAGGGAGGGGACAGGATCGTCTGGGAAACCCTTGCCATCCTTGAATATCTCGCCGACCTGTTTCCGGAGAAGCAGCTGTGGCCCGCCGATCTCGGCGCCCGGGCGCTGGCACGCGCGGCGGCCACAGAGATGCATTCCGGCTTTCGCGAGGTCCGCTATGGCTGGCCGATGAATTTGCGGCGGCCGAAGGCCCACAAGCCGCTCGACGCCGAAGGCGACGCGCAGCGTGCGCGCATCGAGGCGCTGTGGCGCGAGTGTCGCGAAAAATACGGCAAGGGCGGCCCCTTCCTGTTCGGTCATTTCACCGCGGCGGACGCCATGTATGCGCCGGTCGTTACCCGCTTCGATACCTATGGCGGCGATCTTGCGCCTGACACCAGGGCCTATGTCGACGCAATCCTGGCAACACCGGCGATGCGGCAATGGTATGCCGAGGCGGCAAGGGAGACCTGGCCGGAGCCGGGTCCTGACGAATAGGCGCGAGTTCTGCCTAGCTTCTGGCCACTTCGGCAATTCCATCAATTGCCGTATTGCTTTGTGCTTGATCCTGGCCGAAGAGCTTCCCTGGACACGAACGGAGAGAAGATCGATGGCCACCAAACGCGTGCCACCAACGCCGATCGCTGCCGATGCCACCATCGCGGATATGGTCGAGGTGCTGGACAAGCCGGTCGAATATGTCCGGCGGGTGCTTGAAAGGCTCGAGCGCTGCAAGCGGGCATTTGGCGACGCGCAGGTGCGGATCGCCGTGCGCAGCCGCGCCGAATGCCCGAACTACCTGATCGAATATGTCCGCGAGGATCCCAAGACGCGCCAATTGGTCACTCGTCAGGACGCCGCCTATAGCGGCAGCACGCATCGAGAACTCGGGCCGCACCACATAGAAGCGGAAGGGATGTGGTCGCCTGAGGAAATGAACATTACGGCGGTTTCCGCGCTGATCGGCCGTCTACGCAATCCGCGTGCGCCGTCGCGCCCCGACAATGAGGACTGACATGGCCATTAAATTCTCCGCCAAGACCCAGCCTGCCGCGGCTCCTGTCGCCGCCAGTCCGGCCAAGGCCGCTGCCAAGACCCCGGCCGAGCCCGCCGCGACGGATCTTTTCAATGCTCCCGCGGAGCCGGCCAAGGGCAAACCCAGGAAGAAGAAATAGTCGTTTGAGCCAAGGAGCGGATCAAGATTCTGACCGGCCGCCGGTGCGCGGTCCGCTTTCACCCGTCTTCGACTGCCAGAGTTGCGGCGCCTGCTGCTCCTATTCGGCCGAATGGCCGCGTTTTTCCACCGAGGATGATGCGCAACTGGATCGCATCCCGGCGAAATTCGTCGCGGCCAATCAATCGGGCATGCGCTGCGAGGGTGTGCGCTGCTCGGCGCTGTCCGGCGAGGTCGGCAAGGCGACGGCTTGCGGCATATACGAGGTCCGCCCGGACGTGTGTCGCGCCTGCATGCCCGGCGACGACGATTGCCTGATGGCACGCTACGCACACAGATTACCGACATCGTAGTATCATCGGCGTATTGCGCACGGCCACGGCGCTCTCTACGCTGCTTCAGGGCAGGGCCGTGGAGGAAATCTTGAGCATCGAATTCCTGTTGACGTCGCTGATTATCGTGGCATCGCCCGGCACCGGCGTTCTCTACACGCTGAGCGCCGGCCTCTCACGCGGCGCGCGTGCCTCGATCGTGGCGGCCTTTGCCTGCACTCTGGGCATCATTCCCCATATGGCGGCAGCCATCACCGGGCTTGCCGCGGTGCTGCACACAAGTGCCATCGCCTTCGAGACGCTGAAATATCTCGGCGTCGCCTATCTGCTCTACATGGCCTGGAACACGCTCAGGGAGAACGGCGGCCTGAACGTCGACGAGGCGGCCGCGCCGCGCTCGACCGCCAGGACCATCACCTCCGGCGTCCTGATCAACATCCTGAACCCGAAACTGTCGATCTTCTTCTTCGCCTTCCTGCCGCAATTCGTCAGCACCACCGAGCCGCATGCCTTTGCCCGCATGCTGGAGCTCTCAGGCGTCTTCATGCTGATGACCTTCGTCGTCTTCGCCATATACGGCGTGTTCGCGGCGTCGGTGCGCAGTCATGTCGTGTCGCGGCCGATGGTGCTGACCTGGATGCGCCGGACTTTCGCCGGCGCCTTCGTGATGCTCGGCGCGAAGCTGGCGCTGGCGGATCGGTAAGAGCAATCTCAGCAAGAGTGTGCAACCTGCGCGGCAAACCCGTGTGGCCAGCGCGTTGACGCCGCTGTGTGACGTCAGGCTCCCTGGTTTGGAAAGCAGGCTTGCGCGGTGAGGTTCGGGCCGTTCGCCAGTGAGGTGATGAAGGCCGGCATCACGGTCGCGAATGTGTAGGAAACCTGAACGCTCGAGAAGCCGGACAGGCCCGAGCAGGTGGTGTTGTTGTTGATTGTGATGTTGGCGCCGCTCAGGATGATGCCGTCGGTCGCCGCCCGGTTGATGATATAGCTGATCGAACTGGCGGCGCTGTAGGCGCCGTTAACCGTGCATCCACTTTGGAGCACGCCCATGCAGCGCGCGCCTGCCGCGGCGATCTCATTCAGCACGTGCTGTGCCCAGTACATGCGGCCGAACTCGAAAGTACCCATCAGCATCAACAGCACCGGCACCGACAGAAGTGCGAACTCGACGGCATTGGCGCCGGATCTGTCGCGCAGGAATGACCGGTGGCGGCTCATTGCGGTTGCACCATGGACTGAACGGTGATGTTGCCGTTCTGGACGATGCCCAGGCCGCCGAAAATAGGTGTGTATGGCTTGCTTGCCGTGATCGTCACGAACTTTCCCGCGATCGTGCCGCTGCTGCAGACGCTGCCGCATGCCACCGGCGTGCTCCAGGCCACGGCGCCCGAGCTGGCGACGCAGTAGCAGAGGTCGGCATTGGCGGCTGTGCCTGTTTGTGTCGCGGTCGATGTGCTGGCGTCATAGGTAACCGCCGCGCCATTGTTGATGACGACCTGAACCCCGCCGCCATTGCTACCCAGACCGCTGGCGACGACTGTCGTGATATTGCCGGCAAGCGCGCTGCCGCCGGAGGAATTGACCTTGTCGCCATTGAGCAAGGCATAGTTGGAGCCCGCGGAGACGGCTGTGCTTAGCTCGAACCTTGCTTTCAGCAAGCCGCCAATATCGACGGTACCGGCAAGAATGAGCAGCAGCACCGGGCTGACCAGCGCGAATTCGACTGCCGATACCCCTGATGTCTCGCGCCGAAGGAAGGCGGCGAACGAGGAGAGGCGGCTGGCATATGAGTGCCTCTCGAAGGGGATCCGCGCTCTCATTGTACGAGGCTCACCTTGCTGCTCGTGCTGCTGCCGGGGGCGGCGATACATTGCGACGCTGCCGCGGTGCCGCCCGAAAGGGTGATGCGCGAGCCGATCATCTGCAGACATTTGCTCGTATCGCTCGGCGAGCCCAGTACGCTTGAACCGCCATTCATAATGATAGGGCCATAAGGAAAGTAGAAAGCTCCCGAAATCTGCGCATTGGAGCCGCCTTCGGCGAAGGTGGCGCCGGCGGTGATCGAGGTCGATGTCGGCCCGATGACGGCAAGCTTGGCCGTGGCGCCGGTCTGTGGCGCGGTCAGCACGATGTTGCTGTAACCGGCCGCCACGCAGAAGACATAGCCGCTGCAGCTTCCAGAACTCGACCTGGCCTTGCCCGACAGCACCAAAGTCACGTTGGTGCCGCTGACGCTGATCGTGCTGCCGCCGCAACTGGCGCTGCCGCCGCCGCTCCCGCCCAGCGCGAAATAGCCATCGATCGTGTAGACGCCGGCGCCGAGCAGCACCGCGCCCGAGGCAATGAAGTTGCCCTCTATGTCGTGCTGCGCAGTGGCCGGAATGACGAAGCAACTGCCGCCACCACCGCCATTCACATTGCCGACGACCTGGAATACGCCCGAACTGGTGGCGTCGGCCATGACTGTCTTTGAGCCGCCGCCGAGCGTGATGGCGTCACCATTGCCGCCGGGGCCGATCTTGTAGCTGTTCGATGTTCCTGAGCCGAAAGTGATCGTCGCACCACCGGTGTTGTTGAACCCGCCACCCAGTTCGAAGGTGCTCGGTCCGCCGAATGTAAGCGTGCTGGTGTTGCACAGGCTGACCCGCGCCGTGCCGCCGCAGGTGTTGTCGCTCATGCCGAATTTGAAAGTGCCGGCGCCGAATGTGGTGGTGGCGCCGCCACCGGTCGTTAGCCCCTTGGTGAAGTTGAACGTGCCAGCGCCGAACGTCGTGGTGCCGGCGGTGGTGACCTGCTTGCCGATATTGTAGGTGCCGGCGCCGAAAGTCGTGGTTCCCGCCGTAGTCAGCGTCTTGGCGAAATTGTAAGTGCCCGGGCCGAAATTGGTGGTGGCGCTGGTCGTGAAGTCGCCCGCGAAATTGTAGGTGGTCGTGGCCGCCCCTGCCGTGGCGAAGTTGAGGTTGATGCCGCCGCCAATGGTCACTGTGCCCAGATTGACCGTTGTTTTGCTGCCGCAGCTGAACGTCCAGGTCGGCTGCGACCAGGATGCGGTGCAGCCGGCTGCCATGGCCGCGTTCGTCGTCGCGGTCTGATCCCAGGCGAAGTCGATGTTGGTGCCGGTGGTGTTGGTCGGCGCTGCAGGAGCTGTAGCGGCCGACATTGCCGACACTGTGGAAAAGCGGGCCACGGCGGCCGCGACCGCCGCATTGCCCGCCAGCGGGTCGGCGGTCGATGTCTTGGTGATCACCGCCGCCGCCCCGCCGGGGCCGGTGATGCCATTGCATGGCTGGCTCGGCGCCGCGGCCGAATTGTAGTTGACGCCGATCGCCGAGATGCTGGTGCCGCAGGGAACAGTCACTGTGTTGTTCGAGGAGACGGTGCATGTCGGCGCCGAGATCGACGTGCCGCCGCTCAACGTTATGCCGGTCTGTGTGCCGTCAAGCGCCAGCATGCATCCAGGCGTTTGCGGCTGCGCGCCGATCTCGGCCACCGAATTGGCATAGATCTGCAGTTGCTGGCGGTCGCTCAGCACGCGCGCCAAGAGCAGGGTCTTGTAGGTATTGATCGAGACCGAGACAGCGTTGACGTTGGCCGTTTTGGGGGAGGCGACCAGGCTCACCTGCACATTGGCGGCCGGAACGCCGTTGAGCACCGCCACGCTGACAGCCGTGGCTGTCATTTGAGCGGTGGACTGGTTCTTGTTGTAGGCCAGCGCGCCGGCATAGGCCGACAGGTCCGCGACGCGCTGGTTGTCGGCGCGCTCGACCAGCGCGCCACCATACTCCGTGACCAAAGCGGCCATGCCGATCAGCAGCGGCATCACAAGCGCCGAGACGATCAGTACGTTGCCGTCGCGGTTTTGCGAAAATCGTCGGAGAAACTGCATCGATGATTACCCGACCCGATACACGCTGGAGCAACCTCGCCGTGCTCTTGGTGTTTAGTAATCTCAAATGTATTAAAAAATATTGCCCGACAATTCGTGAAGAGGTCACGAGGGTCGATGGAAGTTTCTGTTTTTGCTGGCGAAATGGCCAAAAGGATAATCAGCCGTCGATGGCGCAGCGACTGAGCTCGGGCGCCTAGGGCGCGGGCGAAGGTTGCTTAGCGCGACAAGGTGCATTTTCACAACCAGCGGCTGTTGCAGGCTTCCAACGAAAAAGGGCGGCATCGCTGCCGCCCTTTCTATATCTGCGACGGTACGGACTTCTTAGAAGTCCACGCCGCCACTCAAGTCCGCTTGCGGACTTGAGCAATGTCAGTTGATGGGCGTGCTCTATGGACTTCTTAGAAGTCCATGCCGCCACTCAAGCCCGCTTGCGGGCTTGAGCAATGTTAGTTGATGGGCGTGCTTTTATGGACTTCTTAGAAGTCCATGCCGCCCATGCCGCCCATGCCGCCGCCAGGCATACCGCCCGGCATGCCGCCGGCAGCTTCCTTCTTCGGAGCTTCGGCGATCATGGCTTCGGTGGTGACCAGCAGGCCAGCGACCGAGGCCGCGTCCTGGAGAGCCGTGCGCACGACCTTGACCGGGTCGACGATGCCCATGGCGATCATGTCGCCATATTCGCCGGTCTGGGCGTTGTAGCCGAAGGTCGCGCCCTTGTTCTCGAGGATCTTGCCGGCGACGATCGAAGCTTCGGCACCAGCGTTGGCAGCGATCTGGCGGGCCGGAGCCTGCAGCGCGCGGCGCACGATGTTGATGCCGGCAGCCTGGTCGGAGTTGACGCCGGTTGCCTTGACGTTGGCCGAGGCGCGCAGCAGGGCCACGCCGCCGCCGGCGACGATGCCTTCTTCCACGGCCGCGCGGGTCGCGTTCAGAGCGTCGTCAACGCGATCCTTCTTTTCCTTCACTTCCACTTCGGTCGCACCGCCGACGCGGATCACGGCAACGCCGCCGGCGAGCTTCGCCAGACGTTCCTGCAGCTTCTCCTTGTCGTAGTCCGAGGTGGTTTCCTCGATCTGCTGCTTGATCTGGGCGACGCGGCCCTGGATCTCGGCCTTCTTGCCGGCGCCGTCGACGATGGTGGTGTTCTCCTTGGAGATCGACACCTTCTTGGCGCGGCCGAGCATGTTGAGGCCGACATTCTCGAGCTTGATGCCGAGGTCTTCCGAGATGACCTGGCCACCGGTGAGGATGGCGATGTCTTCCAGCATGGCCTTGCGGCGATCACCGAAGCCCGGAGCCTTGACGGCGGCGATCTTCAGGCCACCGCGCAGCTTGTTGACGACCAGCGTGGCCAGAGCCTCGCCTTCGACGTCTTCCGAGATGATGAGCAGCGGCTTCGAGGTCTGAACGACGGCTTCGAGGACCGGCAGCATGGCCTGCAGGTTGGAGAGCTTCTTCTCGTGCAGCAGGATGTAGGCGTCTTCCAGATCGGCGACCATCTTGTCGGCGTTGGTGACGAAGTAGGGCGAGAGGTAGCCGCGGTCGAACTGCATGCCTTCGACGACTTCCAACTCGGTCTCGGCGGTCTTGGCTTCCTCGACGGTGATGACGCCTTCGTTGCCGACCTTCTGCATCGCTTCCGCGATCATCTTGCCGACCGACTCGTCGCCATTGGCCGAGATCGTGCCGACCTGGGCGACTTCCTCGGAGGTCTTGATCTTCTTGGCGGCCTTGCCGAGAGCGGTGACGACTTCACCGACGGCGAGGTCGATGCCGCGCTTCAGGTCCATCGGGTTCATGCCGGCGGCAACGGCCTTGTTGCCTTCCTGGACGATCGCCTGGGCGAGAACCGTCGCGGTCGTGGTGCCGTCGCCGGCGATGTCGTTGGTCTTCGAAGCGACTTCGCGGACCATCTGCGCGCCCATGTTCTCGAACTTGTCTTCAAGCTCGATTTCCTTGGCGACGGTGACGCCGTCCTTGGTGATGCGCGGGGCGCCGAACGACTTGTCGATGACGACGTTGCGGCCCTTGGGGCCGAGCGTGACCTTCACCGCGTCGGCGAGGATGTTGACACCGCGCAGCATGCGCTCGCGGGCGTCACGGGAGAATTTTACGTCTTTGGCAGCCATGTTTTAGCTCCTGGCAGGGGCTTGGGATCAAGCCCGAAAATTCAAGTTGAAGGTGAGGCCGATAATCAGCCGATGATGCCCATGATGTCGGATTCCTTCATGATCAGAAGGTCTTCGCCATTGAGCTTGACTTCGGTGCCCGACCACTTGCCGAACAGGATGCGGTCGCCGGCCTTGACGTCCAGCGGGACGAGCTTGCCGTTTTCGTCGCGGGCGCCCGAGCCGACGGCGATGATCTCGCCTTCCTGCGGCTTTTCCTTCGCCGTATCCGGGATGATGATCCCGCCGGCGGTCTTGGATTCGGATTCAACCCGGCGAACGACCACGCGGTCATGAAGCGGGCGGAACTTCGACTTTGCCATTTTTTCTTCCTCGAATGAGAACGGTGAGAACTGTTCCTCCGTCCGGCGACGCCGGACCTGTGGTTAGCACTCACCTGAGGCGAGTGCTAACGTGGCGCTGAAATAGGCTGGCGGCTTTTGAGAGTCAAGGTGCGGGGGAAGGGGCGGTGGCGCGAAATTTTTCTCGTCCCGCGCCGCTGCGGGAAATGCACTGACTTCCAGCGGCAAGAGAGGCGAACTTCACGCTGTTCGGCGCCTTGGCGATCGCAAGGTCAAAAGCGGGCATTGCTCGGCAAATCCATAACTGCCCGTCGAAACAGTGCCGACGTCGCCGAAGAAGGCCTTGGCTTCGCTGATCAGGGCCGAGACCGGGGCAAAGCTGTAGACGGCGTTTGAGTTGCGGTAGACGTCGATTGTGCCGATGACAGGCAACGCCCACCCGGTTTGAGCGCTGAGTTCCTGGCGATCCGGAAACAACTCATCGAACCTGTCCAGGATAGTCTTCACGGGAATGGCATGGTCAGGTGCGTTGCCGGCGGCGGTCATGGCGACACGCCACTTCAGTTCATGGAAAGTCGACACGGCTCCGGATAGCGCGAGCGCCTGCACATCCGCCGGCTTGTAAGGTATTTCCGGACCGGCAAAGAGACGCAGTCCGGCGCGACCGTCTGGGCGTAGCGTCTTCGCGATTGCCGCAAACAGCGATTGGCGCGCGATCGAGGAGGCGAGTGCCGAGAGGCAACCGTCACCGATCGCCGCCTCCATACCTGCATCGGGCAAAGGAAGGTCGAGCCAATCACCGTGGATCGCCTTTCGCATGTCCGTGTCTCCGGGCCAGATTCCGGCGATCATGTCGGAAGACTCATCCACCGCGGTCATCGCCGCGCCAAGTCCAGCGAGCTCCGGCGTGACTCCCAGCAAAACGACATGCGAGTTCGAGATATCGAGCACTCGTTTGTAGGTTTCCACCGCTTCCATCGGCGGCCGCAACGGCGGGCCAAGCAACTGCCAGTGACCTCGAATACGATTCCAATGACCGGTCACCGATAGCTCCCAAACCCACGCGGCATTGTATTGCAACGCATAATCGAGGACGCTTGCGAAACCAAGCAGGGGCGCATGGCACGGATCGCGGTTATCACGCATGAGTTTGACAGGTTCGAGCGTCGGCGCGGGCTGCTTCTGCGCCGCGAGAGCCCATACATGCTTGGCAACCTGTTGGAAGAGTTGAAGCGGCGTGGGCATTCCGTTCAGATATTGTCCGGCACGTCGGCGAAGCCGGAAGCCGACATCGCCGTGCTTCATGTCGACGCGACTGTGACACCGCCCGATTATGTCGAATATGCACGGGCCTTCCCGTACTGCCTGAACATCGGTGCCGCCGACATTTCCAAACGCCGCATCAGCGGCGCCGTGATCGGGAGGAACGACGGCTGGCAAGGGCCGGTGATCGTCAAGAGCAGTCTCAACAATCTGGGAACGCGCGAGCAGTCACTCAACCGGCGATCACGGCGCGCCGGAAAACCGGAACCGTTCCCGGGCGTGAGGGTCATGGCCGGCTACACCATCCATAACTCGCTCGCCGATGTTGCCGAGGCCGTGTTCGAGCGCGAGGATCTGGTCGTCGAGAAATTCATTCCCGAAGCCGAGCCTGACGGCTTTGGCGCCCGGTTCTGGATATTCTGCGGCGAGCGCGAGCGCTGCACCCGCCATGTCTCGCCGCAAAACCTGGTCAAGGGCAGCGACACGATCCGCCGCGAGCCGGTTCCCGTGCCGGAAGAACTCCGCGAGACAAGGCGCAAGCTCGGTTTCGACTATGGCAAGTTCGATTTCGTCATGCACGAAGGCAAGGCGGTGCTGCTCGACGCCAACAAGACCCCGGGTGGCGCCCGCAACCTGTCCAGCTTTCTGGCCGCCGGCAATGCCAATCTGGCGGATGGTTTCGAGGGTCTGATCCGCCAGTTTGCATAGCCGATGGCGAGATGCTTCTTTGAGGCGGCGCCCTAAAGAAACAAACGCAGCTGCGTGTGGATGATCGAGCGATAATCCTCGATCGTGCGCCGGCCTTCTTCCTTGTCCTGTGTCAGCGCCAGGCGGACAACGCCGCCGGCAAGCTGGAAGATCAGGAACACAAGTCTTGCGAAGGGCTCGCGCTGCTCGGGCCTCAGCATGGGTGAGACATGGTCGCACAAGATCTTTGATTGATGCCTGGTCTCGGCAATGTCGAGATGCTGCAAGGCCTTGTCGGCCTGGATGGCGTTCTGAAGGTCCTGGATGGCCGGATCGGCGGCGACGCGGCCGTAATAGTCGTCGAGCATCCGGTCGGCTGCCATGGTCACGTCAGCCGGTTCGCTGATTTCAGCGATGATGGCGCCGAAACGCGCGCGGCTTTCTTCCGAGAACCGCTCATAGAGCATCGCCAGGATGGCCGATTTGTTGGGAAAGTAGTGGTAGACGGTGGCGATCGGCCCGCCGGCCAGCGTGCCGACCTCCTTCATGGTGACGGCATCGATGCCTTTTTCACCGATCAGCCGCATGGTTGTCGACAGGATGGCGTCGATGCGCTCGCGGCTGCGCTCCTGCTTGGGCCTGCGCCTCGGCTGGGTCGGCGTCTGCCTTGCTTCTTCCATGCGCCGGTTCTCTCGCGGGATTGCGAATTCTGGTTGACAAAAAACATGATCAAGTATCAGGTTCTTGAATGCTGACAGATTGTCAGCTTTTTTGCCGAGCGGCAAGGACGTTGGGAGGCGCCTTTGACTTCGACAAGCACCGGCGATGGCGACTGGCTGGTCGGCAATCCGACTGGCGTGCAACTGGCGTCCGCCCTGTGGATCGGATCGGTCGGTCTGCTCATTCTCGGCCTGCAGCCCGTCCTGCTCGGGGCGCTTTACACCGAGGGCCATGTCAGTGGCGATGAACTGGCGCTGGTCGCCACCGCCGAGATGATCGCCATCGCGATCGGGTCGGCCATCGTCGCGATGCTGCTTTCGGCACACGCGATGCGCTGGAAAAGCGCGGTCCTTCTGCTCCTGCTGGCGCTCGCCAATGTCTGGACTGCCTATGCCGCCAGCGCCAATACCCTGATCGCCGCACGGGCGCTCGCAGGCCTTGCCGAAGGCGGACTGGTCGCGATCGCCACCGAATTGATCGCCCGTTCGCGTCGGGCCGAACGCATTGGCGGCTATTTCGTCACCATGCAGACGCTGGCGCAGTGCGCTCTTGCCCTGGTCCTGGCGCTTTATGTCATTCCCGCCGCCGGATCCGCGGGCGGGTTCATCGTTCTCGCCGCGGTCTGCGTCGCGTCGCTGGCGATCGCCTTTGTCGTCCCCGCCGACTATGCGGACCTGCCGAAGGACGAGAATCTGGCCAATGTGCTGACGGTTCCCTCGATCACCGCGCTGCTGTCGGTCTTCTGCTATTTCATGTTTTTCGGCGCGGTGTGGGCTTTTCTCGAGCCGCTGGGCGCCCAGTTCGGCATCGATGGCCGCACCGTCGGCCTGATCGTCTCGGCAAGCCTGGCGGTGCAGGTCCTGGGCGCGATGACCGCCACCGTGTTCGAGGCCCGCATCGACTATCGGCTGGCCATCGCGGCGATCGGCCTTGTCGCTCTGGTAAGTTCGCTGATCCTGGCCAGCGGACCGGGCCTCACCACATTCTGGGTCGCCGCCCTGGTCATGGGCTTCATCCTGCTGTTCATCGTGCCCTACCAGATCAGGCTGGCGATCACCGCCGACGAGACGCGCACCGCCGTGCTGCTGGTGCCGGCCGCCCAGCTGTTCGGTCTGGCCATCGGCCCGATTGCCGCCTCGCTGCTCATCGACGGCAAGGATTTTCGCCCGGTGCCGGAATTCGCCGCCGCAAGCGCTGTCGCCAGCGTGGCATTGCTTGGTCTGTTTGTCCTGGTCGCGCGGCGTCGCCGCGTGATCGCCTGACGGGTTGCCGCGACATGTCGAACAGCTGGAGCAACTGGTCGGGTTTCGTCACGGCTTCACCGAAGCTGATTGCCAGCCCGGCCGATGCAGGCGAACTCGGCGATCTCGTTCGCACTGCGCCGGGGCCGGTGCGTGTCGTCGGCGCGGGCCATTCCTTCACACCGCTGGTGAAGTCCGAAGGCACCATCGTCTCGCTGGAAAAGCTAGAGGGGTTGGTATCGCATGACAGCGCGAACAACCGTGCGCGGGTCCGGGCGGGCACACGCCTTGGCGCGTTGATGCACATCCTGCAAGGCATCGGCCAGGGCCTGCCCAATATGGGCGACATCGATCGGCAAGCGATCGGCGGCGCGCTGGGCACCGCGACCCACGGTTCCGGCCCGACGCTCGGCGCCTATCATACCCAACTCGAAACGGTGCAGATCGTCGATGGGCTCGGCAAAATCCGTGAGTTCAAGCGCAGCAGCGACCAGGACATGATCCACGCCACCGGTGTTGCGCTCGGCGCCTTCGGTGTGTTGAGCGAAGTGACCATGAACAACATCGCGACCTATCGGTTGCGCCGCCGCAAATGGGTGCTGCCGATCGCCGATATGCTGCGCGATTTCGAAACCATGATGACCGCTCACCGGTCGGCGGAATTCTATTACATTCCGTTCTCCGGCTATGCCCAGTTCATCGCCAGCGATCTGAGCGAGGCGGCGACCACCACGCGCCCGACCGAGGACGATGAGGGCTCCTTGCGTACGCTGCGCCGGCTGCGCACCGGATTGGCCTGGCTGCCCTCGCTGCGGCGCGCGCTGATCACCGGCGCGGTAAAAAAGGTGCCGGCCGAGGACTACGTGCAGGACTGGCTCAACGTCTATGCCAGTGACCGCCAGACCAGATTCAACGAGATGGAATATCATCTGCCCTTCGAGGACGGGCCGAAAGCGCTGGCCGAGATCATCGACCTGACCGAGAAGCGCTTTCCCGAAGTCTATTTCCCGATGGAGGTGCGCAGCGTCGCGCCGGACCGTTTCTGGCTCTCGCCTTTCTATGAGAGGCCGACCTGTTCCATCGCCATCCACCATGATGCGGCCAACGATCCGCTGCCTTTCATGCGCGCGGCGGAACCGATCTTCCGCAAGTATGGCGGCCGGCCGCACTGGGGCAAGATGCACAGTTTGAAAGCGGACGATCTGAAAAAACTCTATCCGCGCTGGGATGACGCCATGGCGGTGCGGCGCGACATTGATCCGCACAACCGCTTCATCTCGCCCTACATGGCTGGCCTGTTCGGCATTCAATCATGAGCACCTATTTCGCGGGTCTTTCGGATGCGCTGAGGCAAGCCGGCATATTCCAGCCGTGCCTGCTGCTCGACCGCGACCGGCTGGACCGCAACATCGCCCTGGTGAAGGAAAGGCTCGATCCCGGCCTTGCCGTGCGGCTGGTCGACAAGTCGCTCGCCTGCCTGCCGTTGCTCGCCCATATCGCCAAGGCACTCGCAGCCCATCGTTTCATGACTTTCCATCCGCCGATCAGCGCGGCGGTGCTGAACGCGTTTCCAAGTGCCGATTTCCTCTACGGCAAGCCGATGCCGGTGCAGGCGGCAAGGGCCGTGCTTGCGCAGGGCGCCACCGATTGGAAACGCGTTTGCTGGCTGATCGACAGCCAGGAAAGGCTGGCGGAATATGGCGCGCTCGCGGCGGAACTGGGGATCGAACTGCGCATCGCCTTCGAGATCGATGTCGGGCTGCACCGTGGCGGGTTCGCGGAACCGGAGGCCTTGTCGCAGGCGTTGAAGACGCTGTCGGACTACAAGGGCCTTCGCTGCGAGGGCGTCATGGCCTATGAGGCGCACGCACCGCATATTCCAGGCCTGTTCGGCGGGCCGGCGAGGGCGCTGGCGCAAGCCTCGGAGCGTGCCGCGGCTTTCGTTGCGTGTCTCGGCGCCGGCCAGCGGCACATCCTCAACATCGGCGGCAGCAAGACGGCGCTGCTTCATCATGGCGGGATTGCCAATGAAGTCTCCATGGGTTCGGCCTTCGTGCTGCCCGGCGATTTCGACACGCCGGGCCTGGATGGGTTCCAGCCGGCCTCCTTCATCGCCACGCCGATCCTGAAAGTGGTCGAGCCGATGCTGCCCGGCCCGCCGGCGGTGTCCCGCATGCTGCAGGCGCTCGGCCGGTTTCCGCGCAAGGGCTGCTACCTCTATGGCGGCAAATGGATGGCTGAACCGGTGTTCCCCGAGGGCATGAGCACGAACGGTCTGCTCGGCCTCTCCTCCAACCAGCAATTCATGGGCCTGCCCGCCGACACCATGGCAAAGCCTAGCGATTACGCGTTCCTGCGGCCGACGCAGAGCGAGGCGGTGCTGCAACAGTTCGGGCCGATCGTCGTGCTTTCAGGCGGCAGGATTGTCGATCGCTGGCCGGTATTGCCAATGGCGTGAGCTCCGAGCTTGGCTCCAAAATAGTTGACTAAGTCAAGTTAATGGTTGATCCTGTGTTCACAGGAGACGAACCATGACCATTCACCATCAACCCGACAGGGAAGCGCCCGGCAAGGACCTGATCGATGCGGTGCGGGCCTTCAACCGCTTCTATACGCGCCAGATCGGACTGCTCGACGAAGGGTTGCTGAAAAGCGCTTTCTCACTGACCGAGGCGCGGGTGCTTTACGAACTGGCGCACCGTGACGACCTGACCGCGACCGACCTTGGCCGCGATCTCGGCCTCGACGCGGGCTATGTCAGCCGTCTGCTGAAGAAGTTCGAGCGCCGTCATCTCATCTCGAGGTCAACGCTGGCTTCGGATGCGCGTCAGTCGTCGATCGCGCTGACGAAAGCGGGCAGGGAGGCCTTTGCGCCGCTGAACAAGGATTCGCACAACCAGGTCGCCGCCTTGCTTAGCCGACTGCCGGCGTCGGAGCAGCACCGGCTGGTGAAATCCATGCGGACCGTCCAGGGACTGCTGGGGGAAAGCGCGGAGCCGAAAGTCCCCTATCTGTTGCGGCCGCTGCAGGTCGGCGACATCGGCTGGATCATCCGCCGGCAAGGCATGCTCTACGCCCAGGATTATGGCTGGGACGAGACCTATGAGGCGCTGGTCGCCGAGATCCTTTCGGCCTTCGTGAAATCCTTCGACCCGAAATGGGAGCGCAGCTGGATCGCCGAGAGGGAAGGCGAGGTCGTCGGCTCGGTCTTCATCGTGCGCAAGTCGGATCAGGTGGCGAAGCTTCGCCTCCTCTATGTCGAGCCTTCCGCACGCGGCCTCGGCATCGGCAAGCGGCTGGTCGAGGAATGCATCGGCTTTGCCCGCGCCAGGGGGTACAAGACGCTGACCTTGTGGACCAACGACATCCTCACCGCCGCCCGCCATATCTACCAGGCCGCCGGCTTCAAATTGATCGAGGAAGAGGCTCATCATTCCTTCGGCAAGGATCTGGTAGGCCAGACCTGGGATCTCGACCTCTAGCTGATCCCGTGTCGAACGAGCGTGGTTGTTGGCGGCTGGCGCCGGTGCTATGAACTGCTGGTCGAAAAGGACCCTGGAGTGGCAAACGGTAAGCCCGCTCCCTTCCGCCAACTGGAAGCTCCGTTCCCATTCGGTATGGGAACCCTCGGCAAGCCCAGGGCGTGCTTTTACGCCCGGCTTGGCGCGCGGGGTTTTCGCGGATTTTGCGTTCCTTCGTTTGCCAGGCGCCAACGAAGGAGAAGAAAATGCCCATCATTCGCGCCGACACCGGCGTCATCACCCAGATCAATGTCTTCGACGTGCCAGAGGGCGGCCAGCAGGCGCTGATTGGGCTGCTGCGGGAGGCGGCGATGAGTTGCCGCGACATTCCCGGCTGGATGTCGGCCAGCCTGCACCGGAGCCTCGACGGCACGCGCGTAGTCAACTACGCGCAGGCGCGGGATCAGGCGGCCATGCGACGTGTCTTCGAGCATCTGCTGAGCAGCGGTTTTCTCGAGCGCAACAAGGCCCTGGGACAAGCCCATCCCGGCCTCTATGAAGTCGCTCTCACCGTAGAGTAGGAGGCGGGCCGTGCTTCGGCCGGCACGTCGGAGCACGGTCTTTCTGAGGCTTATGACTTGACCGGTATCCAGATCTCCAGCCCGCCATTACCGGTGCGCGGATCGAAATCGGGACCATAGCGTTCGAAATCAGGAGCATCTGATATTTCGTGCCCGGAGGCCGGCAGCCATCTGTTCCAGATCGTGTTGACCGTGCGGCGGATCGTCGAGATGTGCTCGCGATGGGCGAAGACCGCAAATTTCCTGGCAGGCACCCGCACGCGCGCGAATTCTCTGGGAAGGTCGGAAAAGTCCGACACCTCGACGCCGGCGATGTAATCGAAATTGCCGGCATCATCGCCATTGACGCAGACCCCGTAAGCGACGTCGCCGGTCTCACCCGGGATGTTGCCGATATAGGGACCGAAGCGTTGCCACTGCATGGGAATGGCGGCGCTGGTTTCGCAGCTGTAGCGCTCGCCAAGGCCCGCGATCAGCAATGGCCGGCTGATCTCGAAGCGCGGCGGTTCGAGATGGGCGAGAAGGGATTGCTCCATGAGGATCGGCTCCACGAGATCCAGGGTCTTGGTAGAACCCTGCGCACGCACCAGCTCCGGCGTGGTGCCGAACTGGTCGCGGAAGGCGCGGGTGAATGCCTCATGCGAGTTATAACCGGCGTCGAGAGCGACGCGGAGTATGTCGGGCGCCCCGCCGGCCAGACGGCGTGCCGCCTCGGTCAGCCGGCGGGCGCGCATGTAACCCATCACCGAGCGCCCGGTGGCGGCCCCGAAGGCGCGCGTCACATGGAAGCGCGACACGCCGCTGCTTGCCGCAACATCGTCGAGGCTGATGGCTTCGGGCAGATGGCTTTCGACAAACCAGAGCGCTTTCTCGGCCGGGTTCATGGTTCCTCGCATTTGGCCGGCTCACCCTAGCGGCCGCGCCGACAGTCAGTTTGATCGAAGTTGCGCATGGCGCAATCGATCCGCGACGGCGCGGATATGTCCGCGCGTGTTCGCATGCTCGGCTAAACATTTATGCCGGCTTGAAAAACTCGTCCGTTCTTATTGCGCCTTAGAAATCCCGGAGGCTTTTCGAAAATTTTCCGATGGTTTGGTGAGTTGGGCCAGGGAGGGATTGACAGCTAGGCGCTGAGCCGTTGTATGTAATGTTATCACATAAAACGATGCGAACAAAGGTGCTCTATCCTGGTCAGGTCGTTGGACAGCTTCGCGCTACGACGGGTTCACGTGCAAGGCCGTTGCGACTTTGGCGGGGACAAACTAGGTTGCTGCCAAAGATGGTCCCCGTGCCGAAAGGCGAGGGGTGAAAAGGGAACACGGTAACACCCTCAAGAGGGGTCGAGGCCGTGGCTGCCCCCGCAACTGTAAGCGGTGAGCAAGATCCGCAATGCCACTGGCCGGCAAGGCTGGGAAGGCAGGATTGAGCCGAGACCCGCGAGCCAGGAGACCTGCCATCCGCATGAGTTGACCGGACGGGGTGTGCCGGGAGGAGACGTGGCCTCCGGTCTTGTCGGCCGGCCCGCCAAAATCCTTCCGTCGACAGTTTTGGAAAGTGACGGAAAGTTGGACGGCGCCATCGATCGTATTCACCGCATTATCGTGTGCACGCTTTGCCGCGACGTCCCGACGGGGGTGAGGTCCGGTGAAGCCTTGTGCATCGACTTGCGCTCCCGGCTCGCGGCCCACCACGAGCCCGACGTTGCGAATGGCTTTGCTGTCGAGGGTGTCGCTTGCATGGCGGGTTGCTCCCGGCCGCTGACTGTGGCCTTCCAGGCGCCGGGCAAGGCCGCCTATCTCTTCGGCTCCATCGACGCCGAGGCCGACGCCGGCGACCTCGTGCGGTTTGCCAGCCTCTACGCCTCGCTCCCGGACGGATGGTGTAGTTCCGGACAACGTCCGCCCAGACTGGCCGGCAAGACGCTGGCCCGCATCCCGGGCGCGATTGCGGGTGAACCCCGATGACCGTGCCGCTTCTCGAAGCGCGCGACCTCGGCGCGACGGCGAATGGCCGCGATCTGGTGCATTCGGTCAGCCTGTCGGTGGCGGCGGGCGATCGCCTCGCCATCATTGGTCCCAATGGCGCCGGCAAGACCACGTTGCTGCGCATGCTGTCCGGAATGCTCAGCCCAAGCTCCGGAGAGGTGAAGCTCGGCGGGCGCCGCCTGGACAGGATTTCGGCCACCGAGCGCGCCCTGCATATCGCCGTCGTGGGCCAGACCGACCAGCCCGATGCGCGCCTGGCGGTGATCGACTATGTCGAGCTCGGCCGCGTACCCCATGCCGGCCGCAGGCGTCGCAACGAGGACCGCGACATCGTCGTCGACGCGCTGCGACAGACGGGCCTGTTGCCGTTGCTTGGCCGCACCATCGGCTCGCTGTCGGGTGGTGAGCGCCAGCGGGCGCAACTGGCCCGCGCCATCGCCCAGGAGCCGAAAGTGCTGTTCCTCGACGAGCCGACCAACCATCTCGATCCCCGTGCCCGCGGCGAACTGCTCGAACTCGTGGCCGGTTTCGGCATGACGGTGATCGCGGTGCTGCACGATCTGGCTCTCGTGGCGCCTTTCGCCACCCGGGTCGCGGTGATGAACGAGGCCCGGCTGCATGCGCTGGCGTCGCCGCGCGAGGCGCTCACCCAGCAACTCATCCGGGAGATCTTCGGCGTCGACGTCTTTCGCCTGCGCCACCCCACGGAAAACCGCGAACTGACGGTGTTCGATGTTCCGAACCGAGCAGCGCCGCCAGGCTGACCGACACTTCCCCCAATCAACACTGTTCAACCAAGGAGCAAAATCCGTGAAACGTCTCGCTTTGTCGCTCGTCTTCTCGCTGCTGGCCTCTACGGCCTTCGCCTTCCCGGTCACCGTCGACAGTTGCGGCAAACCACTGACCTTCGATGCACCGCCAAAGCGCGCGGTCATCCATGACCTCAACATGGCCGAGATGGCTTTTGCGCTAAAACTGCAGCCCTCCATCGTCGGACTGACCGGTATCACCGGATGGTACAAGGTTGGGCCAGAATTCAAGGCCGAACAGGGCTCCATTCCGGAACTCGCCCCGAAATACCCGACGATCGAGAACCTTGTCGCGGTCGAGCCCGATTTCTTCTTCGCCGGTTGGTACTATGGCATGAAGCCGGGCGGCGACGTGACGCCCGACACGCTCGCCCCGCACGGCATCAAGACGCTGGTGCTGACCGAAAGCTGCGTCCATCTCGACAAGAACCGCCCCGCGGCTTCCATGGACCTGCTGTATGGCGACGTCGAAAAGCTGGGCAAGATCTTCGGTAAGGAGACAGAGGCGGAAAAACTCGTCGCCGGCTGGAAGGCGCAACTCGCCGACATCACCGCCAAGATCGGCGATCGCATGGGAACGCGCGTATTCCTGTACGATTCCGGTGAGGACAAGCCGTTTACCGCCGGAAAATTCGCTATCCCGAGCGCCATGATATCAGCCGCCGGCGGCGAGAACATCATGGCCGACATGGACACCAGCTGGGGCAATACGGACTGGGAGACGGTGGCTGCCCGCAATCCACAATTCCTCATCCTGCTCGATTATCAGGATGGCGGCGGCTACAAGAAACTGCTCGATTTCCTCAAGGCGCACCCGGCGATGAAGGAGACCGATGCCGTCAAGAACGAACGTTTTGTCGCCCTTCGCTATGCCGAGCTGACGCCAGGCCCGGCCAACATCGAGGCGATCGGCAAGATCGCCAAGGCGATGCATCCGGAAGCGTTCTGATGCATCTTGCCCCGAAACATGAATCCGGCGCGCTTTCGGGGCACCAGGCATTCGCGGCGGCCATGGTGGCGGGCGTGGTGGCGCTCGTCGCTTTGGTGCTGCTGTCGATCGCCTACGGGTCGACACTGATCCCGCTGACGGATGTCGTGGCCGCCCTCGGTCACGCTGTCGGGTTGGCGGAACACCAGGTGTCGGGCCCGGTCGGCAAGATCGTCGTCGATCTGCGGCTGCCGCGCACCCTGCTCGCGGTCTGTGTCGGCGGCGGGCTGGGGATCGTTGGCGCATTGCTGCAGACGGTGACCCGCAACGACCTTGCCGATCCCTTCCTGTTCGGCCTGTCGTCGGGGGCCGCCGCAGGGGCGGTTTCCGTCATCACCGTCTTCGGCGACAGCTTCGGCATCTGGACCTTGCCGGTCGCGGCCTTCACCGGCGGCATACTGGCGGCCTGCATCGTCCTGCTGCTGGTCGCGCGGGTCAGGGGGCAGGGGCCGGAGCGGCTGATCCTCGCAGGCCTCGCCGTCTCCTTCCTGTTCACCGCCTTGACCAACTATCTCGTCTTTGCCGGCGACCAGCGCGCCGCCCATTCGGTGCTGTTCTGGACCATGGGCGGGCTTGGACTGGCGCGTTGGGACAATGTGTGGCTGGGCGCGGTGGGCGCCGGCACGATCGCTGCCTACGGCCTGTGGAACCATCGCCGGCTGGATGCCTTCCTGGCCGGAGAAAGTGCAGCCGAAAGCCTCGGCGTGCCGGTGGCCAGGATGCGCAGGATCACGTTCCTGGTCGCCGCTTTCTCGACCGCGATCCTTGTCTCGGTCGCCGGTGTCATCGGCTTCGTCGGGCTGATGATCCCGCATCTGTCGCGCCCGCTGGCCGGCCCGCTGCATCTGCGCCTGATCGCAAGCTGCGCGCTGTTCGGGGCGGTGCTCCTGCTGGCAAGCGACCTGCTGGCCCGGACGCTGCTGCCGCCGCAGGAACTGCCGATCGGCATCATCACCAGTTCGCTCGGAGCTTTCTTCGTCGTCACCATGGTTGTTCGAAACCGTTTGTGAAACGTCTGTTTTCGTGTGCCGGCTTCATGGCGGTGCGGTGTTCATTCGTCGCTAACCATGATTGCGGTGGACGGCTGCCATCCCGATTTGCCGGCTTCTGGCGCAATGCGGCATCTTGAATAGTAAGCACGCTTATTATAGGTATCGCTCATGGTTTCCGACGGCATCGATAGATTGGGATTTTTGATCCACGACGTGCAGCGTCTGTTGCGCAAGCGTTTCGAGACGCGCGCCAGCGGGCTTGGCCTGTCCTCCGCGCAGTGGCGCCTCATGGTGCGTGTCGCAAAGGAGGCCGGCGTCACCCAGGCCAGGCTCGCCGAATTGCTCGAAATCGAGCCGATCAGCGTCTCGCGCCTCGTCGACCGCATGGAGGAGGGTGGCTGGATCGAACGCCGTGCCGATGCCGCCGACCGCCGCGTGCGCATGATCTTCCCGACGGAGAAGGCGAGTGCCGCCTATGCCGACGTGAAGAGCCTTGCCGGCGAGGTCTATGAGGAATCGCTGAGCGGCGTTTCGCAGGAAGACCGTCGCCTGCTGATCCGGGTGCTCGATGCAATCGTGCAGAATCTGACGGACGGCGAAGCGTCGTCGCTTGAGAAGATGAAAAGTGCGGAAGGCGCGGCAGCATGAACGCGGTGGCAAAGGTAAAGGAAAATCCTTCCGAGGTGGAGATGGAAGCGCCGGCACAGCCTGTCGCCGCGCCTGTCGCAGTCGCTCCTCCCGTCCAGCCGGTCCAGGCGCCGAAGAAGAAGCGGCGCCTCGGCCGCTTCTTTTTGATGTTCGCGCTGCCGGCCGCGCTCATCGTCGGCGGCGGCTATGTCTGGGTGACCGGCGGACGCTACCAGGAGACGGAAAACGCCAATCTGCAGCAGGCCAAGGTGTCGATCGCCTCGGATACTGCCGGACGCGTCGTCCAGGTCGCCATAGCGGACAATCAGATGGTCAAGCAGGGCGATCTTCTGTTCGCCATCGACCCCGAGCCGTATCGCATCGCGCTTGCGCAGGCCGACGCGGCGGTGGCTGCCGCGCGCCTCAATGTCGAGCAGTTGCGCGCCGCCTACAGCCAGGCGCTGGCGCAGCAGAAGTCCGATTCCAGCGAGGTCGACTACGCGCAGTCGCAATACGACCGGGCCGCCGATCTTGCCCAGAAGGGCATCAACGCCAAATCCTCGCTCGATCAGGCGAGGAACGACCTCGACAAGGCAAAGCAGCAGCTGGCCGTTGCCGAGCAGGGCATCATCAGCGCCAAGGCGGCGCTGGGCGGCAATCCCGACATCGAGACCGACAAGCACCCGACCGTGATGTCGGCGCTCGCCGCGCGTGACAAGGCCGCCTACGACCTGGCGCAGACCACGGTCAAGGCGCCCGCCGATGGCGTGATTTCCCAGGCCTCGTCCTTCAAGGTCGGCCAGTTTGTCGGCGCCGGCACGCCGCTGTTTTCACTGGTCGAGACCGGCGATACCTGGATCGATGCCAATTTCAAGGAAACCCAGCTCACCAACATGAAGCCGGGCCAGAAGGCCGAGATCGTCGTCGATACCTATCCGGGCAAGACCTTCGAGGCGACCGTCAAGGCGATCGGGGCGGGAACCGGCGCGGAATTCTCGCTGCTGCCGGCACAGAACGCCACCGGCAACTGGGTCAAGGTCACACAGCGCATTCCCGTGCGCCTGGAGCTGACCGACCCTGACGCCAGGATGGCGCTGCGTACGGGCATGAGTGCCTCCGTCAGCGTCGATACCGGCGTTGCCCGCGGCTTTCCCGCCATATTCGGTCACGCCAAGGCTGGCGAGGCCGCGCAGTAGAAGTCGGCTGAAGCCCGCGGCGACCCCGCGGGCGGAGGTGGAGAGCAGGATTGGTCTGATGGGAGGAGTGAGAAGGATCGGAACTTGGTTCGAGCCGCCGAGCGGTTTGGCCCGACTCTGAAATCCTCGACACGGACCCGTCGGTCCTCATGTTTCCGGGCGGCAGGCATCCGCTGGCACAGAGACTTTCAGTCGATGTAACCCCCACATCGACAAATCGCGTCCCACCGCGATGAGGGTCTCTCAACGGAAGGCGTTGCCGCCCGGAAACCCTGTGTACACGTTTTTGTTACCTGCTGGAAGTTCCGCGTCATGAGCACGCCAGAACCATTTCGGGAAGTGCCGCATCGCGGGCTGATCACGGTCGCGCTGATGCTGGCGACGATCATGCAGGCGCTCGATACCACCATCGCCAATGTCGCCCTGCCGACCATGACCGGTGATCTCGGCGCCTCGCCCGACAACATCAACTGGGTGCTGACCTCCTACATCGTCGCCGCCGCCATCATGACGCCGGTCACCGGCTGGCTCGCCGACCGCTTGGGCCGCAAGGAATTGTTCCTGACGGCGGTGGTCGGCTTCACCATCTTCTCCATGCTATGCGGCCTGGCATGGAGCCTGGAAACCATGGTGTTCTTCCGGCTGATGCAGGGCGTATTCGGCGCCGCCATCGTGCCGCTGTCCCAGACCTTCCTGCTCGACATCAATCCCAGGGAACGTCACGGCCAGGCGATGGCCATCTGGGGCGCCGGCATCATGCTGGGGCCGATTCTGGGGCCGACGCTGGGCGGCTGGCTGACCGAGAATTTCAACTGGCGCTGGGTGTTCTTCATCAACCTGCCGGTCGGCATCGTCGCCTTCCTCGGCATGGCTGCCTATCTGCCCGCTGTCGCCCGGCGGGTGCGCAGCTTCGATTTCTTCGGCTTCGCCATGATATCGCTCGGCGTCGGCGCGCTGCAGCTGCTGCTCGACCGTGGCGGCGAGGTCGACTGGTTCTCCTCGGTCGAAATCTGGATCGAGCTCGGCCTGTCGATCACCGGCTTCTGGGTATTCATCATCCATACGGTGACCGCGGAGCATCCGTTCATCGACCCCAAGATCTTCCTCGACCGCAATTTCGTCACCGGTCTCGCCTTCATCTTCGTCATGGGCGTGCTGATCCTGGCCTCCATGTCGCTGCTGCCGCCCATGCTGTCGAGCATCTTCGGCTATCCGACCGTCACCATCGGCATCGTCATGGGACCGCGCGGTGTCGGCACGATGATTTCGATGCTCGTCGTTGGGCGGATCATGGGCAAGATCGACGCCAGGATTCTCGTCGTCGTCGGCTTTCTGCTGACGGCGCAGTCGCTCTACACCATGGCAAGCTTCACACCGCAGATGGACAACTGGCTGATCATCAGCTCGGGCGTCATCCAGGGTCTGGGCATGGGCATGGTCTTCGTGCCGCTGTCGACCGTCGCCTTCGCCACACTCGACGCGCGCTACCGCACCGACGCAACCGCGCTGTTCAGCCTGGTGCGCAACCTCGGCTCATCGATAGGAGTGTCGGTCGTGACTGTGCTGCTGGTGCGTAACACACAGGTCAACCACGCCGAGCTTTCCACCTTCATCAACCCGTTCAATCCCAATCTCTGGGCGGCTTCGCCAGCCGCCGCGAGCGGCGATCCGATGGCGCTGTCGGAAGTCGATCGCATGGTCA
Source organism: Mesorhizobium sp. (assembly GCF_017306585.1). Taxonomy (GTDB): domain Bacteria; phylum Pseudomonadota; class Alphaproteobacteria; order Rhizobiales; family Rhizobiaceae; genus Mesorhizobium. Next base: position 24,255 of record NZ_JAFKIC010000123.1, on the reverse strand, counting down.
ACCTGCAGGCCATGATGATCTCCTACGTCAACGATTTCAAAATCCTGATGGTGATGACGCTGGCCGCCATCCCCTTTGTCTTCCTGCTGCGCAAGCCGAAGGCCGGCCCGGCAGGCGGGGGAGCCCCCGCCGCGCATATGGACTAGCCAGCCATTGGCTCCTCACCATGCTGAAGGGGCGCTTGACACGTTTTTAATGGCAGTGGCCGGCTATTCTGGTGATTGCGGATATCCAGGCGGCCACCAGTCCGTCGTCGAATCCTCAGCATCGTCGAACCATATTAAAGGTCCCAACGAATTTGATCTGGACGGAGCGAATCGATCCGAGGCAGGCTCGTATTGTCGCAACCATCGTTCGAGCATGGCATGCGTGTTCACCTCGCGGTCTCGGGTGATCTCGCCTGATCGAAAGTGAATGATACGTTCCCGCTCAAACCAATGCGACCAGCCTTGGTGACTGTAGACTAGTTGCCTGCCGATCGGAATTCGGATGCTGCCGGTGAACCAATGTGCGTTGACCGGGAAACCGGTGCAGCCGGCCGCTCGGAACACGCGGGCAGCTATCCCGTCAGGCATCGGGATTTCCTCTTGCCCATTCCACGACAACTGCACTAGGCGGAGATGACGATCACGAATTTCCCATGTTCCAATGTAGCCTCGGTAGTTATCCGTGCTGTAATAATCGGGACAACCGAGGTCGATCCGGAAATGCTTGATGAGTCTGTAAAGCGGTTGAGCGTAAAGTTCACGAGGGCGACCGTCGAGAATGATACGTTCCGGGGACTGAGCAGTCATCGGGCTCTCAAACCAGAGGTTTCCTGGCCACCGCCTTTGGCAGTTGGAGGCGAGGCAGTTGCCCTCAGAGATTACCAGAAAGCTGCTTAAGGTGCAAATTTGCACGCGTATAAGCTTTTGAAATATATGCGATAATTTGCATTTTTTTGGGTGTCGATTATCTGTCTCGATAAGCCGAGCGTCGAGTGCCGTCCTGTGGCTACCGGCCGAGCACCAGTGCCCAGTAGCGCAGGCTGGGATCCTTGCCGTCGCGGACATAGGCCAGCCCGAAGCGGCTGAAGTCCGGATCGAGGATGTTGCGCCGGTGGCCCTGCGAATTCATCCAGATATCGAACAGTTTTTTCTGGTCGAAACGGCCCTCGGCGATGTTCTCTGCCGCCGCGCCGCGCACGCCGTTGTCCTTCATACGCGAGGCGAAGTCCTTGCCCCAGCCGGTCGTGTGGCTCATGCGCTCGCGCTGTGCCATGTAGCCGGCCTGCTGCAAGGCCGCCTGTTCGAGCTGGGCGTCGGGAACGAGGGGTCCGCGCCCTGCTGCGGCGCGCAGACTGGACAGGGTGGCCGTAGCGGAGGAGGAAGCGCCGGCGCCTTCGCCCGTGGGGACGGAAACTGTGCTGCAGGCCGCCAGCCCGGCCAGGGCGGCAACGCCTGCTATCTTGAGTAAAGCGCGCCTGTTCATCGCCGGCGGGCGATTGTCGGTATCGGTCAGCATCATGCTGTCTGACATAGCGGGGATCATGGCTTTTGCCGGGCAACGCGGCAAAAATAGCGTGCACGGGTCAGATTCGATCGGCGCGTTGCGCCTGGAAGAAGGGGAGTTCCTGTCGATATGCTTCACCACATCTCCCTTGGCGCGTCGGACATCGAGCGCTCAGCCGCCTTCTATGACGCCGTTCTGGCGCCCATTGGATATGTGCGTGTCTGGGATGACCTCAGGCCCGGCGAGGACGATCAGGCCGTGGGCTATGGGGTTGCCGGCGGTGGCGACAAGTTGGCGATAAAACATTCCCATAAAGGCAACCGTCCGCCTGGTCCCGGTTTTCATCTGGCCTTCGCGGCTCCAGATCGCGAAAGCGTTGCGCGATTTCACGCCGCAGCGCTCGCTCATGGAGGCAGGGATAACGGCGCGCCAGGGCTACGCGCTCACTATGGTCCGCACTACTATGCCGCCTTCGTCGTCGATCCGGACGGTCATCATATCGAGGCGGTGTTCAACGCACCGCTATAGCGTTCATCGGCCCGGCCGCTACCCGATGACAATCCCGTGAGGGTGTGCCCAGGGCCAGCGATCTGGCGACAAGCCCTGGCAAATCGGCTATGCTGCCACATCTACTAATGGCAGCTGCGGGCGGCCATCATGGCGGTGACCGCCCCCCGACAAACGGGAGGAAGGTTATGGCCGGCTTTCATGTCATGGCGGACGCCTATGGGATGCACGTGCAGCCCACCGTGCGCCGCATCACCACGGCGGACCTCTGGGATGCGCTCAGGCTCGGCGCCGAGGATTTCTGGGCGAAGCCCTCGCATTACGTGTTCCTGTGTCTGATCTATCCGGTCGTCGGGCTGATCCTGACGCAGTGGACATCGGGCTCCAATGCCATCCAGCTTGTCTATCCCTTGATGTCGGGCTTTGCCCTCATCGGTCCTTTTGCCGCGATCGGCCTTTACGAAATCAGCCGCCGGCGCGAGCTTGGCATGAACACGGATTGGCGCCATGCGCTCGATGTGCGCCGTTCGCCGGCCTTACCGTCGATAGCGGTCATCGGCATCATGTTGTTCGCGCTTTTCCTTTTGTGGCTGTTCACCGCGCAATCGATCTACACCGGCCTGTTCGGTGACCAGCCGCCGGCCTCGATCGGTGCATTTGTTCGTGACGTGCTGACGACCGGCAAAGGCTGGATGCTGATCCTTGCCGGCAATGCCGCCGGCTTCATCTTCGCCGTGGTCGTGCTCGCCACCACGGTGATTGCTTTTCCGCTGCTGCTTGACCGCGATGTGGGGGCGGTTTCGGCAATCGAGACCTCGGTGCGCGCTGTGATGGCAAATCCGCTGCAGATGGCGCTGTGGGGCCTGCTGGTCGCCGTGCTTCTGGTCATCGGCTCGATCCCGCTCTTTGCCGGACTGGCGATTGTCATGCCTATCCTTGGCCATGCCACCTGGCATCTCTACCGCAAGATGGTCGAGCCGGCCCAGATCCGGCCGCCACGCCGCCCGATGTAGGCTGAAGGGTGATACCTCGAGGAGTTCTCAGCGTTGCGCGTCGGTCGCCATCTTCACCGCGAGCGCCGTCAGCACCGTTCCCATCATCCAGCGCTGGATGACCAGCCACAAGGGCCGCCCGGCGAGGAAGGTGGCGATCGAGCCGGCCGTCACCGCGATGATCGCGTTGACGGTGAGGCTGATCGAAATCTGCGTGGCGCCCAGCACCAGCAGCTGCGACAGGACATGGCCCTTGCCGATGGTGATGAACTGCGGCAGCAGCGATAGATAGAGCACCGCCACTTTCGGGTTGAGCAGATTGGTCATCAATCCCATGGCGAACAGTTTGCGCGGCCTGTCCTTCGGCAGATCGCGCACCTGAAACGGCGAGCGTCCGCCGGGCTTCACCGCTTGCCAGGCCAGCCACAGAAGGTAGAGCACGCCAGCAAAGCGCAGCGCATCGTAGGCATAGGGCACGGCCAGCAACAGTGCGGTGATGCCGAACGCGGCCGACACAACATAGAAAAGAAAACCGACGGCCACCCCACACAGCGAGATAAGGCCAGCCTTCGGTCCTTGCGACAGCGAGCGCGAGATCAGGTAGATCATGTTCGGGCCCGGCGTCAGCACCATGCCGAGGCAGACCAGCGCGAAGGCGAGATGATTGGCGGCCTCAGGCATTGTTCGTCTTCCTGTGCGCGGGAATGCGCCACCCGCAGGCGCCCCGATATGTGCCCGTTCACAGGCGCGGCGGCAAGGGCTTGGCGACTCGGATCGTTGCGCCAGAAAGGCTAGCCGACCACGCGCAGGTTCGACAGCTCGTTACCGATTTCCTTGAAATCGTTCGACAGGCTGGCGCCGGTCGCGTTCCAGAACAGTTTCGCCGGCTTGCTCTGATCCGCCGGATCCTTGCGGAAGCGTGAGTCCGACGAGCAGGATTTCAGCGCGTCGATCGCCAGCTTGTCGGCGGGCTTGGTGGCTGACAGGTCGAGCGCCACCGTCATCACCATGATGTTGGCTGCTTTGGCGTTGTTGCAGAGCGTTGCCATCTGTTCGTTGAGCGCGTTGGTGTAGTTTCCGTTCGAATAGTCGAACTGACCGACGGCGCTTGAGGTGCCCATGAACATGCGGCCGACCGAGGTGCCGTTGTAGCCGGGATTGAGATAGCCGTAGGACGCGTAGGTCGATTTCGAATCCGCAGGGTCGGAATAGTTCAGCGAGGAAGGTGTGTAATAGGTGTTGGCGCCGTCGGTCAGCACGATCACCACCTTGTCGTTGCCCCTCTCTGTTTCCGGGCGCCCCTGGGTGAACGGCTCGCCGCTCGACACCACTTTCCAGCCCCAGGCCATGCCCTCGGGGACATTGGTGCCGCCATTGGGCTGCATCAGGTCGATCGCGGCCTTGATCGAGGTGAGCCCGGCGGCAGTGCTGACATCGGTCAGCGGCGTGATCGGATTGGTGGTGCAACTGTAGTTGGGACCATTGCCGGCGGCCAGCGCAGGCGCATCGATCGGCCTCGGCTGGAAATACTTGGCCATGTTGCGCAGCCTCGACTGGCCGGCTCTGCTCGATGGATCATCGTTCCACCAGCTGTTGACGGCGCCATAGGTCACTGGCGCCGCCTCGTTCGGGTCCTGTGTCAATTTCCAATGATTGCCGGGCTCGTCGGGAGCAAACATCGGCACGAACATCGTAGCAGGATCACCAACCCCTATCCCTGTGTTCGCCGATCCTCCCGAGGGCGGTGCGTCGTTGACATTGTAGGGGTAGGGGCGGGCTTCGACACAGCCCTGCCAACTGGCGAAGGGACCATAGGAATCAATGTAGTCATATTCGTCGTGGCTGCGTTTGCAGGTGCTGTTCGAATTGTATTCGTCGCAAACCACGCGCTTGCTGCTTTTGACGCGCTCATGGCTGGTGACGACCTTCATGTCGCGGTAAAGCGAAAAGCGGGTCAGCATCTGGCCTTCCTCGCTGCCCCAGCCAGTGCCGCGCTTGTACCAGATGCCGTTGGTCTGCTGGGCGTATTTGTTGGCGGCGTTGAGCGTCGACCAGTCGAAATTCTCGTTCGACACCGGCGACAGGCCCTCGGTGTCCATCCAGGAGGCGTTGCCGTTGGCTGGCCCGACATTGACCGAAGCGGCAAAGGGCACGAGACCGAACTGTACCGGCCTGTCGATCTGCTTGATCATCGCCGCCTGCTGGGCGAGCGTGTCGACAAGCTGTTTGGCGGCGGTCTTGAGAAGATCGATGCGCTGCTGCCGCGAGCCCGTGCCAGCAGTGGTCATGGATCCGGAATTGTCGAGCACCAGGGCAACTTCCAGCGTGTTCTTCAGCCGCACCTGCGAGGTGACATTGAAGCTGAGCCTTTTGTTCGCATCGTCCGCCGATTTGCCGACAAGCTGGGCGAAGGCAGGATAGAAATAGGGCTTGTAGTTGAGCTGGGCGGTCATGGTGAGCAGGCCGCCGCCCGTGGTGTTGCTAGGCAGGGCGACGCTGAGCGTCGTGCTGGCGGGGTCGATGTCGTTCAGGTTGGCGTTGAAAAAGTCGAGCGCATAGGCTTTCAGCTGATCGTCGGTCGCGCCTTCCGTCAGCCGTCGCGCCGTAGCGAAGTTGGCGGCGTCGAGTGCGTGCGAGACCGTCTGCTTCTGGCGGTTCATCTCCGTGAAATCGACCGCGATCGCGACGCCGCCCATCAAGGGCAGCATCGCCACGACCGTCATAAGAGCATAGTTGCCGCGCCTGTCGCGGCCGAACTGACGCCAGATTTCATGCATGTCTTGCAGCGGCCCCCGCCGGCGAAGTCTCAATGGTGCCAGCATCCCACAAAACGCTGAAGGACGGGTTTGAGAAACCGCTCTATTGCTTGGTTGGCGCTTCACCGACCGCTAACCAATTCGAGGTTTTCCCGATACCGGTCAAAACGAAACGCCCCGCCGAGGCGGGGCGTTTATGCCGGCGGATCGATAGGGTCAACTGACAATACGCAGGTTGGACAGCTCGTTGCCGATCGCCTTGAAGTCGTTGGAGAGTGTGGCTCCGGTCGAATTCCAGAACAGTTTCATCGGCTTGCTCGGATCGGTTGGATCCTTGCTGAAACGGGAGTCCGACGAGCAGGCCTTCAGCGCGTCCATCTGCGCCTTCTCGGCCGTGTTCTTCGAGTCGAGATCGAGTGCGATGGTCATGACGATCACGCCGGCGGTCTTGGCATTGTCGCAGAGCGTGGCGAAATGCTCGTTCATCGCCTTGGTATAGTTGGCGTTCGAATAATCGGTCTTGCTGATGCTGCTGCTGGTGCCGAGGAACATGCGGCCATAGCTATAGGTGTTGTTGTAGGGTTTGACATAGCCCAGGGCCGAGTAGATGGCCTTTGCGCCTGCCAGGTCGTTGCCGCCGGAAGCCCAGTTGGTTCCGGAATAGGTCTGCGCCGTTACCGACGTCGGCGTGTAGTACGTGTTGGCGCCGTCGGTCAGGACGATCAGAACCTTGTCATTGCCTCTTTCGGTCTCCGGCCTGCCGTCGGTGAAGGGAGCGCCGCTGGAGAGCGTTCGCCAGCCCCAGGCCATGCCTTCCGGCACATTGGTGGCGCCGCTGGCGTTCATGGCGTCGATCGCAGCCTTCACGGAATTGGCTCCAGCCGTGGTGGAGACATCGGTGAGCGGTGTGATCGGGGTCGTGCTGCAGCTCGTGTTCGGCCCGGCGTTCATGCCGTAGGCGGGCGTCACACTGGTGCCCACGGTAAAGTACTTCGGCATGTAGCGCTGGCGTTCGGCATCGGTGCCGCTCGAACCGTCGGCGCCCCAATTGTTGTTCGCCGGCAGCCTTGAGGACGTGTCCGTGTTGTCGGTCTCGTCAGGCGCGAACATCGGCACGAACAAGGTGGCCGGGTTGCCGGTGGTCGCTGGTGTATCCTGGATATTATAGGGATAAGGACGGGACTCGACGCATCCACCCCAGGCCGCGACGCTGCCATAGGTCGCCGGTGTCGTCGTGGTCGTGCAGACCTTGTTGCGGCCGCTACCGGTACATGTCGTGTTCGTCGAGCTTTCGGTCACGACGCGCTGCATCTGGTTGTAGATCGAGAAACGCGTCAGCGGCTTGTCCTTCTGGGTGGCATCCCAACCAGTGCCTTTCGCATACCAGACGCCATTCGTCTTCTCGGCGTATTTGGTCGAGGAGTAGGACGAACTCATCGTTGTCCAGTCGAAATTCTCATGGTGGATCGGCGAGATGCCGGTCGTATCCATCCATGCCGCCGACGCATTGCCTGCACCGACATTCACCGAGGCGGCGAAGGGGACAAGGCTGAACTGGACCGGGTTGCTGATCTGCCGCATCTGCTGGGCTTCGCCGGCCAACTGGTCAACGAGCTGCTTAGCGGCGCTCTTGAGCAGGTCGAACCGGACCTTGTTCGAGCCCTTGCCGGTCTCCGTCATCGAGCCTGAATTGTCGAGCACGAGCGACACTTCCAGAGTGTTCTTCAGCCGGACCTCGGAGCACGTGTCGAAGGCTATGTTGGCGGCGCCGGGAGTGCCTCCCAGCAATATCCTCGCCGCCGGCTGGAAGTAGGGCACATAGGTCAGGGTTCCGCAGAGCTTCAATGTTCCGCCGCCCGTATTGTTGTTGGGCAGCGTTACGGTCAGCGTGGTGTTGGCGGGGTCGATATGCGCAAGGTTGGCTTCGAAGAAATTCTTGGCATAGGTCTTGGCTTCGGTGTCGCTGGCGCCGGCAACGATCTGCTGGGCGGTGGCAATGCCGGCGGCATCCAGCGCATTGAGCGCGTTCTGCCGCTGACGCACCATTTCCGTATAGTCGACGCCGATCGCCAGGCCACCCATCAGCGGCACCATGGCGAGAACCATCATCAGCGCGTAATTGCCACGCCTGTCGCTTCCGAATTTCCGGATCATTGCCTCGAACCGCCCCCGAAAGATCAAATATCGGTGACGACCGTGTCATAAATCGTTAAATTTCAGGTTGCCGGAATATATCCAAGGTCGGGCTGCCTGTTCAAAGCTCGTTAACCAAATGCCCGTTGGTCTCGTTTTTTACCTCTGAAACGATAACGCGATTGTGCCAGCGGACGGCCCCGATGCCGGCCTCCGGTTGGCAGGCGGGCAAAAGCTGGTGACAGCATGGGCCGGTTCGGTTAATTCGAACCGGCCGCGACGGAGCGTCGGCCGCGGCTCTTGCAACGATCATAGTGAAGGAAACGGCATGGCGGGTTCGCCTGAAATCGTCGGCTCGCTCCAGGACGTGTCGAAAGCCTACTCGGCAATTCTGTGCGACGTCTGGGGCGTGGTCCACAATGGCGAATGGCATTTTCCAGCCGCGGCGGCCGCGCTGGCGGCGGCGAGGGCAGCCGGCATTCCTGTTGTTCTCATAACCAATTCACCCCGCCGCAGCGCCGATGTCGTGGCCCAGATGAGCGTGATCGGCGTTCCGCCGGCAGCCTACGATCGGGTTGTGACCTCGGGCGATGTGACCCGCGATCTGATCGCGGAAGGTCCTCGCAAGGTCTTCCATATCGGAGCCGACCGCGATTTGACCCTTTATGATGGCCTCGATGTCGAACTGGTCGAGGAATTCGAGGCCGCCGGCGTCGTTTGCACCGGCCTGTTCGATGACGAGGCCGAAAAGCCGGAAGATTATACGGATCTGCTGCGGCGGCTGCGCGCCAGGAACCTGCCGTTCATCTGCGCGAATCCCGATATCATGGTCGAGCGGGGCGAACGCATTATCTGGTGCGCCGGCGCCCTGGCGCGGGACTATGCCCAGCTCGGCGGTCGCACCCTGATCGCCGGAAAGCCCTATGCGCCGATCTACGATCTCGCCATGAGGGAGGTCGCCGAGACGCTCGGGCGCCGGGTTGAGCGTTCCCAAGTACTGGCCATCGGAGATGGCATGATGACCGATGTGAAGGGGGCCGCTGACAATGGCTTCGATGTCCTCTACGTCTCCGGCGGCATCCATGCCCGCGACTATGGCGATGCATCACGGCCCGATCCGGCGAGGCTCGGGCTCTTCCTGGAACGGCACGGCTACCGGCCAGTCGCCGTCATAGCCAGACTGCAGTAGGTGGCGATGGCAGCTTTCCATCATCTTTCGGCGACCGCGCCGCTACCTGCCGATCTGCGTGGCGGCGTGGTCGCGATCGGCAATTTCGACGGCGTCCATCGTGGCCATCAGGCCGTGCTGGAACGGGCGTTGGCGGAGGCCTTGCGGCGAGGCGTGCCGGCGCTGGTGCTGACCTTCGAACCGCATCCGCGAAAGGTCTTCAGGCCAGATTTGCCGCTGTTCGTGCTGACGCCGCCGCCGATGAAGGCGCGGCTTCTGTCGCTGCTGGGCTTTGCCGCGCTCGTCGAGCAGCCGTTCACGCGGGACTTCGCCTCGCTGTCGGCGGAAGCTTTCGTCACCGAGGTGCTGGAAAGAACGCTCGGCATCACCCACGCCGTGACCGGGTTCGATTTCCATTTCGGCAAGGATCGCCAGGGTGGGCCGGCCTACCTGATGGCGGCTGGCGAGCGTCACGGCTTCGGAGTCACGCTTGTCGACGCTTTTCGCGACGAGGGCGCCGAGGTGATTTCGTCGAGCCGGATCCGAAACCTGCTCTGCGACGGGGAGGTGGCCGAGGCCGCCGGGCTGCTCGGCTATCGCTTCACGGTGGAAAGCGAGGTCGTGGGTGGTCAACAGTTGGGCCGAACGCTGGGCTTTCCGACCGCGAACATGAAACTTCCCCTAGAAGCAGGGCTCAAGGAAGGCATTTATGCCGTTCGTTTCAGGCGCGCCGACGGCACCTTGCACGATGGCGTCGCCAGTTTCGGCCGTCGCCCGACGGTGGACGACAATGGCGCGCCGCTCCTGGAAACCTTCGTCTTCGATTTTTCCGGCGATCTCTATGGCCAGATCTGCGAGGTGTCATTCTTCGGCTTCCTGCGCAGCGAGATCAAGTTCGACGGGCTCGATGCGCTGATCGTGCAGATGAAACGCGACGAGGAAGAGGCCCGCGCGCTGCTTGCCGGCGTCAGGCCGCTTTCGCAGCTCGACGCGGCCATTGCGTTCTGAGGCCCGTTTTCCGGCAGTTGCGCAGGCAAACCGCTGCGCGCTTTGCCGGGAATTGGTCTAGTTTTTCAGCGCAAGACCCACTGCGATGAAGGTCCAGCCCTGGAAGATCAGGTCGATCGCCAGGAACAGTCCGAGCACCCACAGGCTGTTGACAGGCCAGCCCATGGCGATGACCAGCCCCGCGAGCACACTGATGAGACCCGCGGCGACGATCCAACCCCACCCGCGCTCCGGACGATGACTGTAGCCGACCCAGGCCCGCAGCGCGCCGGACGCAACGAGTGCAACGGCCAGCAGGAACGTCAGCACCGCCGAGGCCAGCAGGGGATTGTCGAAGGCGAAAAACCCGGCGACCGCGTAAAGCAGTCCGCTGAGCAGCCAGTAGAAGAACCGGCCCCAGGTCTTGACGCCGAAAGCATGCATGATTTCGATGATGCCGGCCACCAGCATCAGCCATCCAACGACATAGACGGAGGCGACCGTGGCTATGAACAGATTGCCGAAGGCGATGCCGCCGAGAATCAGCAGCAGCACGCCCAGGCCGACAAACCATCCCCACTTGTCTCTCGTCTGGCCGATCGCGTTCTTCAGTGTATCGCCGTGCAGGGTCATGTCATTACCTCCATCGAGGACCGCCGCAATGCAATGACGTTAGCTCTGGTGCCGGCCCGCGTCCAGCGCAGGGGAGATGCAGGCAAGGCGGGCCGGATATCTCGCTCTTAAATCAAATTTTACCAAAGCCCCGTCAAAGCTGTCGCATGGGGGCAGTCGTATTGTGTTCGTGGAGTGGCCATGAGTCCGGTCTGGAAGATTTCTGTAGCCTTGGCCATCTCCACATTGGCCGCGCCAGGCATTGCCAGGGCTGGCGACGGCCCCTTCGGCTGGCTCTCCGGCGACTGGTACCTGACGGTCGGCGCCACTGGCCTCGTGGCTCCCGATTTCGAGGGCGCGAAGAAGTACATGCTGAGTGCCCAGCCTATAATCTCGCTGGGCAAGGCCGGTCCGGAGGCACGCTTCACCTCGCGCAACGACAATATCTCGCTGGCGCTTGTCGACGATGGCGGGGTTCGCGCGGGCTTGACGGGCAAGTTCCTGTTTTCGCGCAGCAGCGACGACGAGCTCAAGGGCCTCGACCCGGTTCGCTGGGGCGGCGAGGTCGGCGGCTTCTTCGAATTCTATCCGACCGACTGGATGCGCGCGCGCGCCGAGTTGCGGCATGGCATCCGCGCCCATAACGGCTTTGTTGCCGATATCGCCGTCGATGCCTTCTACGACGTAACGCCGACCGTCAGGATTTCGGGCGGCCCGCGTGTATCTTTTGCTTCGGCCAACTATTTCGATGCCTATTACGGCGTCAACGCGCAGGAAGCAGTGGCCTCGGGCCTGAGCCAGTACAATCCCGGCGGCGGCCTGAAATCCGTCGGCCTGGGCGGCGCGATAACCTGGAAGGTGACGGACCCGATGACGGCCAGCCTGTTCGGCGAGTATTCGCGCCTTCAGGGGCCGGCGGCCGATTCCAGCCTGGTCAGGGAGCGCGGCGACCGCAACCAGTTCATGGTCGGCGTGTCGACCACCTACCGCTTCGACTTCAAGATGTAGCTATTCCCAAAGCGCGGCAGGCCTCAATTCCGCGCTTTATTCCTGCCTCCGCATCGGCTAAAAGCCCGGGGATGACGCATTTCACCAGCGCATTCGCGGTCGCGATACGAATTACCAGCCCGGTGTTCCTGGCGGCCTGAAGGCTGCCGGAGCCGCCGGGAATCTTGCGCGCGGCCTCTCGCGCTTTTCCAGATCATCAAGGCATGTCGCCCGGATTGGCCCGGTTTTGGGAAAACGGCATGCGTATGAAGTAGAATTTCACGCCGCAAGCCTCGTGGCCCGGCATGCACATGGCAGACCAATGACCGACGACAATCACTCAACGATCGACTATTCCAAGACGCTCTACCTGCCGCAGACGGATTTCCCGATGCGCGCGGGCCTGCCCGAGAAGGAGCCGGTGCTGGTCAAGCGCTGGCAGGACATGGATCTTTATCGCAAGCTGCGCGAGAGCGCGGCCGGCCGGCCGAAATACGTGCTGCATGACGGCCCGCCTTACGCCAACGGCAATATCCATATCGGGCACGCGCTGAACAAGATACTCAAGGACGTCATCACCCGCTCGTTCCAGATGCGCGGCTATGACTCGAACTACGTGCCTGGCTGGGACTGCCATGGCCTTCCGATCGAATGGAAGATCGAGGAACAGTATCGCGCCAAGGGCAAGAACAAGGACGAGGTGCCGGTCAACGAATTCCGCAAGGAATGCCGCGAGTTCGCCTCCCACTGGATCACCGTGCAAGGTGGTGAGTTCCAGCGCCTCGGCGTCATCGGCGACTTCAAGAACCCCTATACGACGATGGCTTTCCACGCCGAGTCGCGCATCGCAGGCGAACTGCTGAAATTCGCCATGTCGGGCCAGCTCTATCGCGGTTCCAAGCCGGTGATGTGGAGCGTGGTCGAGCGCACGGCGCTCGCCGAGGCCGAGATCGAGTACCAGGACTACGAGTCCGACACGATCTGGGTGAAGTTCCCGGTGGCCAACCTCGTCGTCGCCAGTGTCGTCGACGGGCAACCGGCGGAGCTCAATCCGGACCTCAGCGGGCGGTCGCTGAATCTGCTGGATGCCCATGTCGTGATCTGGACGACGACGCCATGGACGATCCCGGGCAACCGCGCCGTCAGCTATTCGCCACGTGTCGCCTATGGCCTCTACGAGGTTACGGCGGCCGAGAACGCGTTTGGTCCGCAGCCGGGGGAGAAGCTGATTTTCGCCGACGCCCTGGCCGAGGACAGCCAGGCGAAGGCCAAGATCACCATGAAGCGCCTTCATGGCATCAGCGCCGAACAGCTTGCAAATCTTGTGCTTTCGCACCCCTTCAAGGGCCTCGGCGGCGGCTATGAATTCCCCGTGCCGATGATTGCCGGCGATCACGTCACCGACGATGCCGGTACCGGGTTCGTCCACACCGCCCCCAGCCATGGCCGGGAGGATTTCGATGCCTGGATGGACGCGGCCCCGGGCCTGCGCGAACGTGGCATCGATACCGTCATTCCGTTTACCGTCGATGACGCCGGTTTCTTCACGAAGGATGCGCCCGGCTTCGGTCCCGACCGTGACGGCGGGCCGGCGCGCGTGATCGACGACAACGGCAAGAAAGGCAATGCCAACCAGTCCGTTATCGACGAGTTGATCAAGCGCAACGCTCTCTTCGCGCGTGGCCGGCTGAAGCATAGCTACCCGCATTCCTGGCGTTCGAAGAAGCCGGTCATCTTCCGCAACACGCCGCAATGGTTCGTCTACATGGACAAGGATCTCGGCGACGGCACGACGCTGCGCAGCCGCGCTTTGAAAGCCATCGACGATACACGCTTCGTGCCGTCGGCCGGCCAGAACCGCATCCGCGCCATGATCGAGGAGCGCCCGGACTGGGTGTTGTCGCGCCAGCGAGCCTGGGGCGTGCCGATCGCCGTCTTCGCCGACGAGGATGGCAATGTGCTGAAGGACGAGGCCGTCAACCAGCGCATCATGGACGCTTTCAAGCAGGAGGGCGCCGACGCCTGGTTCGCCGCCGGCGCCAAGGAGCGGTTCCTGGGCAATCACGACGCGTCCAGATGGAAGCAGGTGACCGACATCCTCGACGTCTGGTTTGATTCCGGCTCGACCCATGTCTTTACGCTGGAGGACCGCCCGGATCTGAAATGGCCGGCCGATGTTTATCTCGAAGGTTCCGACCAGCATCGCGGCTGGTTCCACTCCTCGTTGCTCGAAAGCTGCGGCACCAGGGGCAGGGCGCCCTACGACACTGTCGTCACCCATGGCTTCACCATGGATGAGGACGGGCGCAAGATGTCGAAATCGCTCGGCAACACTGTGGTGCCGCAGGATGTGATCAAACAGTCCGGCGCCGACATCCTGCGGCTCTGGGTGGTGACAACGGATTACTGGGAAGACCAGCGGCTCGGCAAGAACGTGCTGCAGACCAACATCGACGCCTACCGCAAGCTGCGCAACACCATTCGCTGGATGCTGGGCACGCTCGCCCATGACGATGGCGCGGAGGTGCCGGTGAGCGAGATGCCGGAGCTGGAGCGGCTGATGCTGCATCGGCTGGCCGAGCTCGACGAGGTGGTACGGCAGGGCTACGACGCCTTCGAATTCAAGCGTATTACCCGCGCGCTCATCGACTTCATGGTCGTGGAACTGTCAGCCTTCTATTTCGACATTCGCAAGGACGCCCTCTATTGCGACGCGCCGTCGAGCGTGAAACGCAAGGCATCGGTGCAGGTGGTGCGCCATCTCTTCGACTGCCTGGTGAAATGGCTGGCGCCGATGCTGCCGTTCACCATGGAAGAGGCATGGCTCGACCGTCATCCCGATGCGGTGTCGCTGCATCTCGACCAGTTCCTGCAAATCCCGGCGGACTGGAAGAACGAGGCGCTGGCGGAGAAGTGGCGCAAGGTCAGGCAGGTGCGCCGCGTCGTCACCGGCGCGCTCGAGATCGCACGTGCCCAGAAGGTGATCGGTTCCTCGCTCGAGGCCGTCCCGGTTGTCACGATCAACGATGCGACGCTCGGGAGCGCGATCTCGGATATCGACATGGCCGAGATGGCGATCACCAGCGATCTCGTCATTGCCCATGGCCACGCACCGGAAGGCGCCTTCACGCTCGATGATGTGAAGGGCGTCGCGGTGGTGGTCGAGAAGGCCGAGGATCGCGGCCTGGTCAAATGCGCGCGTTCCTGGCGCTACACGGCCGATGTCGGGCAGGATCCCGCCTTTCCCGATGTCTCCGCCCGCGACGCCGCCGTACTGCACGAGTTGAAAGCGCTTGGCCGGCTTTGACGGCCGTGGCTTATCGGTGCACAAATATCACGCCGGGCGGCGCAAATCCGCCCGCGCGTTGCCCTTAACGAGTGGTTGAGGTAAAGACGCGAGACTCCGGAAGACAAATTGTCGCCGGAATTCCGTCGCAAGTGCTTAGACGATGGGGACCGGACACTGGACCGGTGACGATCGAGAGGCTGTCTAGAGTGGGACGTTTTGGCATGACCGAGAGACACAAAGCGCGCCTTGCGCTGCTGGCGCCGCTTTTCGCATCGGGCCTTGCTCTGGCCGGCTGCATGGGCTCTCCGACCTATGGCACCGACAAGACCGCTGGCGAACAGCTCGCCGGCGATTTGACGGGTGCCTTGTCCATCACGCCCAAGCAGAAGGAAAGAATCGACTACAAGCCCCGGCCGACCCTGGTGAAGCCGGCGCCCGGTCAGAAAGATGCTTTGCCGGCTCCGCAGGAAAGCATCGAAACGGCGAGCGCCGAATGGCCCGAATCACCCGAACAGCGCCGCGCCCGCCTGCGTGCCGAGGCCACCGCCCACCAGAATGACCCGAATTATCAGGCAGAGATCGTCGACGACGTGCAGACGGATCCGGCTGCCGTCAAGAAGGCGATGGAAGAGTCCGGCTCGAGCCACCCGCCGGCATGGTCTCCCGCCGATTCAGACAAAGGTCGAGCGGCTGAAATCCAGCGCCGCCTTGCCGACAGCAAGCAGGGCGATCCGAACACGCGCAAATATCTGAGCGAGCCGCCATTGGCCTACCGTGTCGCATCCGACACCGCGCCGCAGAACGAACTCGGCGAAGACGAATACAAGAAGGAACGCCGTATCAAGGCGCAGGCCGAAGGCAAGAAGAGCGGCGGCTGGTTCGACTGGCTCGGCCTCTAGTCCGTGAACGGCGCGATCAGCTTTCGCGCCGCCCCCTGAAAAAATCTCTGAGAATGATGGCCGCTTCGGTCTCGGCCATACCCGCATAGACATCTGGCGTATGGTGGCAGGTGGGCGAGGCGAAGAAGCGCACGCCATTGATCACCGCGCCGCCCTTTTCATCCGCCGCGCCGAAATAAAGCCGACGCAGTCTGGCGAAGGAGATGGCGCCGGCGCACATGGCGCAAGGCTCCAGCGTTACGTAGAGATCGTGGCCTGTAAGCCGCTCGCTCGAAATTTTGCCGCAGGCTTGGCGAATCGCCAGCATCTCGGCATGCGCGGTCGGGTCGGCAAGTTCGCGCGTGCGGTTGCCGGCGCTGGCAATGACCGTATCGCCCCTGGCGATAACGGCGCCGACCGGCACCTCGCCGCGCAGGGCCGCCGCTTCGGCTTCCTTCAGCGCCAGAGCCATGAAATCCGGCCGCTTCACGCGCTTTCCATTCCGATTATCTCCTCGCCACCCGGCGGCGATCCTGTTATTGAGCGCATAACCTCGAAAATCGGACTCGATTTTCGGAAATGATCATGCGCCAAATCAAAAATGCTACAGCGTTCGTTGCGCGCCCGAAAGGATGCGCCACGCTGTAGCAGCGCAAATGGACAAAGGCCACATGGACGACAACGACAAGAAATCTCCTCGCCAAAAAGGACCGGGCAAGAAGCCCGCGGCTCCGCGGGGCGACAGGGCCGGCAAGCCATCCTTCGGCGCCAAAAAACCGTACGCACCGCGTGGCAGCAAGCCAATGGCCGCGGAAGGCGACCGGCCAAAGCGTGATTTCAAGGGCGGCGACAAGCCCTTCAGCAGGGGGCCGCGTCCCGAGGGCAAACCCTACGAGAAGCGCGAAGGTCCGCGCAAGCCTTACGCGCCGCGTGGCGAGCGGCCGATGACGGCAGAGGGCGAACGCAAACCCTATGAAAAGCGCGAGGGGCCGCGCAAACCATACGCGCCGCGTGGCGATCGTCCGATGCCGGCGGATGGCGAGCGTAGGCCTTATGAGAAGCGCGAAGGGCCGCGCAAGCCCTATGCGCCACGTGGCGATCGTCCGGCCGCTGCAGCCGTCGAAGGCGGTGAAAAGCGGTTCGAGCGCCCGAAGCGCGATTTCAATGACCGTCCGAAGCGTGACTTCGCCGATCGCCCGAAGCGCGACTTCAGCGATCGTCCCAAGCGTGATTTCGGTGATCGTCCCCAGGGCGGATCGGGTAGCTTCAAGCCGCGTCCGCGTCCGGCCGAAGCGACAGAGGAGGCCGGCGAGCGCATCGCCAAGCGCCTTGCCCGCGCCGGCCTTGCCTCGCGCCGCGACGCCGAGGACCTGATCGCGGCCGGCCGCGTCAAGATCAATGGCAAGGTCCTGGCTTCGCCCGCCTTCAATGTCATGCCCGACGACATCATCCATCTCGACGGCATGGAAATCCCCAAGATCGAACGCACGCGGCTGTTTTTGTTCCACAAGCCGGCCGGCGTCGTGACCACCAACCGGGATCCCGAAGGCCGCAAGACGGTCTTCGACGTGTTGCCGGCGGAGTTGCCGCGGCTGATGACCATCGGCCGGCTGGACATCAACACCGAAGGCTTGCTGCTGCTCACCAACGATGGCGGCCTGTCGCGCGTGCTCGAACTGCCGGCCACCGGCTGGCTGCGTCGCTATCGGGTCCGCGTTCACGGCAAGGTCGAGGAAAGCGCGCTTGCCGGCCTGCGCGAGGGCATTGCCGTCGATGGTGTCTTCTACGGCGCCATCGAGGCCAGCCTCGACCGCGAGCAAGGCACCAACGCCTGGCTGACGATCGGCCTTCGCCAAGGCAAGAACCGCGAGGTCAAGAACATCCTTGGCGCACTTGGCCTCGACGTGACGCGGCTGATCCGCATTTCCTATGGCCCGTTCCAGCTCGAGGATCTTCCCGAGGGCCATGTGCTGGAGATCAAGGGCCGCGTGCTGCGCGACCAGCTTGGTGAGCGTCTGGTCGAGGAATCCGGCGCCAATTTCGATGCCGAGATAACAAAGCCGTTCTCCAACAAGCCGGTGCGGCGTACCGAACCGCGCAAGGAAGAAGCTGAGCGGTCGAGGGTTATGCGCGAGGGCGACCACCGGCCGGTCGGCGAGGGCGGCCTTATCAAGAACCGCAAGCGTAGGGAAGGCAGCCGCGACGAGGCGCTGGGCAAGCTCTCGACAAGCCCCGACAGGGGCGCGCGACCCGAGAAGAGTTTTGGCGAACGCGGTCCGAGGCCGGAACGCGGTGGTTTTGGCGACAAGCCACGCGGCGGTTTTGGCGACAAGCCGCGCGCTGGTTTCGGCGGCAAGAAAGCCGAGCGTGAGCAGCGGCCGATCGAGCCGCCCGGCCAGCGCAAGGCCAATGTCTGGATGGCGCCCGGCGCCCGGCCGATCGGCAAGGGCAGGGCGGAGGCCGATGCCGCCAAGGCGGCGGAGGCCAAGGCGCGCAAGGCCTCGTTCAAGCCGGCCTATGGCAAACCGGGCGGTGCAAAGCCGTTCGGCAAGCCGCGCGGCGAGCGCCCGGACGGAGCTGGCGGCGCGGATCGCCCGCGCGGCCCGAAAGGCCCCAGGACGAGATGAGGCCCGGGCTGACATGAGAATCGTTGGTGGCGAGTTTCGCGGGCGCCCATTGGCGACGCCACGCGGCAGCGCCATCCGTCCAACGACCGACCGCACCCGCGAGGCGGTTTTCAACGTGCTGGCGCATCGCTTCGGCGGGCAACTGGACGGCGCACGCGTGCTCGACCTTTTCGCGGGCACTGGAGCGCTTGGTCTGGAAGCCCTGTCGCGCGGCGCCTCCTACGGGGTCTTCATCGAGGAATCGGCGGAAGGCCGTGGTCTGATCCGCGACAATGTCGAGGCCTTCGGCCTGACCGGGCGCACGAAGATATTCCGCCGCGACGCAACCGCGCTTGGCGAGGCAGGCACGTTGGCGCCGTTCGGCCTCGTCTTCGCCGACCCGCCCTATGGCAAGGGCCTTGGCGAGCGCGCCCTGCAGTCGGCCAGGGCCGGCGGCTGGCTGCGTCCCGGTGCGCTGTGCGTGGTGGAGGAAACGGCGGCGGTTGCCTTCGAACCTGGCTCCGGCTTCGCGGTGCTCGACGAGCGTAATTACGGGGAAACTGTCATCCGCTTCATCGAGGCCACCCTGTAGGCCGCTCCCCGGTGCCTCTTTGCCGCCGCCTTTGCCGGCAACATGAGCAACGATTCACTTTGCTTGTCGCCGGCACCTTGCCTATCGTCGTGCCATATCGCGGAACCGGAGCCATTGATGACATCCAGGACTGAATGGCTGCGGACGGCACTGCTGGCGACCTCGCTGACAGTCTTTGTTAACAATTCCGCTTTGGCTGAAAGCGCGGTTCCGGCGGCCGCCGCGCCGTCCGAGTTCAAGGTGACCGATTTTCTGCTCGACAACGGCATGGAAGTGGTCGTCATTCCCGATCATCGCGCGCCGATCGTCACCCATATGGTGTGGTACAAGATCGGCAGCGCCGATGAGCCGCCCGGTAAATCCGGCATCGCCCATTTCTTCGAACATCTGATGTTCAAGGCGACGACCAATCACGCCGCAGGCGAGTTCGATCGCGCCGTCTCCGATATTGGCGGCTCCAACAACGCCTTCACCTCGTATGACTACACTGCCTTCCACGAGACAGTGGCGCCATCGGCTCTCGAACTGATGATGAGTTTCGAGGCCGACCGCATGCGCAACCTCATCCTCACCGACGATGTCATCAAGACCGAGCGCGACGTCATCCTGGAGGAGCGTCGCTCGCGTATCGACAACAATCCACAGGCCGTGCTGGACGAGGAGGTCAGCGCGACGCTTTGGCAGAACCAGCCTTACCGCATTCCGGTCATCGGCTGGATGCAGGAGATGGAGCAGCTCAACCGCACCGATGCCGTCGCCTTCTATGACAAATACTACCGGCCCAACAATGCCGTGCTGATCGTGGCCGGCGATGTCGAGCCAGAGACGGTCAGGGCGCTCGCCGAGAAGACGTTCGGTAAGGTTGCTCGCGGGCCTGATCTGCCGCCGCGCGTACGACCCGTGGAGCCGGAGCAGAACACGAAACGCACCGTCACGCTCTCGGATGCTCGCGTCAGCGTGCCGAGCTTCTCCACGCAGTGGGTGGTGCCGTCCTATCACACCGCCAAGCCGGGGGAGGCCGAGGCGCTCGACCTGCTGGCCGAGATACTTGGCGGTGGCAATCGCAGCCGGCTTTACCAGGAACTGGTAGTCAGACAGGGCATTGCTTCCGCTTCCGGCGCCTATTTCCAGGGCACCATGCTCGACGATACCAACTTCACCGTCTACGGCACACCGCGGGGTGATGCAAAGTTGGCCGATGTCGAGGCGGCGGTCGACGCCGAGGTGGCTCGCATCGCCAAGGATGGCGTCACCGACGATGAGTTGGACAAGGCCAAGGATCGCTATGTCAGGTCGATGATCTTTGCCCGTGACAAGCAGGATTCGATGGCCAACATCTATGGCGCCGAGCTTGCGACCGGCGGCACGGTCCAGGACATCGAGCAATGGCCGGACCGTGTGCGCAAAGTGACTGCCGACGAGGTCAAGGCAGTTGCAGCGAAGTACCTGGTGCTTTCCCGATCGACGACTGGTTATCTGCTGCCGCAGCAACAGGCGGGGAATTGACGATGAGCCTGGTTCTCGAACGCTTGAGCGTCATTCCCTCGACCGAGAAGGAAGAAGGAAAGGTCTATCGGGCCTGCGCCACGCTCTGCTTTGCTCTTTTCTTCCTGCTTTTGCCGGTACTCGCCGCCCGCGCCATGGAGATCCAGGAAGTCACCTCGCCGAAGGGCGTTTCCGCCTGGCTGGTCGAGGATTATTCGGTGCCGATCATCGCCGTCCGCTTCGTCTTCGGCGGCGGTTCGACACAGGATCCGCCGGGCAAGGAAGGCCTCGCCAATCTGATGACCGGCCTGTTCGACGAAGGGGCCGGCCCGCTCGATTCGGACGCCTTCCAGATCAAGCTGGACGACGCCGGCGCCGAGATGAGTTTCGACGAGACCCGCGACGGCATCTATGGTTCGATGCGCATGCTGGCCGAACAGCGCGACGACGCCTTCGACCTCTTGCGGCTCGCGGTCAACGAGCCGCGCTTCGACCAGGCGCCGATCGACCGCATCCGCGCGCAGATCCTGTCCGGTATCATTGCCGGGGAAAACGATCCTGATACGATCGCGCAGAACCGGTGGGCACGCGCTATCTACGGCGATCATCCCTATTCGCGCAACGATCAAGGCACCAGGCAGAGCATCGCCGCCATCACGCAAGCCGATCTCAGGGCCTTGCACAAGGACGTGTTCGCGCGCGGTGGCCTGCATGTCGCGGTGGTCGGCGCCATCGATGCCGAAACGTTGAAGAAGAAGCTGGACATGGTGTTCGGCGACCTGCCTGCGAAGCAGACGCTCGTGTCCGTCGCCGACGTCGAGCCGAAGCTGGCGCAGCATGTCGAGGTGAACTACGACCTGCCGCAGACCTCGCTTCAGCTCGCCTGGCCTGGCGTGAAGCGCAAGTCGCCGGATTTCTTCCCCGCGGTGCTGATGAACGAGATACTCGGCGGCGGCACCTTCACCTCGCGCCTGTTTGAGGAAGTGCGCGAAAAGCGCGGGCTGGCCTACAGCGTCAATTCCTCGCTGATCAACCAGGACCATGCCAATGCCTTGATCGTCGCCACCGGGACGCGCTCGGACCGCGCCGGCGAGACGCTTGCCATTGTGCGCGACGTGGTCAAGCGCCTGGCCGAGGACGGCCCGACCGAAGCGGAAATGGCGGCGACCAAGAAATACCTGATCGGCGCCTACGCCATCAACAATCTGGACTCATCGAGTTCCATCGCGGCCACGCTGGTCGAATTGCAGCTCGACGATCTCGGTGTCGATTACATGCAGCGCCGCGCCGGCTACATCAATGCGGTGACGATCGACCAGGTGAAGGCGGTGGCGAGGAAACTGCTTTCGGCCGAACCGACCATCATGGTTGTCGGACCCCCGCTGGCCGCGGCAGGCAAGGGATGAGCCCCACCTTCGGCATAGCTTTTGGCGGCGGCGGCGCGAGAGGTCTGGCGCATATCCATGTCATCGAGGCCCTGGACGAACTGGGCATTCGGCCGGTGGCGATTGCCGGCTCGTCGATCGGCGCCATCATGGGCGCCGGCATGGCTTCGGGCATGACCGGCAAGGATATCCACGACTATGCCCGGTCGATCCTCGGCCGCCGCGCCGAAGTGGCGAGCCGCATGTGGCGGGCGCGGCCGGGCACGATCGCGGAAGCCATGCAGAACGGCATCCGGGTCAGCCAGTTCAATGTAGAGCGTATCCTCAAGGCCTTCTTGCCGGAGGCTATTCCCGAAACCTTCGCCGAATTGAAAATCCCGCTGAAGGTGACGGCGACGGATTATTTCGGGCACAAGCTCGCGGTCTTCGCCGATGGCGACCTGCACTCCGCGCTTGCGGCCTCGGCCGCCATTCCCGCCGTGTTCCGCCCGGTGACGCGCGACGGCAGGCTGTTGATCGATGGCGGCATCTACAATCCCGTGCCGTTCGATTTGATCGAGAAGGACGCCGACATCATCATCGGCGTCGACGTGGTCGGCGCGCCGGAAGAGGCCGATCGCAAGCAGCCGACGTCCGTCGACCTGATGTTCGGCGCCACGCAATTGATGATGCAGTCGATCATCGCCAACAAGCTGAAGCAGTGCCAGCCCGATATCCTGGTCCGGCCGGCAGTGTCGAAATACCGTGTGCTCGATTTCATGAAGATAGACGCGCTGATGAGCGAGACAGCCGATATCAAGGATGAACTGAAGCGCCAGGTCGACAAGGCACTGGAGGCGCGCTCCGGCGCCGCCCGGCTCAAGCGCGGCAAACGCGGTCTGGACTGAGCCTTGGGTCGGCCGAAGCCCGCAGCCGTGATCTGATGCGCGCCCCAGCGGTGCTCGTCACGGGTGCCCGGGCGCCGGTGGCGTTGCATCTTGCGCGGCTGCTCCACGGTGCCGGTCTGCGCGTGATCCTGGCCGACACTCCGGCCCACCCGCTTGCCGCCGCGAGCATCGCCTGCGCCTCCTATCACCGCTTGCCGCCGCCGCGCTTTGCCCCGCAAGCTTACGCTCAAGCGGTACAGGACCTGATCCGCGCCGGGGGCATTCAATTGGTGATCCCGACCTGCGAGGAGATTTTTTACCTCGGCCAGGCATGGCGCGACCGAACCATGCCGGCTCGTCTCTTCGCTCCCGACATGGAATTGCTGACGCGGGTTCACGACAAGCACGCTTTTATCCGGCTGGCGCAAGCTCTTGGTCTCGCGGTGCCGGAAACGACACTGCTGGAGTCCGCCGATGATGTCGC
Organism: Mesorhizobium sp.; assembly: GCF_017306585.1. GTDB lineage: Bacteria > Pseudomonadota > Alphaproteobacteria > Rhizobiales > Rhizobiaceae > Mesorhizobium. The sequence continues at coordinate 1,037 of NZ_JAFKIC010000123.1, read as the reverse complement.
GACTGTGCGTAGCCGCGCGCGCGAACTGGTGTTCAAGCCGGTTTGGTCGCGGTTCGCCAGCCATGTGCTGCTGCGTCCGTCTCCCGCCGCGCTTGATGCAATCAGCCCGTCGGCGGCAGTGCCCTGGGTGGCGCAACGCTTCATCGCCGGCGATGAAATCAGCGCCTATGCGCTGGCGCACGACGGCAAGCTCGAGGCGCTGGCGCTCTACCGCTCGCGTTATCGGGCAGGAAAGGGGGCCGGCATATGGTTCGAGCGGGTCGAGGATGCCGCGGCCCGTCATTTCGTCCAGGCCTTCGTCGCAGGCACCGGCTGGACCGGGCAGATCTCCTTCGACCTGATGCGGGAAGAGGACGGCACCGTGCTGCCGCTCGAATGCAATCCCCGTGCCGTCAGCGGTCTGCACTTCTTCCGTGATCCGGAGCCGTTCGTTGCCGCATTGTTGGACGGCGCTGAGGTCAGGCCCGACCTCGACAGGCCGCAGACGGTGCGGCTGGCCATGTGGGTGTATGGTCTGCCGTCGGCCGTGCTTTCAGGCGGGATCGGGCATTTTCGCCAGGCGATGCACGATGCCGATGAACTCCTGGATTGGCCTGGTGATCCCGAGCCCAAGCGGGCACAATGGCGCGCGCTCGCGGAGATCGCCGGCACGGCGCTGCGCCAGCGCATCAGCCTGCAGGCGGCCTCGACCCGCGATATCGAATGGAATGGGCCGCTTCAAAGCTCGATCTGATGCATACGCGGCGTTGCCGCGGCCGGCGGCATGTCGCCCGCCATGATGGCCGCGATGTCGCGGCGCAGGAAATCCAATGGGCCGATCGCCGGCATCGCATGGGGTGGGTGACGGGCATTGTCGCTCGCCGATTTCAGCACCTTGCGGTCCTGCTGCAGGGCTATGTCGAACAGCGGTTTGAAGGCGAGCGCCTTGAGGTGGCCGAGCCCGCCCTGACGTGGCCCGATCAGCCAGCCGATCCCTTCGACAGTGGTCTCGTCAGCCTGGCGCAGATGGAAAGTCGTCGCCAGCGCCAGCCCGTCCT
>NZ_JAFKIC010000335.1 GCF_017306585.1 Mesorhizobium sp. | reverse complement strand
CGATCTGTTCGGACGGCGCCATGTCGACCGGCGTGTCATAGGCGATGTTGACCATGTCCTCGCCGACGGTGATCAGCGCGCGGCGCGTCGCCAGGTCGTATATGGCGCGGCCGTAGTCGGTGGCGTTGACGACGGTGACCGCTTCCACGGCCAGTCGCACGACATACTGGGCCACCGTCATGTCGCCGACCTTCTCGTCGGCCGGCAGGAAGGTCTTGAGTGTGATCGGCGTCGCCACCTTGCCCATGCGGATCAGTTCGGCCGCGACCTCGAAGATCCTGCGGTGCAATGGCTCGTAAAAATGGCTTGGCTTCAGGAAGTCCGATACGCGGTAGAAGGCATCGTTGTTGACGAGGATGGCGCCGAGCAGCGCCTGCTCGGCCTCGATGTTATTAGGTGCCTCGCGATAAAGCGGTTGTTCCGCCACGCCGAATTTTCGCGCTGCCTCTGCCATGATATCCCCGATTTCGATCCCGGTCCTTCGATATCAGAACGAGACGAAACCGTGCTGACCTTTCTGCATCACCATACGATCAAACGGCCTTGACGCCCGTTGTTCACAGGGGCGTTAAACCGTCCACAGGACAATGTTCCTGTGTCCCGATTCCGGTTGACGCGGCAAGCTGCGATTCTTATGCCAAGCATTGGAACGAAGCAAGAACAATCATGTGTTGTTCCGTTCCAGCAGGTCACCCCAGTCCAGGCGCCGGGCCTGCCGGAATTCTTCGCCATCCCGCTTGGTGAAAAGCGTCTCGCCGGCCTTTCCATCAGGCCCGCAAAGCTTCAACGACACCTTGCCCGAGCCGGGTCTCGACGGCGCGATGACCCGCGCCGCATGGACGGCCGCCGGCTGACGGGAAGCTGCGACATAGATGAACTTCTCGTCCTCCCACGGAACCTCCGCGTCCTTGGCCAGCCGGTGCAGGCGCGAGCGGGCGACCCGGCGCGAAAAATGGCACCAGTCCGGCGGATTGAGCGGGCAGGGGCTTTCATGCGGACAAGGCGCCAGCAGATGCGCGCCCGCCGCGATCAGTTGGGCGCGCACGGCAAGGATGCGTTGCCAGCCGGCCGGCGTGCCGGGCTCGATGATCAACAGCGTATCCTTGGCAAGCTGCCACAACCGGTCGATCATCTTTGGCAGCGATGCCGGCACGATCTCGTCTAGCACATAGGCGCAGGTAACGAGGTCCGCCGGCGTGAGGTCGGCAGCGTCCGTCGTGACGTCACCAGCCAGCCATACGGTCCGCGCCGTGATTGTGTCGGCGGCGAGCACCTCGCCGATCTTGCGCGCCGCAGCACTCGCTTCGAACAGAACCGCCGCTTCGAGGTCGGGCCACAGGTCCGTCGTGGCCCAAAGCACCGTACCAGGGCCGGCGCCGACATCGAGCAGGGTCTTCGGCGTGAAATCCAGCCGGACTTCGTTGAGCGCGTCGAGACTGGCCCGGACCGCGGCGTAGGTCGCTGGCAGCCGTGTCGCCAGATAGGCCCTGACGGCCATATCCTGCGCCATGTGCAGGCGGCCGTCGCGCACCTCGGCGCGGTAGCGGTCCGAGAGGGTTTTGGCCGCCTGTTTGAGCTCGGGCAGTGGCACCCTTTCAAGGACACGGTCGACGGCCTGTCTGAGCGGCGCGGGCAACTCCATCGTTCAAGCTCCGCGCGGTGCGAGCAGGATCACCGAGGCGCCGGCAACGCAGAGCACCGCGCCGGCAAGGTCCCAACGATCGGGGCGCACGCCTTCCACCAGCCACAGCCAGCCGAGCGAAGCGGCGATATAGATGCCGCCATAGGCGGCATAGGCGCGGCCGGCCGCATCGGTATCGACCAGCGCCAGCAGCCAGGCAAAGACGAGCAGCGAAATCAACCCCGGCGCCAGCCAGAGCGCCGACTTGTCCAGCTTCCACCATGCCCACACCGAAAAACAGCCCGCGATTTCGGCGAGCGCGGCGGCGCCGTAGAGAAGATAGGTCATGAAAAAGGCCTCGCGACGATCACGAGGCCTTTTTCAGGGCAGGGGCGTACGAACGCAAGCGCCAATGGCGAAAGCGCTGAGATGTCTACTCCGCTACTTTGCGGCGGCGGGCCGGCTTTGCCGGCTTCTCGACGGGAGCCGCCTCGCGGTGACCCATGTCGCGCATCTCCAGTGCTTTCTCGCATTTGGCCATATAGTCGCGGGTCATCGGCAGCGTGTCGTTCTTCTTGGCGATCTGGAACTGGAAGATCACCAGATCCTGCCAGCGGAAGGCGGCTTCCGAAGCGGCGAGATAGAATTCCCACATGCGGCAGAAGCGTTCGTCATAGATTGCCTTGGCCTTGTCGCGGTTGGCGGCGAAGCGCTCACCCCAGTGCTTCAGCGTATCGGCGTAGTGGAGCCGCAGGACTTCGACGTCGGTGACGACGAGGCCGGACTTTTCGATCGCCGGCAGCACCTCCGACATCGCCGGGATGTAGCCGCCCGGGAAAATATACTTGCGGATGAAGGCGCTCGTCGCCCACGGTACGCCGGAGCGTCCGATCGTGTGCAGGAGCATGACGCCGTCGGGCTTCAGCAGCGTCGCCGCCTTGTCGAAGAAGGTGCGGAAGTGGTTGACGCCGACATGTTCGAACATGCCGACCGAGACGATGCGGTCGAAGCGTTCGTTGAGTTCGCGGTAGTCCTTCAGTTCGAAATGGACGTGGTTCTCCAGCCCTTGCGCATGCGCGCGGTCGGTGGCGACACCATGCTGTTCGGTCGATAGCGTCACACCCTGAACGTCGACGTCGAACGCCTTGGCGAGATAGAGGCCGAGTCCGCCCCAGCCGGAACCGATGTCGAGCACTGTCTGACCGGCCTTCAGCCTGAGCTTGGCGGCGATATGCCGTTTCTTGGCCGCCTGGGCCTCGTCCAGCGTCATGTCCGGCTGCTCGAAATAGGCGCAGGAATACTGCATGTCCTCGTCGAGGAAGAGCCGGTAGAGATCGCCCGACAGGTCATAATGGCGCTGCACGTTGCGGCGCGAGCGCGAGGCGGTGTTGATCTGCTGCAGGCGGCGGAAGGCGTGGCGCAGGCCCTCGATGGCCTTCGACCATGTCGCGTCGATGCCGCCGCTGCCCATGTTCTGGAAGGCAATGCGCATCAGGCCGAGCACGCCGCCCTCGAGAATGTCGAGCTCGCCGTCCATGTAGGACTCCGGGACGGCCAGCATGGGGTCGAAAGTGATGGCCCGTTCGGCATGCCTGGTCTTGATGTGCATGTGCACGGGTTCGCCGCTGCCGTCGCCGAAGATGAACGTCGAGCCCTTGGGCCCGGTTACCTTGAGATTGCCCGTGCGCACCAGGCGGTCGAGAACGCGCTTCAACAGAATATTCATGACCAAATGTCCCCTCAGTCGGACCATCCGGTGACCGGACCGGCATTGCCAAATCAAAGTGCCCCAGCCATTGCCCGCGTCCAATCGACGCGCGACACGCTGTAATGTGCACAAGATATAGGGTGTCGAAAAGTTCCGTTTGGCACAAAAAAGCCCGGGTCGAAGACCCGGGCGTTGGTCCAGAATTCTGGAAGCCCAGAAACTCTGCAAATTGTGAGCCGGACAGTTGGTCCGGCGCTGATCGATCAGGCGTCGTCGCCGCCGTCGAACTCGGCATTCGGATCGAAGAAGTTCTCCGGCCGCGCATTGTCGTTGATGTCGTCGCCATAGATGGCTTCGGCGGTGGTCAGCGTCTCGCCCTTGGCCTGGCGCTCGGCTTCGTCGGCCGTGCGGGCGATGTTGAGCGTGATCGTGACCTCGACTTCCGGATGCAGCGCGATCGCGACATT
>NZ_JAFKIC010000334.1 GCF_017306585.1 Mesorhizobium sp. | reverse complement strand
AAAAAGGGTCTAGCACATCACCAAGCGGTGAAAAGGGGCGGTGTGATGACGCGGGCTCAGGGCCGTGCGGGCAAAAGTGCCAGCAGCGCCTCCTCGTCGGGCCGCTCGGCGATGCGGATTGCTTTGCCGGCGCTATCGTCGAGGGCGGCGGCGATGCGGCTGGAAAGAGCGAAAAACAGTGTCTTTTCAAAAGACCCCAATAGCATGGGTCGGCTGGCCACGGCCTGCATCGCGGCAGCGGCCTTGGCCGAATAGAGCAGCACCACATCGACGGTTTGATCCGACAGACGCTGAAGCAGCGCCTCGTCCGAATAGCATACCGCAAGCGTGTCGTAGGTCTCGGCGGCATGAAGCTGGACACCGGCCGTTTCCAGCTTCTGTTCGAAGGCCGGGAACCGAACGCGCCCGCAGAGATAGACGACCGCTTTGCCGGAAAATGCGCTGGCCATGCTTTCGGCCAGCGCCTCGGCATCGCCGGGACCCTCGCTGACCGACAAAAACCCGGCCTTGCGCGCCGCCTCCGCGGTTCTCTTGCCGACGGCATGACAAGGCAGGCTGCACAGCGCGGCGATCAGCTCTTTTGAAGCATGCCGCACGGCATTGGCGCTGGTGATGGCAACGGCTGCCGCTTTGTCCGGCAGGGCTCCGGCATCGACCGGCAACGCCATTGTCTCCGTCAAAGGCAGGACGAGGGGCTGGAATCCCATCTCTTCCAGCCGCCGCGCGGTACGCGACGCGCCCGGCTCCGGCCTGGTCACCAGCACGCGAAGCATGATCAGAGCCAGCCGTCGAAGAACTTTTCGCCGGCTTTGGCGCGCACCGTCCGCGCGGCCTCGTCGCCGATGCGGGCGGCCTCCTGCGCCGGCCCCCGCAGTTCGACCGTATGCGACTGCGTGCCGTCGGGCGAAATGATCAATCCGGAGAAAGAGAGCGTTGCGGCGTCGATAGAGGCATAGCCGGCGATGGGCGTGCGGCAGGAGCCGTCGAGCGCCGCCAGGAAGGCGCGCTCGCAGGCGAGCGCCTGGCCGGTCGGCACATCGTGGATTGCCACAAGCATCTTTTCGACCTCGCGGTCGCCGATACGGGTCTCGATGCCGATGGCGCCCTGGCCCGGCGCCGGCGGAAAGATATCGAGCGGCATTAGATCGGTGGAGACATGTTCGAGCCCAAGCCGCTTCAACCCGGCATAAGCGAGGATCGTGCCGCCGGCGACGCCTTCCTCCAGCTTGCGCAGCCGCGTCTGTACATTGCCGCGGAACATCACCACGTCGAGATCGGGCCGCATGCGGCGGATCAGCGCCTGGCGCCTGAGCGACGACGAGCCTACCTTGGCGCCCTCGGGCAGATCGGCGATCGTCTTGCCCGCCTTGCCGACAAAGGCATCGCGCGCATCCTCGCGCGGCAGGAAGGCGGAGAGTTCCAGCCCGTCGGGCAGTTGCGTCGGCATGTCCTTCGAGGAGTGCACGGCGATATCGATCGCACCGGCGAGCAGCGCTTCCTCGATCTCCTTGGTGAACAGGCCCTTGCCGCCGGCCTCCGACAGCGGACGGTCCTGGATGCGGTCGCCGCTGGTCGAAATCACGACGACCTCGAAGGCCTCCGCCGGCAGGCCATGCGCGGCCATCAGCCGCGCCTGCGTCTCATGCGCCTGCGCCAAAGCCAACGGGCTGCCGCGTGTTCCGATTTTCAAGATTGTTTGCATGGCGCGCGGTCCGTGATAACCCCCCGGCTGGCTTTGCGTTTCCGGGCACTCTCCTACCGAGGAACGCCCTCCTGTACAATCTCTTGGGATAGCGACGAATTGATCCGCGTTCTGGGCATTGAGACGAGTTGCGACGAGACCGCCGCCAGCGTCGTGGCGCTGGAGGGCGACGCCGCGCCGAAAATCCTCTCCAACGTCGTCCTGTCGCAGATCGAGGAACATGCCGCTTTCGGCGGTGTCGTGCCCGAGATCGCCGCGCGCGCCCATGTCGAGGCGCTGGACGGCATCGTCGAGGCGGCGCTGGCCGATTCGGGCGTGCCGCTGTCCGGGATCGACGCGATCGCCGCCACCGCCGGGCCCGGCCTTGTCGGCGGGCTGATCGTCGGGCTGATGACGGCCAAGGCCATCGCCGCCGCCGCTGGCAAGCCGCTGATCGCCGTCAATCATCTCGAGGGCCACGCCTTGACGGCCAGGCTGACCGACGGGCTCGAATTCCCCTATCTGCTGCTGCTGGTCTCGGGTGGCCACACGCAGATCCTGGCCGTGCGCGGCGTCGGCGACTACCAGCGCTGGGCAACGACCATCGATGACGCACTCGGCGAAGCTTTCGACAAGACCGCCAAGATGCTCGGCCTGCCCTATCCCGGCGGGCCGAATGTCGAGAAGGCGGCAATGTCAGGAGACGCCTCGCGCTTTGCCTTCCCGCGCCCGATGAAGGGCTCGGCGCAGCCCGATTTCTCCTTCTCCGGCCTGAAGACCGCCGTGCGCCAGGCGGCGACGGCGATCGAGCCGCTGAGCGATCAGGATGTCGCCGACATCTGCGCTTCGTTCCAGGCCGCGGTAGCCGATGCGCTCGCCGATCGCGTTTCCCGCGCGCTGGCACGGTTCACCGAAACATTTCCCGGCACGAAGAAACCAGCGCTGGTCGTTGCCGGCGGCGTCGCCGCCAACCGCACCATCAAGGCGACGCTGGAACGGCTCTGCACCGAGGCCGGCTTCACTTTCGTCGCGCCGCCGCTGAAGCTTTGCACCGACAATGCGGCGATGATCGCCTGGGCCGGCATCGAACGCTTGCGCGAAGGCATGGCGCAGGAGAACGGCTTCGATTTCGTGCCGCGCTCGCGCTGGCCGCTGGACAGCGTCTCGACCCCGATGGTCGGTTCCGGCCGGCGCGGAGCCAAGGCATGACCGGTGAACCCATGAGCGGTGGCGGCGTGAACAATCCCGGCAGGACCCGTTGGCGTGTCGCCGTGCTTGGCGGCGGCGCCTGGGGCACGGCATTGGCTCTCGCCATGCTGCGCGCCGGTCATTCGGTGCGGCTCTACGCACGCGACCCCGAAACAGTCGGCGCGATCGGCAGGGGCGAGAACCCGCGCTATCTGCCCGGCATCGCCATCGCGCCCGGCATCGCGGCGACATCAGACATCGGGGCAGCGCTTGCCGGCGCCGATTGCGTGCTGGCGGTGACGCCGGCGCAGGCATTGCGGACAACGCTGGTGGCCGCGAAGGACCATATGCCAGAGGGCATTCCGCTCGTGCTTTGCGCCAAGGGCATTGAACGAGACACCGGCGCGCTGCTGTCGGCGATCGCCGGGGAAATCCTGCCGCGAAATCTGGTCGCCGCCCTGTCCGGCCCAAGCTTCGCCACCGATGTCGCACGCGGCCTGCCGACGGCGGTGGTGGTGGCCGCCGGCGACGAGGCGCTCGCCGCCAACCTTGCCGCACGCTTTTCGGCGGAAAATCTGCGTTGTTATTCGAGCAGCGACCTGATCGGCGTCGAGATCGGCGGCGCCTTGAAGAACGTCTTCGCCATCGCCGCCGGTGCTGTCACCGGCGCCGGGCTTGGCGCCAGCGCCCAGGCCGCCATGGTGACGCGCGGCTTCGTCGAACTGCGCCGCATCGGTGCCGCCTTCGGCGCCAGGCCCGAGACGCTGATGGGGCTTTCCGGCCTTGGCGACCTGCTCTTGACCTGTTCGTCGTCTCAGTCGCGGAATTTCGCCTATGGGCTGGCGCTCGGTCAGGGCAAGGCGCTGTCAGGCCTGCCATTGGCGGAGGGCGTGCCGACGGCGGCGATCGCCACCCGCATCGCCACCGAGCGCGGTATTGACGCGCCAATCATATCGGCCGTTGCCGCCATACTGGACGGCGCCGTCACCATCCGGC
>NZ_JAFKIC010000333.1 GCF_017306585.1 Mesorhizobium sp. | reverse complement strand
CATCCTGATTGCAACGATCGCCCAGAGAACATCGCTGCAATGCCTTATCCAACAGGTGCGGCGAATAAATCCCATAATCCATTGAAAATACATGCATTTTTTGGTGATAGAGAATGCAACAATAGACGAAACTGCCTACATTGGAACTTCGGCATGAGATGAGTTCTCTACTCGCCGAGTCGCGGCGCGCCCACCACCCCAGTATCCCGGCAGCGGACAGCGTCTCCGTTTTTCTGGGTGCAATTCCCAACGCTTAAGCGTGTCGACGAGCGGCGCTGGCGCCGCTGCCGAAGGAGGCAGGTTCAATAGGCCTGGTATACGGAAGGCGCTGGCATCCGCATAGCCGACGGTCCAGGCAATTTCATCTACCAGGTGAGTACCGAACTGGAGCAGTTCGCGCGCTTTGTTGATCCGGAATCGCTGAAGGTATTTTGGGTGACGGTCATGTTCGTCGCCGCGACGGCGTCGCTGTTGCTGCTATCGGGATTTACAGGGAACAATCTCGCGGTCGTCAATGCGATCTCGGCTGCAGAGCGGTCGGTGACAGGTGCGACCACACGTGAGCGCCTGCATTTTTCCGCGGCGCAAGCGATGGCTGCTGGCGAGTTGTTCAGCGCGGCAGAGATTTGGGAAGACATCTTGCTGGATCATCCGCGCGATGCCCTGGCACTGCGCTTTGCGCACGATATGTATGTCTATCTTGGCCAATCGCAGTCGATCCGAGATTCGATCGCACGTGTGCTGCCGCAGTGGAGTGCGTCAGACGATGCTTATGGTTACATTCTCGGCCAGTACGCGTTCGGACTGGAAGAGGCGGGCGAGTTGGCGAAGGCGGAAGATGTCGGACGACGCGCCATAGATATCAATCCCGAAGACGGCTGGGCCGTCCATGCGGTCGCTCACGTCCTTGAAACCCAGTGCCGGCAAGAGGAAGGCATTGTATTCCTGAAAAACTCCCGGCCCTCCTGGGGAAAGGCACACGCGCTTGCTGTCCACAACGGCTGGCACCTGGCCTTGTATCTGATCGAGAACGGACGGTTGGACGAAGTGCTTGCCGGCTACGACAGCCATATCCAGCCCAAGATAGCCGGTGACGCCCTGCTGGACCTGGTTGATGCTGCATCCTTGCTGTGGCGTGTCGAACTGGCCGGGGGGGACGTCGGTGATCGCTGGGAAGAGCTGACACGCCAATGGATCACCCATGTCGACGAGCACGTGCTTGCGTTCAACGACCTGCATCTCGCCTTCTGCGTCTCCAGAAGCAAGGATCTCACCCACCTTGGACGTTTTCGCGCTTCTCTCGACCGCTACCAAAAGTTCGGCGTGGGTGACAATTGCCGAACGACTGTCGAGGTTGGCCGACGCATCATAGATGGCGTGCTGGCGTTTGCCGAACGCGACTACGGCAAGGCCTGCGATTTGCTGCTACCAGTGCGCTACAGTGCGATCCGGATCGGCGGAAGCCATGCCCAACGCGACGTTCTTACGCAGACGATCATCGTTGCTGCGGAACGCGCGGGACGCGTGAGCCTTGCGCGCGCGCTGCTCTCTGAACGTTTTGCCGTGCGTCCGACTGCGACGACGAAGTCTCACCTCGATCGCGCGACGAACGCCGTTACCGCAAACCATAGAGGCGCCGCTTAGCTCGCGCGCTCAGCGCTGAAAGCTGGCGTTTCATATGTTCATCGACTGATCGGACCGTGCTCAGCTGGCAACGGGGTGCCCGCCTATGCGGGTTCCCCGACGGCTTCGACTGGTCATCCAGGCAAACCGGATCTGCTCACAGGTCGGAATTTCCACGTCACAACAAAGCAAAAGCAATAAGGGGGACGAACCGATGACCATGCCACAACACAGCGGCACCCGCGACGGCACGATAAAATTGAAGGGACGTCTCGGCCCGATCGGGATCACGATGATGGTGGTCGCCACCGCCGCACCGCTGACCGTAATGGCAGGTGTAAGCCCTCTGGTCATTGCGTATGGCAATGGGCCTGCGGCACCGATCGACGTCATCGTCGTCGGGATCGTGATGCTGCTCTTTTCCGCAGGCTTTGTAGAAATGTCGAAATACATCTCGAATGCCGGCGCGTTCTACGCCTATGTGCTCAAGGGGATGGGACGCGTTGTTGGTGTAGGGACTGCTTCACTGGCGATCGTGTCATACACTCTTATGCTCATCGCTCTCGAGGCATATATCGGCTATGTTGCGGCTGACGCGGCGACAAATTTCCTTCACATCACTCTTCCCTGGTGGCTCTATACTATCGCAGTTGTCGGGTTTGTCGGGTTCCTCGGCTATCGTAACATTGAAGTGAGCACCAAAGTTCTCGGCGTGGCGCTCCTCCTCGAAATCAGCATCATCCTGATCGTGGATGCTGCGATCTTCGTCTCCGCTGGTTCTGCAGGTATCGATGTCGGCGGCTTTAATCTGACCGTCTTCCTCTCTGGTTCGCCAGGTCTGGGCATCCTATTCGTCGTGTGGGGTTTCGTCGGGTTCGAATCGACTGTCGTCTATCGCGAGGAAGCCGTCGATCCGGAGCGGTCAATTCCGCGAGCCACCTACATGGCCGTGATCTTCATCGCTTCGCTCTACTTCGTGTCATTTTGGGCAATCGTGACCGCTGTCGGATCGCAAAAGGTCGTGCAAGTCGCGACCGACAATGCGGGCACGATGTATCTCGACATCGTGCACGGTTTTCTCGGACGCTTCTTCCAGGATGCAGCCCAGATATTGCTGATAACCAGTGTCTTTGCGGTGATTTTGTCCCTGCACAATATCATTGCACGCTACAAATATGTCCTCGGCGGCTGCGGCGTTCTCGTTGCCCCCTTAAGCCGGGTACATGAGAGACATGCCTCCCCCTACATCGCCTCGTCCGTCCAGACATTCGTATCGCTCAGCGTGTTGCTGGGCGCGGCACTTCTCGGCGCTGATCCCGTCACACAGATTTACACGTGGGGTGCGGCTACGGGTACGCTCGGTTATCTTGTGATCGTGACACTCGCCTGTCTTGCCGTCTTCCTTTTCTTCCGTAAACAGACAGTTCGCGGCAAGTTTTGGAGCACGCGCATGGCTCCAGTGCTAGGTTTTGTAGGGCTTCTGGTTTTTGCCCTGACCGCGTTTGCAAACCTCAGCGCCTTGACCGGTAGTGTTGGAATGAATGCGGTCAACACCGCAATCGTCACGGTGTTGTTGGTGTCGTTCCTGGTTGGCTGTCTTGGCGCCGGTCTCATGAAGGCAAGAGCGCCGAACCGCTATGAAGCCCTTGCAGGTGCGCTCTAGTTCTGTCAGCCGCATCGAACGTCAAAGGTTTATGTATCGTATTTTTGTGTCGGACCCTGGCCTGGGTTCTCTCGAAAGAAATGCCTGTCTCGACCTCGTGCCGAACGGCACTGGTGCAAAGGCCTGCCGGCGATCCGGATGCAGCAGACCATCCTTATCTCGTCGATCTCCGCACCGGCGACTGTCGGCGCCCAATGAAAAACGGCGTATAAACCGCAGTCCTGCGCGCGTCCGCAACAGCGGACAATTGTCGCGCGTTGGACGAAGGAAATTCGCCGCCGCCGCGGGCGGTTAACGGGACAGCCGTAGGAGCGTCAGCATAGCGACGGCCGCAGGCCGGGACGCGGGACCGACTGTCCCCGACCGCGGCGGTCCGCTCCTGCAATCGCTTGACATTGGCGATGATGCGCGGCGAGTCCATGCATTTCGACTGTAAGCGCCACGCCGCTCCCCTCGTGCGGCGCATGAGGTTAATGTGGCAAGAGTCCGCCGATCGTTAGAGACGGAGGGTCCAAGTGGGAGCAGACGGCAAAATGGACGTCCATTTGGACATCCCGACGACTGGCTACGCGGGTCGGCTC
>NZ_JAFKIC010000332.1 GCF_017306585.1 Mesorhizobium sp. | reverse complement strand
GCGATCGCCTCGTCCTGCGCCAATTCCTTGATCAGCACGTCAGGCTCGGCCGCGTAGCTGCGGCCGAATATGGCGCGCGTGTTTTCCTCGATGAAGCCGATCTGGTCGCGGCCCTCATTGCCGCGTCCGAAATAGGCGCGGTCGCGGTCGTCGACCAGGGCGAAGATGCTGCGGCTGACCGAGACGCGCGGCTCGTGGCTGTGGCCGGCGGCCTTCCAGGCCTCGCGATAGGCGCGGATCTGCTCGGCCTGCTGGATGTGGAAGGGCTTGCCGGTCTCGTCGAACTTCAGCGTCGAACTCTGCAGGTTCATGCCAAGCTTGGCCGCCCATTCCGACGTGGCGTTGGTGGCCGCGCCCCACCAGATGCGCTCGCGCAGACCTTCCGAATGCGGCTCGAGCCTCAGCAGGCCGGGCGGGTTGGGGAACATCGGCCGGGGATTGGGCTGGGCGAAGCCCTCGCCGCGCAGCGTGTCGAGGAAGACCTCGGCGTGATGGCGCGCCATGTCGGCCTCTGTCTGGCCTTCCTGCGGCAGGTAGCCGAAATAGCGCCAGCCATCGATGACCTGTTCGGGCGAGCCGCGGCTGATGCCGAGCTGCAGGCGCCCGCCGGCGATGATGTCGGCGGCGCCGGCATCCTCGGCCATGTAGAGCGGGTTCTCGTAGCGCATGTCGATCACCGCCGTGCCGATCTCGATGCGGTTGGTCTTCGCGCCCACCGCCGCCAGCAGCGGGAATGGCGAGGCAAGCTGGCGCGCGAAGTGATGCACGCGGAAATAGGCGCCGTCCGCGCCGAGCTGCTCGGCGGCGACGGCAAGGTCGATGGATTGCAGCAGCGCGTCCGAAGCCGAGCGCACCTGCGATTGCGACGAGGGCGTCCAGTGCCCGAACGAGAGGAAGCCGATTTTTTTCATGGCCATGAGGTATATGCGCGCGGCGCGTGCTTCAATGCCAAAAGAACGGGGTTACACACCGTCGCCCAACGCAATACCAAAGGTGCGCATAACGCCATGGAGGGTGGAATGCTGCAGGGCATCCGCATCGTCGAGATCGAAGGGCTGGGCCCTGCCCCTTTCGCCGGCATGCTGCTTGCCGATCTCGGCGCCGATGTCATCGTCGTCCACCGCCGCGAGCCGCCCATGCCCGGCATGCCCGAGCGCTCGCTCCTCGACCGTGGCAAGCGCTCCATCGCCCTCGACCTGAAGGACAAGGATGACGTCGCCCTGCTGATGCGCCTGATCGCCAGCGCCGACGGCCTGATCGAGGGATTCCGGCCTGGCGTCATGGAGCGCCTCGGGCTCGGCCCCGATGCCTGCCGCGCGGTCAACGCACGGCTGGTCTACGGGCGCATGACGGGCTGGGGACAGGACGGACCGCTCGCCCACGCCGCCGGCCACGACATGAACTATATCGGCGTCTCCGGCGCGCTCTGGTACGCCTCCTTGCCGGGCGAACCGCCCATGGCGCCGCCGACGCTCACCGGCGACATAGGCGGCGGCGCGCTCTACCTAGTGATCGGCATGCTCGCCGGCATCGTCAATGCGCGCGCCAGCGGCGAAGGCACGGTCGTCGACGCCGCGGTCGTCGACGGCTCGGCCCATATGATGAACCTGTTGATGTCGCTCGGCCAGATGGGCGCGCTTGCCGCCGGGCGCGGCCAAAGCCTGCTCGACGGGCCGCACTGGTGCCGCGTCTACAAAACATCCGATAGCGGTTTCATCAGCGTCCAGTGCCTGGAGCCGAAATTCTACGCGCTCTTCCTCGACAGGCTGGGGCTGGCGGGCGATCCGCACTTCGCCAGCCAGTTCGACCGCGCCCTGTGGCCGGGCCTCGGCGACAGGCTGGCGGCGATCTTCGCCGCGAAATCCCGCGACGAATGGGTAGCGCTGTTCGAGGGCTCGGATGCCTGCGTGGGACCTGTCCTGAGCCCTGAGGAAGCGGCGCTGCATCCGCATATGGCGGCGCGCGGGTCCTGGCCGACCGTGGACGGCGCGTTGCAGGCAGCGGCCGCACCGCGTTTTTCCGGATGGACGCGGCGCGTCCCTGCGGGAAGCCCCGCACGCGGCGAACACGACGCCGAAATCAGGGCTGAACTGGCGAAAGCCGGGACAACACCCTGACCCGGCCGGCCTGCGCCGTCCTGCCGCATCAAATAATGCTGATGCACGCTTCACGTTATGGTGCGCTTCAGGCGAAACCGGCTAGAAGTGGTAGCTACCATTGCGTATAATTAAATCAACTTGATTTGTTTTCTGCAGCGAACTTCGTTGGTAACGTTCCCATGCCCCCCAGGAAAGCCATCTCCGGCACCAATCTCGAACAGGCCAAGTCGCACAACCGCCGCGTCGTGATCGAGGCGATCCGCACCAATGGTTCCCTGTCGCGGGCGGCGATCGCGCGCCTGACCGCGCTCAGCACGCAGACCATTTCCAACATCGTCGAGGAACTCGAAGCGGCCGGGCTGCTGCGGGCGGAAGCGACGCTCAAGGGCGCGCGCGGCCAGCCTGCGGTGCCCTATTCGATCGATCCCGACGGCGGCTATTCGATCGGCCTGCAGCTCGACCACCAGCTGGCGGTCGGCGTCATCACCGACCTGTCGGGCACCGTGCGCGCCCGCATCGAGCGCCCTGTTGACCGGCCGACGCCGGCGCAGGCCATGCCCTTGCTTGCCGAGATTTGCGACGGGCTCATGCGCGGGTTCCGCTTCGACCGCACGCGCCTGCTCGGCATCGGCGTGGCGATGCCGGGGCCGTTCGACGTCGAGGGCATGACCTCGGTCGGCCCGACCGCCTTGCCCGGCTGGCAGGATTTCCCTGTCGCCGAGGAGCTCCAGCGGCTGACCGGCATCGCGGTGACGGTCGAGAACGACGCCACCGCCGCCGCCATCGGCGAACGGCTCTACGGCGTTGCCCGCAGCCTCGGCAGCTTCGTCTATCTCTTCATCGGCACCGGTCTGGGCGCCGGCCTGTTCCTCGATGGTCATCTCTACAAGGGCAGCCGCCACAATGCCGGCGAGATCGGCCACATGATCGTCAGGCCGGGCGGCCTGGCCTGCGGCTGCGGCAAGCGCGGCTGCCTGGAACGCTATGTGTCGCTGCGGGCCGCCTATGACCGGATCGGCCTTCCCGACCCGGATCACGCCTCGCCCGACGTGCTCGAGGAATTGCTGGCGCAGGGCGACAGCCGCCTCGATGCCTGGATCGCCGATGCTGTCGATCCGCTGCGCCAGGCGATCGACGTGCTGGAACTGGCGCTCGATCCCGAAACAGTGGTGCTGGGCGGCTTCATGCCGCTGCCGGTTATCGAGGCGCTCGTCGCCCGGCTCGAACCGCTCAATCTTTCGGTCTCCTCGACCAGCGCGCGGGTGACGCCGCGCGTGCTGATCGGCGCCGCCGGCAAGGACACCTCCGTGCTCGGAGCCGCCGCGCTGCCGATCTTTTCGGAGACCAATCCTCAGTTCGAAGTGCTGCAGAAGCCGTTGGGGTGAGAGATGGCGGTGCGCCCGATCATCCGGTTTCCCAATCCGCTGCTGCGCGCCGTCGCCGATCCCGTTCAGCTGTTCGACAGCGGCCTGTCCAGCCTAGCTGGCGACCTCATCGACACCATGCATGCCGCGCCCGGCATCGGCATCACCGGCCCGCATATCGGCGTTCTCAAGCGCCTGGTCGTGATCCAGGTTCCTCCTGCGGCGAAACCGGGCATCTATGTGAACCCGGCGATCATCGAGGCATCGCCGGACATGATCCGCCATGCCGAGGG
The DNA here is from genome assembly GCF_017306585.1 of Mesorhizobium sp. Lineage (GTDB taxonomy): Bacteria > Pseudomonadota > Alphaproteobacteria > Rhizobiales > Rhizobiaceae > Mesorhizobium. The sequence goes on along the minus strand of NZ_JAFKIC010000332.1, from coordinate 119 downwards.
CAGCGTGTCGATGCCCGGCGTCACCGAGGACATAGAGCGGCACGCCCGCGTCCGCGTCCGCTATCAGGACCTGGACGGCAACGAACGCTTCGAGGACGCCGACGGCCTGCTGGCGGTGT
>NZ_JAFKIC010000331.1 GCF_017306585.1 Mesorhizobium sp. | reverse complement strand
TACCAGTTCCTGCCCGAGACCACCTCCGAATGAGACGTTTCCTGCCGCAGACCCTGCCCGTCTGGGTGCTGCTGATCGTCATTGCCGGGTTGCTGATCAGCCAGGTCGCGACCCTTTATATCGTGTCGCGCGACCGCGCCGCCGCCAATGACGTGGTCGACCTCTATCGCCTCAACGACCGCGCCTTCTCGCTGGTGCAGCTGATGAGCGAGGCGACCCCCGAGCAGCGCCCGGCGACCGCGGCCGGCCTGTTCAACTCGACCTACGCGCTCACCGTCTCCGACACCCCGGCCGTCACCTCCTCGATCGCCGGCGACGACGAACTGGCCGAACTTGAAGACATCCTGGTCGGCCGGCTGTCGAAATTCGGCGTCACCGACGCACGCGTGCGCCGCGACCCGGCCACCCGCGAGGCCGACGACGCCAGCGGCGCGGTGTCGGGACCCGATATCGGCCAGGTCGAGCGCGACCTCCTGGTGCTGGCCGCCGACTTTGCCCAGAGCGACAAGCTGACGGCATCGCTGCGCTTCGCCGACGGACAGTGGCTGAACTTCACCGAACCGATCACGCCTGTCGGCCCGATCCTGAGCGTCGACAGCCTGCCGCTCTACTCGCTCATCGCCGGCCTGGTGGTGATCATGTCGATCTGGTCGCTGCGCCGGCTCACCGCGCCCTACCGGATGATGGAAACCGCCGTCAACCGGATCGGCAACGACCTGAAGAGCCCGCCGATCGCCGAGAGCGGCAGCCGCGAGGTGCGCGCCGCCGCCAAGGCGATCAACTCGATGCAGACACGGCTGCGCGAATATGTCGAGGACCGCGAGCATCTGGCGGCGGCCCTGGCGCACGATCTGCGCACGCCGATGACCAGGATGCGGCTGCGCCTGGAGCTGCTGCGCAAATCGCCGGCGCGCGAGGCGCTCGCCCACGACTTGGCCGACATCGAAAGCATCGCCAGTTCGGTGATAGACTTCGCCAAGTTCGAGGTGACCGAAGAGAAGGCCGAGCGGATCGATTTCTGGTCGCTCGTCGAATCCATCGCCGACAGCTATGACACTGTCTCCTTCGACAATGACGACGACCGCTCGCGCGGGCTGATCTGCATGGCGCGGCCGGTGGCGCTGAAGCGCTGCGTCACCAATCTGGTGCAGAATGCCGTCACCTACGGCAAACGGGCGCATCTCAGCCTGCACCGGTCGGACGAGACGATCACGCTTGCCATCCGCGACGAAGGACCCGGCATTCCGCAGGCCCAGATCGATGCCGTGTTCGGCTCCTTCGTGCGCCTCGAACAGTCCCGCAACCGCCAGACCGGCGGCCTCGGCCTGGGCTTGACCATAGCGCGCAACATCGCGCGCGCCGCCGGCGGCGAAATCCGCCTGTCCAACCACCCGCAGGGCGGCCTTCTGACCGAGTTGAGTTTGCCGCTGGCGGCCTGAGGCAGCGGAAAAACTACCGCCGCAGCACCGCGCTCAGCACGTCGCGGATGCCGATCGCGCCGACGAAGCGCGAGCCTTCGTCGAACAGCGCCACCGGCGCGGTCTGCGAGCGGTGCATGGCCAGCATCACCGTTTTCAGCGGCGTGCCGGGATTGGCCCAAAACACTTGCCCCGCCTCCTCCGACTGGCCCTCGACATCGGCGCAGGACACCCACACCGCCGGCTTGCCGTCGCGCTCGGCCGCCGCCACCAGCCCATGGTCGTCGATCCTGAAACGCGTCGTCTTGCGGCGGTCGAGCCAGACCCAGCCGTCGGCGCCCTGTTCGAGATCGCGCCGGTCGCGCATGACGTTCCAGGCGGTCAGCACCGACAGCGGATTCACATTGGCGATGAAGTCGCGAACATAGTCGTTGGCGGGACGCAGCACGATATCCTCGGGCGCGCCGGTCTGGACGATGCGCCCACCCTCCATGATGGTGATATGGCTGCCGATCTTCAGCGCTTCCTCGAGGTCGTGGCTGACGAAGATGATGGTCTTCTTCAGCTCCGCCTGCAGTTGCAGCAACTCGTCCTGCAGCTTGGTGCGGATCAGCGGGTCGAGCGCGGAAAACGGCTCGTCCATCAAAAGGATCGGCGCTTCCGTGGCGAAGGCGCGGGCCAGGCCGACACGCTGCTGCATGCCGCCCGAAAGCTCATGCGCGTATTTCTTCGACCACTGGTCGAGATTGACCAGCTTGAGCTGCTTGTGCACCCGCTCCTTGCGCTCGGCGTCCGGCACGCCGGCGAGTTCGAGGCCGAGGCCGACATTTTCCTCCACCGTGCGCCAGGGCAACAGGCCGAACTGCTGGAAAACCATCGCCACCTGCTTCTGACGCAGCCGCCGCAAGGTCGCTTCGTCGCAGGTGACGACATCGACCGTCCTGTCGCCGTCCTTGACCAGGACCTGGCCGCGCGAGACCACATTGAGCCGGTTGACGGCCCGAAGCAGGGTCGACTTGCCGGAACCCGACAGGCCCATCAGCACCGAGATCTCGCCTTCGTGCACGGTGAGGCTCGCTCCCGCGCAGCCCAGCACATTGCCCGTCTTCTCAAGGATTTCGGCGCGCGTGGCGCCCTTGTCGATGAGCGCCAGCGAACCCGCCTGGTCGGCGCCGAAGACGATGTCGACGTTCTTGAAATCGACGGCGACGGTCATTTCTTGCCTCCAACGCCAATACGGGTCATGCGGTCGAGCACGATGGCGAGCACGACAATGGCGAGCCCGGCTTCAAGCCCGAGGTCGATGCGGCGCGAACCGAGCGCCCGGTTGATTTCGGTGCCGAGCCCGCCGGCGCCAATGAGGGCCGCGAACACCACCATCGACAGCGACAGCATGATCGACTGGGTGAGCCCGGCCATGATGGTGGGTAGCGCCGAGGGCAGTTCCACCTTCCACAACAGCTGGCGCTTGGTGGCGCCGAACGCCTCGCCGGCCTCGATGATCGACTTCGGCACCGAGACGACGCCGAGATGGGTGAGCCGGACCGCGGTCGGGATGACGAAGATGATGGTGACGATGAGGCCGGGCGCGTTGCCGAGGCCGAACAGCGTCAGCACCGGGATCAGGTAGACGAAGGTCGGCAGGGTCTGCATCAGGTCGAGCACCGGCAACATGACGCGGTAGACCTTGGGCTTGTGCGCCGCCCAGATGCCGAGCGGCACGCCGATGGCCATCGCCATGGCGGCGGCCGCGACGACCAGCACCAGCGTCTGCACGGTCTGCTTCCAGAGGTTCTGGTTGATGATGAAGATCAGGCCGAGGAAGACGCCGATGGCGAGCGGCCGCGAACGCTGCAAGAGCCAGGCGACGATGGCGATGAGCAGGGCGAGCAGCACCGGCGGCACCATCAGCAGGATGTTGACCAGCCCGTCGAGGATGAAATTCAGGCCATTGGAAAAGGCCCTGAACACCGTGTCGAAATGGTCGGTCAGGAAGCCGAAGAACGCCTTGCCCCACGGTCCGATGGGAATCTTGTAGTCGACCAGGAATTTGGAAATCGGATCCATATCGCCCCTCTCCTGCACGAGACCGCCCTGCCCTCGGTCTCCGCTGTCGCTGCGTCATCTTCTCACAGCATATGAAAAAGGGCAGCCTTTTCCAGAATGGCTGCCCTTATATTTCGGCTATGCCGAAATCACAGTCGGCTCAGCTTCCGAGCGCGGTCTTGATTGCCGCCGCCGCATCGCCGCCGTCGAAGGTGGTCACGCCGGCGATCCACGGGGCAACGGCGTCCGGGTTCTTCTTCAGCCAGTCTGTCGCCACCTTCTGGGCGTCGCCGCCCTTGAGGATGGCGTCCATCATCTGGCCTTCCATGTCGAGGTTGAACTTCAGGTTGGCGATGAACTTGCCGGCGTTCGGGCACTCGGTCATGTAGCCCTTGCGCACGTTGGTCGAGACGGTGGCGGCGCCGAAGCCGCTGTCGCCCATGCCGTC
>NZ_JAFKIC010000330.1 GCF_017306585.1 Mesorhizobium sp. | reverse complement strand
GAGCGCTTCAAGACCTTCTACACCGCGCTTGCGGCCCGATCTGGATCAAAGAAACTGGCAATCGTCGCCGTCGCCAGAAAGCTTCTCGTCACTCTCAATGCCATCATTCGCGACAAAATCGCGTTCGCATGAACACAGTTGCCATGCCGGGACTCAGATGCGCCGCCACGGTTCAGAATTCTGCACCGCTGCACCCTTCGGCTGAGGTCACGGAATGGATCCCAGGGTCTTCGCGACGCCGCTTCGCGGCTGCTCCGCCCTAGGATGACGAAGCGGTGAGGCTTCGCCAATATTCAGGACAATGGAGGCAGCCCACCGAGAATCAACTCTCGCCGTCGATCAGGCTCTCCAGCAGATCGAGCAGCTGCTCCAGCCTTTCCTGACCAAACCGCCGTTCGATGTCGTCATAGATGATGCGCCGCTCGGGCGAGAGGGCATCGATCAGCGCGGCGCCGGCCGGCGCAATGGTAAGCACCACGCGGCGGCCGTCGCCCTCCGCCTTGTTGCGGGTGATGAACTTCCGGCCCTCGAGCGCCTTGATGATGCGGGTCAGGCTTGGCGGCAGCACCGAGGCGCGGTCGGCGAGCTCGGTGGCTTCCACCGATCCGGCCTCGCTCAGGACGCGCAGCACGCGCCATTGCTGTTCGGTCACGTCATGGGCGGCCAGCATCGGCCGGAACCGCGCCATCACGGCCTCGCGGGCATGAAGGAGTGCCATCGGCAGGGAACGACGAGTGTTTTCCGGCAGCAAGAAAGGCGCTCCCCAATAATGCGGTCGTCAGCCGGCTCTGACCCGGCGCGGACCGCGCCAAAACCCCAACCCTCCATCCCGTATCGTCGCCTCAAGACCGATGCAAGACTTGACTTCGACGGCACCGCATGTAATTAACGCGTTAACTACAACAATGCAACGGTCCAGGGAACGAGACACGTGCCTCACTTCTCCATCGAGTATTCGGCCAATCTCGACGCCAAGGTCGACATGGACGAACTGTGCGTGCTGGTGTTGCGCACCGTGCTCGATACCGGGCTGTTCGAAACCGGCGCGGTGCGGGTGCGGGCCTTTCGCACCGAGGCCTATGCCATCGCCGACAATCTCCCCGAAAATGCCTTCCTCGACATGTCGTTCAGGATCGGCACCGGCCGCAGCGCCGAGGACAAGAAGCGGACTGGCGAGGCTGTTTTCGCGGCGGTGAGCGACTATCTCGGCCGCCTGTTCGAAACCCCGCATTTTGCCCTGTCGCTGGAAATCAGGGAAATCGATCCGGCGCTGAGCTGGAAGAAGAATGCAATCCACCCGCGGCTGCGCGGCAAGTGATGGAAGACTGACATGTCCGACCTCGAAGGCAATCTCAAAAAGGCCGAGGCCTATCTCGCGCGATTCCAGCGCGATGGTGTGCTGAACCAGATCGGCGGCGAGGCGGTGCCGGCCGCCGACGGCTCGACCTTCGAGACGATGTCGCCGGTCGATCTCAAGCCGCTGGCCAAGGTGGCGCGCGGCGGCGCCGTCGACATCGACCGCGCGGCCAAGGCGGCCAAGGCGGCCTTCCCCGCCTGGGCGGCCATGCCGGGTGAAGCGCGCAAGAAGCTGCTGCACAGAATCGCCGACGCGATCGAGGCGCGCGCCGAGGAGATCGCCTTTGTCGAATGCATGGACACCGGCCAGGCGCTGAAATTCATGGCCAAGGCCGCATTGCGGGGCGCGGAAAATTTCCGCTTCTTCGCCGACCGCGCACCGGAAGCGCGCGACGGTGAGACGCTGCGCGCGCCCGGGCAGATCAACCTCACCACTCGCGTGCCGATCGGGCCTGTCGGCATCATCACGCCGTGGAACACGCCGTTCATGCTGTCGACATGGAAGATCGCGCCGGCGCTGGCGGCGGGCTGCACGGTTGTTCATAAGCCGGCTGAATTCTCGCCACTGACGGCGCGCCTGCTGGTCGAGATCGCCGAGGAGGCCGGCCTGCCGAAGGGCGTGTGGAACCTGGTCAACGGGCTTGGCGAGCATGCCGGCAAGGCGCTGACCGAGCACCCCGACATCAAGGCGATCGGCTTCGTCGGCGAAAGCCGCACCGGTTCGATGATCATGAAACAGGGCGCCGATACGCTGAAGCGCGTGCATTTCGAGCTGGGCGGCAAGAACCCGGTGATCGTCTTCGCCGATGCCGATCTCGAACGCGCGGCGGATGCCGCCGTGTTCATGATCTACTCGCTCAACGGCGAGCGCTGCACCTCGTCGTCGCGCCTGCTGGTGGAAGCTTCGATCTATGACAAGTTCACCGATCTGGTGGCGGAGAGGGCAAAGCGGATCAAGATAGGCCACCCGCTCGATCCGAAGACCGTGGTCGGGCCGCTGATCCATCCGGTGCACGAGGAGAAAGTGCTGTCCTATATCGAAGTCGGAAAATCGGAAGGCGCGGTGGTCGCCGCCGGCGGCGGCAAGTTCGACGGCCCGGGCGGCGGCTGTTATGTCAGCCCGACGCTGTTCACCGGCGCCACCAACAGGATGCGCATCGCCCAGGAGGAGATTTTCGGGCCGGTGTTGACGGCGATCGCCTTCAAGGACGAGGCGGAAGCGCTGGCACTGGCCAACGACACGACATACGGCCTGACCGGCTATCTCTGGACTTCCGACGTGACACGCGCCTTCCGCTTCACCGATGCGCTCGAGGCCGGCATGATCTGGGTCAATTCGGAGAATGTGCGGCACCTGCCGACGCCGTTCGGTGGCGTCAAGAATTCCGGCATCGGCCGTGACGGCGGCGACCATTCCTTCGATTTCTACATGGAGACGAAGAACATCGCCTTCGCAACGGCCGCGCACGCGATCCAGAAACTCGGCGGCTGACCGGAGGACCCCACAATGCCTTTGCCCAAACCCAACCTCTATCCCGCCTTCAACATCGTGCGGCTCAGCCATGTCGAACTGGCGGTGACCGATCTTGCCAAATCCCGCGCCTTCTACGTCGACACACTCGGCCTGCAGGTGACCGACGAAACGTCAGGAGCCATCTACCTCAGGGCAATGGAGGAGCGTGGCCATCACTGCATAGTGCTGAAAAAGGCCGGCACGGCCGAAGCGCGCGACCTCGGCTTCAAGGTGTTTTCCGAAGAAGACTTGGACAAGGCAGCTCACTTCTTTGGCGGCAAAGGCCTGCCGGTGGAGTGGGTGGAACGCCCCTACCAGTCGCGCACCTTCCGCACGCGCGACCCGCACGGCATTCCGCTGGAATTCTATGCCCAGATGGATCGGCTGGCGCCGATCCACCAGAAATACGCGCTCTACAAGGGCGTGAAGCCGCTGCGCATCGACCATTTCAACTGCTTCTCGCCCAATGTCGACGAGTCGGTCGCCTTCTACAACGAGCTCGGCTTCCGCGTCACCGAATACACGGAGGATGCGGCGAGCGGAAAGCTGTGGGCGGCCTGGACGCATCGCAAGGGCGGCGTGCATGACATCGCCTTCACCAATGGTGTCGGGCCGCGCCTGCATCACGTCGCCTTCTGGGTGCCGACGCCGCTCAACATCATCGACCTGCTCGACCTGATGGCGACCACAGGCTATCTGCCGAACATCGAGCGAGGCCCCGGCCGGCACGGCATTTCCAACGCCTTCTTCCTCTACGTGAGGGACCCGGACAACCACCGCATCGAGATCTACTGTTCCGACTACCAGACGGTCGATCCGGACCTGGAACCGATCAAGTGGGATCTGAAGGACCCGCAGCGCCAGACGCTGTGGGGCGCGCCTGCGCCCAAGAGCTGGTTCGAGGAAGGCAGTGTTTTCGCGGGGGCGTCGGTGCGCCAGCCTGATCTGGCGGCTTCGCCGATCGTGGCGCCTTGATGTCAGTTCTCTACGGCGCCCCCCTCTGTCCTGCCGGACATCTCCCCCACGAGGGGGGAGATTGGCAGCGTCGACCCCTGCGCCTTTTTCTTCGATATTCAAAATTG
>NZ_JAFKIC010000329.1 GCF_017306585.1 Mesorhizobium sp. | reverse complement strand
CCGCCACTTTCGGCATGAAGATCACCGCGCTTACCACCTACATCGTTCCGCCACGCTGGCTGTTCCTGAAGATCGAGACCGACGCCGGCGTCACCGGCTGGGGCGAACCCGTGGTCGAGGGCAAGGCGCTGACCGTCGAGGCGGCGGTGAAGGAGCTGGCCGACTATCTCATCGGCAAGGATCCGCGCCTGATCGAGGATCATTGGACGGTGATGCACCGTGGCGGCTTCTACCGCGGTGGCCCGATCCTGATGAGCGCCATTGCCGGCATCGACCAGGCGCTGTGGGACATCAAGGGCAAGGCGCTCGGCGTTCCCGTGCATGAACTGCTCGGCGGCAAGCTGCGCCAGTCGATCAAGGTCTATTCCTGGATCGGCGGCGACCGGCCGGCGGAGGTGGCGGCTGGCGCCAGGGAAGTGGTCGCGCGCGGTTTCCAGGCGCTGAAGATGAACGGTACCGAGGAACTGCAGATCGTCGACAGCCACGACAGGATAGATGCCGCGGTCGAGCGCGTCGCCATGGTGCGCGAGGCCGTCGGCCCCAACATCGGCATCGCCGTCGATTTCCACGGCCGCGTCCACCGGCCGATGGCGCGTATACTGGTCAAGGAACTCGAGCCCTACAGGCTGATGTTCATCGAGGAGCCGGTGCTGAGCGAAAACCGCGAGGCGCTGAAGGAGATCGCAGCCCTCGGCTCGACGCCGATCGCGCTCGGCGAACGGCTCTACAACCGCTGGGACTTCAAATCCGTGTTCGAGGAAGCCGTCGTCGACATCATCCAGCCCGATCTGTCGCATGCGGGAGGCATCACCGAATGCCGCAAGATCGCGGCGATGGCCGAAGCCTATGACGTGGCGGTGGCGCCGCACTGCCCGCTCGGGCCGATCGCGCTCGCCGCCTGCCTGCAGCTCGACGCGGTCAGCTACAACTGCTTCATCCAGGAGCAGAGCCTCGGCATCCATTACAACGCCGCCAACGACCTGCTCGACTATGCCGCCAACAAGGACGTCTTCCGGTATGAGGACGGCTATGTCGCCATTCCCGACGGTCCGGGCCTGGGCGTCGAGATCGACGAGGACTACGTGAAGGAGCGTGCCAGGGAGGGCCACCGCTGGCGCAATCCGATCTGGCGGCACAAGGACGGCTCCTTCGCCGAGTGGTGATGCGGGCGGTTCCTTCCGCAATAACAGCCGCACGCCTTGGCGAAGCCGGCGAAGTTTGCTCCAATCGCCTCATTGCGGAGAGACGGGCGATTGAGCGCGGTGCATCTGATCAGGAGCTATCTGCTCCTGCCTTTCGTCGAGGCCGTCGAAGCCAGGGGGCTCGACGCGACGGCGATGCTGTCGGCGCATGGGCTGAAGAGACCGGATCTGGTTGAGCCGCATTTCCGGCTGCCCTTCACGGCCTTCCTGGCGATCCAGCAGCAGGCCGCCGATCTCGTCGGCGATCCCTGTCTCGGCCTGAAGATCGGCGCCGAAATCCGCTCCGAACAGGTCGGCTCGCTTGGCCTTTTGATGGCGACATCGCGCACCCTGCATGAGGCGCTCACCCATTTCTCGCGCTGGGGCAACGCCATTGGCGAAGGATGGGCACTCGAACTGACCGATACGCCTGAAGGCGCCGACTATATCTATCGCGTGGATGAAACCGGCGTCCCGACAAGGCAGGATGTCGAATACTCGCTGGCCAATCTGTGCAGCCTGATCCGCACCCGGATGGGGCGCAACTGGGCACCGGTGGAGGTCCATCTGGCGCACTCCAATCCGTCTCGGGCGCGTATCTACCAGGGCATCTTCAATGCCCCCGTCTTCTTCGACCAGCCCGTCAACAAGCTGGTCATCGCCCGCGACGACCTGCTGCTTCGCTCCGAGCGCGTCAGCTACGCGCTGTTGCCCATCGTGGAGGCGCATTTGCACCTCGCCGCCGACAAGGCGGCGGCGGACGGAGATCTGCTGCGCCAGGTCAGTCTTATCGTCGCGCAGTCGATGGGACGCCGGCCGGCCCAGATAGGCGATGTCGCGGCCAGGCTCGACATGCCGGTGCGCAGCCTGCAACGCGCGTTGGCGCAGAGGCAGACGAGCTTTCGCGACATCGTGCGCCAGGAGCGCCGGCGCGTGGCTGAGAACCTGCTTGCGCAGGGGCGCATCAACTCGATCACCGACATCGCCATCAGCGCGGGCTACGCCGACGGCTCGGTCTTCTCACGCGCCTTCCGGACATGGACCGGAGGCGCCCCGAGCCGCAGCCCGCTGCGCAGGAAGCCCGGATAAGCCTATGCCGCGGCCGTCGCGGGCCGGCCGCTGCGCAAGGTCTGATGGATGAGGTCGAGGCCGGCCTCTATCCCGTCGATGATCTCGGTGATTTCGGCACGGCTGATGATCAGCGGCGGGCTGAGCGCGATCGTGTCGTTGGGACAGGAGCGCAGGATCACGCCGTTCGCTTCGCAGAGCCGCACCAGCGTCGGACCGATCTTTTCAGCGACGGTGAAATTGCGGCGCTCCGCCTTGTCGGCGACGATCTCGACCCCGGCGATGAGGCCGGCGCCCCTGATATCACCGACCAGCGGATGACCGGAGAGACGGCGCTTCAGTTCGGCCTGCAGGAACCCGCCCGTCTCGGCGGCCCGGGACATGATGTTTTCCTCGTCGTAGATCCTGAGTGTTTCGAGCGCGACCGCCGCCGGGACCGGGTGGCCGGAATAGGTGAAGCCATGCCCGAACGTGCCGATCGCGTGGGTCTCCCGCGCGATCGCATCGACCACCTTCTCGCTGACCAGCACCGCGCTGATCGGCAGGAAAGCCGCCGACAGCGCCTTGGCGCAGGTCAGGATATCGGGCTCGATCCCCATGGTCTGCGAGCCCCAGTATGAACCGGTGCGGCCAAAGCCGCAGATCACCTCGTCGGCCACCACCAGCACATCGTGGCGGCGCAGCACGGCCTGGATCTTCTCATAATAGGTGCGCGGCGGCACGATGACGCCGCCACCGCCCATGATCGGCTCCATGAACATCGCCGCCACGGTGTCGGGACCTTCGGCGAGGATCAGTTCATCGAGTTCCCTGGCGCAGCGGCTGGCATAGTCTTCCTCGCTCTCGCCGGGCAGGCCGTTGTGATAGAAAAGCGGAGTCTGCACATGGTGAAAGCCTGACAGCGGCACGTCGAACGAGGTGTGGTTGATCACCTGGCCGGTGACCGAGGCGGTCGCCAGCGTGATGCCGTGATAGCCGCGCACGCGGCCGATGATCTTCTTCTTCTGCGGCCGTTTCAGCGCGTTGTTGTAGTACCAGATCATCTTTATGGCGGTGTCGTTCGCTTCCGAGCCGGAATTGGCGAGAAACACCTTGCTCATCGGCGACGGCGCGAGCTGCACGAGGCGCTCCGACAGATCGACCAGCGGCTGGTTCGTCTTGCCGGTGAAGGCATGGTAGAAGGGCAGCTTGCGCATCTGCTCATAGGCCGCGCGCGCCAGCCGCTCATTGTCGAAGCCAAGCGAGGCGCACCACAGGCCGGCGACCGCGTCGATATAGGATTTGCCCTGCTCGTCGAAGACACGCACGCCCTTGCCGTGGGTGACGACGAAGGGCTCGATGCCGGCAAGCGGATCGACGAAGGGATGCAGGGCGAAAGCCTTGTCGCGCGCGGCTGTCGAGTTGGGTATCGATACGGTCATGGCATCCTCCGGCTTGCTTGCTGTCTCCAGCGTCGCAAGGTTGGAAGGCAATTTCCTGATATGCTGCGCCAGTTTTCGTGCAAATTACGCCAAACGCGACGCGCTCCTCCTGGCTGAGTCATGCTGGCGGTGTTCATGGATTCCGGACGGCCGCGCTCGCTCTCGACAAGCGGCCATGCCGGATTCGATGGAAGAACCAAGCCGGAACTATCGCGCCGCGTTCGCGCCCGGGCGGCTGAGCGCCATCGAGGCCGTCAGAAGCACGATCGACGCGGCGATCAGAACCGTCGCGGCCGCGGCGATG
>NZ_JAFKIC010000328.1 GCF_017306585.1 Mesorhizobium sp. | reverse complement strand
GTGACGCTGTCCGGCGGTCAGCGCCAGCGTGTGGAGATCGCGCGCGCCATCCTGCGCGACGCGCCGATCCTGCTGCTCGACGAGGCGACCTCGGCGCTCGACGCCGAGAGCGAGACGCTGGTGCAGATGGCGCTGGAGCGGCTGATGCGGGGCCGCACCACCATCGTCATCGCCCATCGGCTGGCGACGGTGCTGAAAGCCGACAGGATCCTGGTGATGGACGGCGGCCGCATTGTCGAGGAGGGCACCCATCAGAGCCTGGTCGCCAAGGGCGGCATCTATGCCAGGCTGGCCAAGCTGCAGTTCGAGACCGGCGCCAGCGCCTTCCGGGGCGCTGCCGAATAGGCCATTTCCGACAACGGTCAGTTCGCCTCGGTTTCGGCATAGCCGAAATTGTAGCTCCAGGAAGAATTGTCGCTCATCTTGCGCCGCGACCGGAGGTAGGAGCCGATGTCCTTGGCGGGGACCCGGTCACCGATCGTCTTGAGATACCAATCGACTTGGAATTCGGTTGGCGTGCTCGACCAGCGGGCCTTGAAGGCGACGTAGGGCGTGATCACATCGTCGGACTTCTCCGGGCCGACGAATTCGGCTTTCAGGTTCCTGACGATGCATTGATGGCGCTTGAAGACAGGGGTGCCGAGCCAGACCGGCCCGGTCCGGCCAACCATGTCCGGCTCCGGCAGATTGCCGATGCCGACATCGGCCTTCAGCGGGAAGTTCTTGATCAGATCATCGGCTTCGAGATCGTCGGCCGGCAGCTCGTAGGATTCCACCGTGGTGACGATGTTGCCGTCGCGGTCATCCTTGGTCGACAGCGGCGCCAGGCTGGTCATCCCGGGATACTGGCGGTTGTAATACTGGAGATAATCGTCGGCGAGCTTGGTCGCCGACTGCGACACCAGCCGGTAGCGCATGCTGTCGGCATCGGCGTCGCGGTAGGTGGTGCTGACGGTCAGCTTGAGCGCGTCGCCCTTGAGCTTGGGAAAATCGAATGCCTCGCTGACGAAAGTGGTCGGCTGGAAAAGCTCCTTGCGTTCGATCCGTTCCATGTGCGCGCTGCCGGCGATAATAGGCAAGGCAAAGCCGTAGTCTGGCGGAACGAGGTTCTCGGCCCGGCCGCCCTGCAGGTAGTTGGTCGCGTCGATCCAGTAGGTCCGGCTCTGGATTGTCGCCTTGACGATGACGTGGTCGAAGGCGCGGATGGTTGGCAACATGTCGCCGAGCGCCAGTCCGTCGTCGAGGTCGGTCAGGGCCGGATCGGCCTGAACGCCGAGCCGGCGCAGGCTGGAGGCGAGAAGCAGGGCCTTGTCCTTGCAGTCGCCGAAGCCGCTGGCAATCACGGTGGCGGGGCTGCGGGGAATGTAGGAGCCGCGGCCCATCGACAGGCTGACATAGCGGATGGTGTCCTGCACCAGCCGCATGGCCTCGATCATCCGGTCTTCCGGTTTGGCGTATCTGGCGGCGATGTCGTCAAGCTTGGCGGCGAACGCGGCCGGCAATTCCTGGTCGAGCCGGTAATAGGGCAGCATTGCGTCGACGACATCCTGCCATTTGCTCGTCGAGGAAATCTGCACCGTCGGATAGGTAAGGTAGTCGGAAGGCAGGTTCTCCTCCACCTTGATCGGCGCAGGATTGACGCTCTGCCAGGTATAGGTTTTCGAGGTGCCCTCGGCCTTGATGTCAGGCTCGATGCCGGTGCGGAACTGTTGGATGTTCAAGGGTTGGTTCGCTGGCCATATCACCTTTTCGCGGATCAGCGCGATCGGCTCTCCCCAGGCAACGGCCACGGAGTGGAAGAACAGGTCGGCGCCGACGATGGGGGTTCTGACCGTGGTCTTGCCGTAGTCGATGATATCGCCGACGCGAACGTCGTCGACATTCACATAGGCGGTCAGCCAGCCGTCGAAGAGACCTTTCTCGGCATCCTTCTCGCGCCGGAACACATCGAAGGTGGCGCCTGGCAGCCGCTCGATGACGACGCCGTCACGAATGATGTTCAGCCAGTTCATGGTGACCTGCGACGTCGCCGGGTCGAATTCGAAATTTATGGCCGCGCCACGTTCGAGCCCGGTGCGGTCGACGATCTTGTAGGCATAGCGGTCGAAAGCCTCGATGCCGCCGGGCCGCTGCCGGATCTGATATTCCGAGACCAGATTGGAGATGCCGCCCTTGATCTGGGCGTCGAAACGCGGATCGGCCTTGGGCAGTTCGATCCGGTCGATCCAGGCTCCCGGGCTGCCCTTGTGGATTTCGGCGTCGGCCATGGCCGGAGCGCTGAACAGGGCAATGGCAATCAAGACGAAAAACCGCGTGATCGCAGAAGATGTCACCGCAAAGCACCCCAACCCACAATGGTCCGCGCGTCCTGCAGGTGTCGCCGGATGCCACCAGTGATAGAAAAGTGCGGACGATCCCGCAAGGTCGCCGCCTTATCCTGGTTTGCCGGCGGCGTAGCTTGTCAACGCAGCCGGGATGGCAGGAGAGCCGGTTTTATCCGCCGTAACGCTGCTTCAGGTGATTGACGAAATAGGTGGCGTTGAGTTTTTCCCCGGTGGCGCGCTCGAGCAGATCCGGCGTCGACCAGCGCGACCCTTGCGACCATATCCTGTCACGACGCCAGCCATTGATCGCCTCGAAGTTGCCGTTCGCCAGATCGGCGTCGGCGGAAGGGTGCTCGCGTGTCAGGGCGGCCCATTGCTGCGCCGCCATCATCGCGCCCAGCGTGTAGGAGGGGAAATAGCCGAAGGCCGCGCCCGGCCAGTGGACATCCTGCATCGGACCGTCGGCCGGATTGTCCGCCGTGGAGAGGCCAAGATAGTCGCGCATCTTGGCGTCCCAGGCTTCAGGCAGGTCCCTAACTTCCAGCCTTCCCGAAACCAGGTCCTGCTCCAGTTCGTAGCGCAGGATGACGTGCAGCGGATAGGTCACCTCATCGGCGTCGACACGGATCAGGCCGCGCTCGACGCGATGCACATGCGGCAGGATGTCGTCGAGCGACCATGTCTCGCCCAGATGCTTCTCCACCACCGGCAGGGCCCAACGCCAGAAGGCGGGATTGCGTCCGACCTGCTTTTCGACGAACAGGCTCTGGCTCTCATGCACGGCCATGCCGCGGGCCTTGCCGAGCGGCCAGTGCGCCCACGCCTTCGGCAGGTTCTGTTCGTAGAGCGCGTGGCCGGTCTCGTGCAGCACGCCCATCAGCGCCGACAGGAAGTCCGAGGTCTTGTAGCGGGTGGTGATGCGCACGTCGGTGGGCACGCCGCCGCAGAAGGGATGGTGCGATACCGACAGCGAGCCATGCGTGAGGTCGAAACCGACCGCCGCCATCATGGCGAGGCCCAGTTCACGCTGGCGGTCGATGGCGTAGCTGCCCGAAAGCGGCTTCAGCGGGTGCTTGCGCAGCCGCGCTTCCTGAATTGCCAGGGCTTCGGGCACAAATCCCTTCAAAAAGGCCTTCAGGTCGGCAAAGACGGGGGTGATGTCGGCGACGCGGTTGCCGGGGTCGTACTGCTCCATCAGCGCGTCATAGGGGGCGAGGCCCAGCACGTCGGCGCGCAGCGAGGCCTCTTCCCGCACCAGCGCCACCACGCCCTCGAGCGCCGGCTGGAAACCGGCCCAGTCGTTCCTGGCGCGCAGCTCGCGCCACAATTGTTCGCAGCGCATGCGCGCCGTGGTCTGGCGTTCGACGAACTCGACCGGCAGGCAGGTCAGGTTGGTGTACTGCCGCTTCAGTTCGGCGAGAGCCGCGCGCTGCTGGTCGTCGAGCGCCTCGCCCTCGGCGGCGGCGATCCAGTCCGATATCTCCGGCGCGGTCGCTCTTGTATGATACATGCCGGCCAGGGCGGCCATCGCTTCGGCGCGCTTCTCACCGCCGCCGACCGCCATGTGCGTCGCTTCGTCCGCGCCGAGAATGGCCAGTGCATGGTCGAGCGCTTCGAGCTTGTGACCGAGGTCATCGAGTTTCTGAAAGGACATGGCGGCTGCCGTGATTGAGG
>NZ_JAFKIC010000122.1 GCF_017306585.1 Mesorhizobium sp. | reverse complement strand
GCGTGATTTTTGGGCTTCTGCTCGACGGTTTGGGCCATTTCTCATATAAAGAGCAAAATGAACGATAATGCAACATTATCATTCGTTTTAGTTCCGCGACAGGTGCGGCGGATTCAATGCAAATCGATTGCCAAAAGCGCCGCCGTGATTCATGCTCATTCGCAATGATTCTTCGGTCCCAATCTCTCTCGCGCCACCCTGGTCCGCCCCCTGGAGCGCCGATCGCCACGCCGGTAGTCCTCGTCCCGACCTGGCTGCGCCGCGCCGTCGCCGATGCGCAAACCGTTGCGGGCAAAGACGTCGACGATATCGCGCTCGTTGCCGGCGCGGCCATCGGAGCGCTTGATGCGGTGGTCCGCCGGCAGGAGCGGTGGGCCGGCGCTTGGCGCCAGCGGCTGGCGCTCGTCGCCGCAGCGGTGACGGCAAGGCAGGCTGGCCGCGTCGAGGGTGAAAGCGCCCTGCGCGACGCCGTGCTGCTCACACGCCCGGGCGATTTTTTGTCCGTCGGCCCCGCCGGAAAGATGCTGCTGGCTTGGCGCCGGCTGGCCGGCACGCCTGCCGAGACACTGCTGACCGAGGCCAGCATCGGCGCGGTGCTGGATGACCTCGGTCTGCGCCGCGACGACGACGCAGTCAGCGACCTGGCGGACGATCTTCGACAGCTTTCTGCCGGCATCGGAATGGTCGGCATGCTGACCGGCGCGTTCACGGCTGCCGAAAGATATGGCTTCGCACGAGCCTTCGGATGTTGGCTCGCAGACGCCTTGCTGGCGCAACGGCTCAGTTGGGTACATGCGGTGCCGTTGCTCGGCGCCGAGGCAGCCTTAGGGACAAGCGCCCGCCCGCGCCGATCGGCAACCAGCTCTGTGGCGACAGGTACTGAGACAAATCCTGAGCGTGCCAAAAATCTGCTTGCCGCGCAGGCGCGCGCTGCGCTGCGGGCCATTGATCTTTCCGCCGAGCTCGAGCGCCGCGCGGACCGGCTGCTTGCCGTTGCGCCGAAACTCAGGGCCAAGGCGGCGGACGCTGTTGTCGACAAGCTCCTGTCCGACGATGCGATCGTTGCCTCGGAAAAGATCGCTGGCATGAGCGACCGTGGGCTGCGCCGCCTGTTCGACCGGCTGGTCGAACTCGGCGCCGTGCGTGAGCTGTCCGGCCGCCCGACCTTCCGCATCTACGGGCTGTGAAGACGATGGTGGAGAGTGCACGTAGCAGAAGGGGAGAAGCTCAAGGAGGCGACGGCCGAACAAATGACCATTTGTTTGATCGGGAGATGGATCACCTACCGCCGGAGGCGCGCTGGCGCGAGTGGATGCAACGCGTCGAGGCAACGATCTTCGCCGCCAGTGAACCGGTCGGCCGCGAGGCGCTGGGCCGCATCGTCGGCAGAAGTTGCAGCATCGATCTCCTCATCGACGATATCCGTGAGGAACTGCGCGGCCGGCCCTACGACCTGGTCGCCGTCGGGGGTGGCTGGAAGCACCTGACGCGGCCGGCCTATGCCGATGCCATCCGCGCCGCGGTCGGAGGAAACGAATTCGCGAGCGAGCTTACGCAGTCCGAGGTGCTGGTGCTGATGTGTGTGGCCTATTTCCAACCGATCACCCGCGCGGAATTGTCATCCTTCTTCGGCAAGGAAATCAGCAGAGACCTGATAGGCCATCTGCGTGGCGCAGGCTTCATCGCCTCCGGTCCGCGTAGCCCGACGCCTGGTGCGCCCTACACCTACGTTACGACAAAAGAGTTCCTGCTGGAGTTCGGGCTCGACACGCTACGCGATCTGCCGGATTTCGAGGCGCTCGAGGATGCCGGATTGCTGAGCAAGGAGAGGCTGCTGGCGGGCGACATCATGCCAGAGTTTTCAATCCAGCAAAGCGGCGATGTCGAGACAGAAGACTAGCTGCGCAGCCGGCCTGAGGCTGCTGGACGGCCGCATCGCCGTACCACGGCAACATAGGCAACATAAAGGAGGAGTTTCGCATCAATCGAAGATGTGAGACTGCTGCGCTGCGGGGTATGATCAAAGGATGGATTCGCAGCGCATTGAAGATCTAAAGAGGTTTTATTCTGCAATCGACCGGCTCAGCACTTGCCCGGGCGGTGCAAGAACCCTTGCGAGCGGCAGCGGCAGGCTCGACTGGCCACAGCGCGGCGTGTATTTCTTCATGGAGGACGGCGAGGTCCGTTCGGATACCGGAGCGGGTCCGCGCGTCGTCAGGGTCGGCACGCATGCGCTCAGACCGAACTCAGGCACGAAGCTGTGGACGCGCCTTTCGCAGCATCGGGGCCAGGCGCAGAGCGGTGGCGGCAATCACCGCGGATCAATCTTTCGCCTGATCGTCGGGACGGCACTCATCGCCCGCAACGGGCATGCCTGCGCGACCTGGGATGTTGAGAAGTCGGCGAACCCTAAAATCCGGGCGGCCGAGCTTGCGCTCGAACGCGAGGTGAGTCGGTTCATCGGCGCGATGCCGCTCGTGTCGATGGGCGTCAATGACGAGCCGGGACCCGGTAGCCTCCGCGGCTATATCGAGCGCAACGCTATCGCGCTCCTCAGCAACTACGGGAGGCAGGCGGCTGACATGCCATCGGCAGGCTGGCTCGGGCATCATTGCGATAGGGAAAGGGTGAGGAAATCGGGCCTATGGAATTCCAATCACGTCGATGAGATGTATGACCGCAATTTCCTGAGCTGCCTCGAAGACCAGGTGCTGGTGATGGGGCAGACTGCACGGTCGTCGTGATCCAATGTGCGGCGCGCAAGAGGTCGGATGCTGGATACCTTAGGACCAGCGACGGACGGCGCGTCGTGTTCGTGGCCGACCCCGCGGCGGCGCCTGCTCTGGGCGGCGTGCTGTTTGCGCGGCCTGACGATATAGCGAAGAGCGGGCGCACATGGCGGGAGGAGCTTGTCGCCTATAATCGGAACCCGAAGGGGAACCCGCTTTGTCTGCTGCCGGCGTTCGAACTCTACCGGAGGCTCGCGGCGAAGGTCGGCGTCTCGAACCTGTTCATCCTGTCGGCGGGATGGGGCCTTATCGCGGCGGCGTTTCTTACGCCCTGCTACGACATCACTTTCACGGCGCAGGCGAATGCGTACAAGCGCAGGCGCAAAAGCGAACGCTGTCAGGATTTTTCGATGCTGCCGCAAGGCAAGACGGAGCCGGTCCTATTCTTCGGCGGCAAAGACTACCTTCCGCTGTTCGACCGTCTCACCGGCGGCAACCAGGGACCGCGCATTGTCTTCTAAAATTCGGCGAGCGAGCCGCAGATCGGGAACGGGCGAGCCGTGCGGTTCATGACGAGCACCCGGACCAACTGGCACTATGAATGCGTTGACGCGTATCTTTTAGGCGCGCTCGACCGCGAGACTGGAGTTCCGGCATGACTGAGAAGCTCAGTTCGGGCAAACCTGGCAAGTTTACCCCGAAGCGCCGCGCCACCTTCACGCGCCTTGTGCACGAGGGTGGAGAAGTGGGCGAGGCTGTTGTCGCCAAAAACGTCAAGCAAGCGGAAGCGCTCGTTTTCGCAGGGCGAGGGTCCCAAGGGCATCGCGGCGCTCAAGAATCCTCTCGCGAGTTACAGAGAGCGCATCAGCGAGAAGGCGGGGTTCAACATCGACGCGAAGGCATTTCCTTTCGAGCTCGGCTATGTGTTCGTAACGCTGAAGGCGCAAGGCAAAGGCCTGTCCCACCAGTTGGTGGACGAAGCGATCCGTCTTGCAGCAGGCCGAGGCTTGTTCGCGACAGCACGTACCGACAATGCACGGATGCTGAGCACGCTTGAGAAGGCCGGGTTTAACAGGAAGGGCAAGCCGTATGGCGGGAGAAGCCCCAAGCGCCGGATACAAATTCTCGTCAGACCCGGTGAGAAAAGTGATGAGGCAACTGAACCATAGGCCAGCCGCCATCTCGGACCATTGCAAACGTTTGCTTCGTGCTGGACCCTGGCTAGGTCGTGGCCGCATCGCACCGCGAAAGCCGCGGTTTTTTTGGCACGTTGCAGGCGCAACGAATTTACGTGGCGACGTGTAGATGTCTGGAAATTGCTGACCCGATCCCAGCTAATCCGCTGGCGACATCAATCGGATCGTACACCTGTGATCTCAGAAACGATTGCCTTGACCCGCTGCCACTCGTGCGGGGCCAGTCGCTCCCGAAATGCCTTGTACAGCAGCCCCATTGTATCCTCGATTGCCTGCCCGATCTCCTCGTCGCACGAGTGGGCAGGCACCTTGGCGTAAATTATCTCGAGCCGCCGCTGTAACTCACCGCGCCTCACAGCTAGCGCCTCGAGCGCGTTAATCTCTTCCGGTTCGGCGATCGTGATCGCGGATGCGATCCGTTTCCGAAGCAATGCTGTTTCCTCCATAAGGGGTTCGACAATTGCAGCAGTGGGAGCGTCCTCCACTTCGAGCAGAGCGACCGCTTCACCCAGCGCCGTTATCGCCTTGGTGATGTTCTCGACGGAAAGCTGATTGGCTTTCGACGTCCGGTAGGCTTGCTTGCCTAGCGGCGTTGCAATCTTCTCATCGAGTTCGTTGCGCATACTCTCCCATGCCTGGTTCTCCTCAAACCCGTCTCGACGGGCGTTCGGAATCGCAGCCCTTGGGTCAACAAAGATCTCGCCGACATACCAGTCGGCGAATCTTGAGTAGGAGGAGCGCGGTGTGTCGACGAGATGTGACTCGGCAAAGATTTCCCGCATGACTTTGGTATCGTCGATTTGAATGTTGCGAATGCGCACACGGATGCCTTTCCAAGGATCCTTGACGGCACCCGATGCACGTTTCTTGCTCGTCCAACCCCACCACCGGCCTGTGGGAGAGACAGGGTAATCGACCCCGGTCATTGGAGCACGTGTGTGCTTCACGGCAAGCGTGTCGACGTAGGGCTTGAAAAGCTCGACTGGCAGTCGCTCGCCGTCCTTCACGAAAAGGCGAATGCTCTCGAGGTTGAAGCCCGCATCCCTTGCTCTCTGCTGGATCTGCTCCGCGAACTGAAATGCGGGGTGGTATGGAAGCGGCGCAACCTGACTAAGGTAGGTTCGCATGGCATCTACGTCCAGGCACTCGTCTGGCGGGTTATAGAGTCCCTCCAGCCGGACCTTAAAATAGTGCTTATTTGTGTCCTCCGCGTCGTAGCGTGTAGCGGTGACGCATTCTGCGAGCGTCTCGGCAGCGTCCTTCTCGTAGGTCCCATCCGGAGACAACTTTGCACGGAGCATCGCGGCGTCGAAGACGACCTTCGTATACTGCTTTTGACCCGGCGCCTTTGTTGTAAAGATCAGCTTGTCACAGAAGACG
This sequence comes from Mesorhizobium sp., assembly GCF_017306585.1. Lineage (GTDB taxonomy): Bacteria > Pseudomonadota > Alphaproteobacteria > Rhizobiales > Rhizobiaceae > Mesorhizobium. The sequence goes on along the minus strand of NZ_JAFKIC010000122.1, from coordinate 59,129 downwards.
ATGCCGGCGAGTCGGCCAATGCCGCGGAAACCCGCATTGTTGCGGTAGTCTTTGTTAGAGGCGCCGATCGCCGCAAGCACACTTGCAGCGTTCTCCGTCCGGAGGCCGCCGCCATTGTCAAGGATAGTAAGCCCCTTGCGGTCGGCGTCCATCTCCACATCCACACGGGCCTCGTCTGGTTGGATAAGCCCGTCTTCAATGGCTTGGCGAAGCGAATCGAAGCCGTTTTGAACATACTCGCGGATAGCGTTTCGACTCTCTCCATACATTCCGAACGTCAGAGATTCGATCACGAAGGCCCCAAAGCGCGGCTCGAAGGGGACAATAGTTTCGGTCATTCTAGGTCCTCTCCGTCGGTCAGGTCATCGTTGTCAACGAGATCATCGTCCTCATCCGGCACTTCGTCGGTCTCGCCACCAGGATGTTTCGCGGTTGGCGGGCGGGCTGCGCGTGGAGCTTCGGCCGCTGAAACAGTTTCGACCGGCGCAACACCACCACCCGGATCAACGTCGATCGTGACTTCCGCCACGGGCTGGGCGTCTGCATTGGCCATGGGGGCGTTCTCGGGCAAGGGCTCGTCCTGAACTCGTTTGGGTTGTCTTAAGGGTTCGAACCGATCGACGCCGGTGCTAGAGAGGATGGTCCTCTCCTCGTCTCCTTCTGCATCAATAACTCGTAGTATGGAGAGCGGGATCCCGTGATGACGCCCAATCACTGAGACAAGCTCAGAAACAGTGGCCTTTTTTGCGCCGCCTAACATTTTGGAGAGCGCGAGTTCAGGCTGGATGGGAGGATCGGTAAGTACACCTTGCGGTCCCACGTAGATCTGGCCGACAGCTACGGGAGTTGTTGTGACAGGCTCTGAGGCGTCGATGCGGACGTCGATCCAATCCGTCGAGGCGGATGGACGGTAGAGCGCCGGTGATCGCACGCGCTTGAGTTCGCGCGACACAGCTCCGATGGTTCGATCGACACCCTTGTCTACACGCCATTCCAGCAGTTCCTGAAGGAGCTGGCCGACGGGCGTGGCGCGTGCGACCCCTTCCTCGAAGTAGGCGGCCACGAGCATGCCTCCGACGATTGCCGATGCATGAAGTGAATTCACCTTATCGATTCCGTCGAGCAGGCGCCGAGCGAGGGTCGCTGCGGCCGAAGGCCCGAGGTGGGCGTTGTCGTAAAGTCGCTTCGCGAGCACAGTGAGGTCAGCCGGGTCCATTGCCGAGATGCTTTCGGCGGTGAAGCTGTCAATTGTGGCTTCGGCTTCCGGCGCTTGGCCCTGGAGATCAGCGATCGTCTTAAGCACCGCCGCCCTATCCTCATCCGCTCGCGCGGCCTTGATTATACGGTTGGCCTCTAAAAGTCCGAGGGTGTCGACGGCATCGCGTTTCGCTGCCCTTTCGGCGATGCCTGGTGGAGGGCGGGTTGCTGCCTCCAGACGCGCAAGATCCATTCCAAACGTGACGGCTGCAAGCCGGCCGAAGCGGTTCTTGTCAGCCAGCCACATCACTCCGCCCATATACAGTTCGTCAAGTAGTATGAGGGCGGCGTTGGCAGTGGTACGAATCTCAAGGGTGAGCATGGGATGCGGGACGGGAACCGGATTCCACCTCCCCCTTAGTCGGCGAAGGTCCTCGGAAGGCTCTCGTTCTAGCCCCGAGGAGAACCAATCCTCCTTCCGGTCACGCGTCAGCACGACGACGGTGGCTGCCGCCCTTGTGCTGGCGTCGGCAATGACGTCCTCCCAGAAAATTAGGTCCCCGAAACGGTTGGTGACCTTATGCCCATCCTCGAAGCCTGGCGGCACCTCGTGGCCGTAGCGTGCACCACCGCGTTGCTTAAGGCTCGCGAATGCATCGAAGGCACGCGTCGCCGCCAATGCATGAGTGTTCATCCATTTGATAACCTCGAAAGCGGCTGCCTCGTAGTTCCAGCCTTGCGCGATCCTCATCGCGCTTTCGACATTTGCGGCCGCGGCTTCAAGGTCGCCGACAAAGGACATCTCTGGCTTGTCTGGCACCAGGGGTCCGTCGGCATACACGCGCATAAGGGATTTTAGGTCCTTCAGAGCTTTCTCGACGGCCGAGCACTTTTCGGCAATCTCGTTGACCTGTGTCTTGCGCTGGTGATGGCGGTAAAACTCGTGGACACTCCACGCCGGGACGTGGATGCGCCCGTTCAGCGTGGACGCCCAGTCAATGAACACCGCGCGCGATGAAGGGCCAACAGCCGCTAACCACATGAGCAACGAGGTATCTACGTACACATGCGTCTTCGAATCGGCGAGCGCGACCTGCGCCCGAGCGATGAAACCCTCAGCCGGTTCGACCTCGACCGGTATCAACATTGGTGCGCACGTTGGCGCGATTGGTAGATCGTCAGCATCCGCCCTCCCCGGCCGGCTTCTGGAAGCACCTCGTCATACGATCGACCAGCTGGCTTTCCAAGTAGAGGGCTGGCGAAAACTCAACGATTGGTTTCGGCTCGACCAGCCGCGTCGAGATATTCTAACGCCGGTTGACCTATTTTCGTTAATTGAGGCCGACTTGACAGGTCTTTCCACCGCAGATCACCTTGTCAGCGCCCAGTGTCGTTAGGACACGAGAACGTGGAAGGCAAACAAGAGAACCAAGACATCCTTCGGGTCGAGCTCGACCGAGGGACGTAGCGCCTTCGAACTGGCGCCACCTAACTACTGCTCAAGGCGCATCATCATTCGATCAATCAGAGACTTGGCTGCAACCCGATTTGCAGAGCATTCATACACTAGATCAAAAAAGTTCTGGTAAATTGCCCGCTGCTTCGGTGGGAGGCGCATCAAAGGACTGGCTACCGGGGAAAGGTCCTCCATCAGTTCGCCAAGTCGAGCACGAATTCCTCCAATCGCGGCAGCATGCGTATCCGCAGCGTCTTTTAGTATGTCCATGCTCGCTATCTTGGTAAGGCGCAACAGCATCTGATCGGTCGAGAGTGCGAGGCGTTCCCGTTCCGCCGCGCTGACACCGCCTTGGCTGATAACCGACAGCGTGTCCTCGGCTGATTGGGCCTGCAGGTCGAATTCCCGCGCCCATTTTCTGCGTACCGAACTCGTCCGACAGCGCCGAGCAATGTCTCGGGCAGTCGGTGTGAGATGGTTCAACAGATTGTGGTAGTGCGCGTTCTGTTCGAAATGATCACGCCGCCCGTTCGGGACGACCTTCCTGTCGAGCACGTGCACCTCGCCCACAGACCAGACGTTGAACCGCGGTTCCGGAAACAGATCTTCAAGAAGCGTGTGGTCACCGACCTGGACGTTGCCGGCGCGAAGCCGGAGACCTTTCACAAGCGTTCCGGTCGGCACCGCCCCTTCGTACTCGTGATGCAGCACCCAGCCGACGGCCGCGACGTCGCCGTCGATGCCGGGTATTTCGATTAGGGTCACATCATCGAAGGTAATATCCGCCTTGTTGTCCAAAACAAATAGATCGCGGTGCGGACGACAAAGCGGCTCTTCGGCGCCGTCGATGCGAATGTCCAACACACCGAGACCCAAATGACGTGAAAGTGCGTCGGTGATTTGCCCGCCGAAACGGAAATCTGGTGAGAACGGCAGGGGAGCGACCTGGCTCAGATAGTCGCCAATCGCCGTCGGACTCATCAAGCGATCGTTCCGCAGCCTGACAATGCCCCTCATTTCAACTTCGAAAAATCGCTCCGGTGCGTCGGAGATTTCGACGCGTTGCAGCGTGGTCACTTGGCGGATCAGCTCCGCGATACCTGTATCCTCTTCCAATGCGCGCAGAGCTACCTTCAGTTGGCGGCAATCCCAACGCAGTTCGGAAATTTTGGCCTCACCCGGAACGCGCGAACGGAAGATCAGCTCCTGCGCGTATGCGAGCCCTGCGAGCCGGCCTACGCCGCGAAATCCACGGGCCGGTGTCCCACGCTTGGCACTGCCACCAAGTGCGGTCAACTTGCGACCGAATTCCTGGAAAGGAACGCCGCAGCCGTTGTCTCGAATTCGGACCGTCCGGCTACCAGGTTCTACCGAAATCTCGACACGGCCAAGCTCGCTGGCAGCGAGCTGGCCAGCCGCGCGAGCCGCATCGACCGCGTCAGCTGCGTTCTGAATGTATTCGCGGTACACGGTCATAGGGTCGACGTACATCGCGCTCGAGACGAGCTCGAGAATATCCTTGCCGATCACGATCTCCGGCAACTCGTGGCGTTCGGCCGTCCCGCGACTTGTTGACGCCGCCCGGGCGAGCTTGATTGCAGCCGTCGCGTTCATGCAGCGATCCCTTCCTGCGTCTTCGATTTGCAGACCGGCGAGGGCTCCGGTTCTTCATGGTCAAGGCCTGCGTCCTCGACCCGTTCATCCTCCGCCAGACCTGTTTCGGCAGTTGGCTCGCCCCTGGTAAGCTCCTTCTGCTTCGCCCAAATTGCAAACAGTTCGTCTTTAGGCACTGGCACGTAGAAGCGAAGAACCCGCTTCAGTGCCACCGTTGTGGCCTGCTCCGCCAGCCCCGCAAACTGTCGAGGATCGCACGACGACAGTAACTCCAGCAGCTCGCGTCGTTCATAGCCATCGAGCCTGTTGAACTCGGCCCGGTACGCAGCGAGCCGCTCCTCGGGATCGAAACGTTCGTACCAATCGCGATTGAAGATGAAGTCGTGCGGGAGAGCCAGGATACGCTCGTACTCCTCGAACGTGTTGCCGAAGGCCCGCTTAAAAAAGGTGGGTTCGCCGCTGACGATGCCGTGGGTCGCCTGCAGGATGAGCTGCATCGAGCGGAGCTGGTAACGGGTCCACTTGCTGCCGATGTGACCACGGTCGGGCCGGTCGGTCGGCTGGAAGCGCATTGGAAACGACCAGATGCGTACGCCTAACTCCTCGTTGAGAGTCACGTTGAGCCGCATCCGCTCAAACAAGTCCGCAGGGTTGTCATGGAAGTTATAGAGCATGTAGTTCGAGAGCTCGGTGAGGCCGTATTCGGCGGCGTACCGCACCGCCTGTTCGTACGGCTTCCTCACACCGAGATGGTCAAACGCGATCCTCAGCGGCTTGAGGCAGATGGTCGCCAGTTCGCGCAGGTACATGGGATCCTTGCAGAGAATCCGGGCATCAACACCCTGATTAAAGTCGACCCGGCGTTGGACAGGCACCCGCATCCCTTCGCGCTGGAGCTTGGCGCCTGGCGTGAACCCGAGATCGCGGATTTCGGCGATGATCTCCTTGAATCGCGGGCTTGCGACGACATTGTTGTCCATAAGGGTCAGGTCCTTCTTCGGACCGTAGAGCGCGTCGATGGCCTTAATGAGCGCCGTCAGTGACTCCGTGTCCCGCTGCGCGCCCTCCAGTTTTGGCACTCCGCAGAAGTGACATTTTCGAATACAGCCGCGGGAGGTGTACGCGAAGTAGGCATCACGAACCGGATACTTGTAGTCGATCTGATCCAGGATGCCGTAGTCGGGGACCAAATCCTCGATCGGGCGGCCACCGGTGTCCTCGGCGTAAAGCTCCTCTGAGAACTCATCCAACTGGAGCGCAAAGGCCGGCGGATCCGAAAGCAGCCCTTTGATGAAGCGTATGCCCTGCCAGCGCCTCTCCTCAATGAAGCGCTCGTGCATCAATGAGGCGGCAATCCCGCCGACGAAAACTTTGTCGGCTTGACCGTTGGCAACCTCCAGCGCGAAATCGATCGTCTGCGCAATCTTCGGGTACTCGAAAGAGAAAAGTGTCGTGATGTAAATTCGGTCCCACGCCTGGTTCAGAACTGAGCGATCTTCCCCTTTGATGAATCGGACGCGATCTCGTTTCCCTCGCGGTCCATGATATTGGGCAATTTTCATAAGGCCGAGCGGTGGATACTTATTCTTGTAGCCGGGCTCGATTAGCAGAATATTCTTGTTAGCCATTGACCACCTTATAACGAGCGCGCTTCCGAACTTCGCGAATAAATTCTACCGCCTGTTTGACGCCGCCTTGGCCGCCAAAGCCCTTGAGGGGGCCGGAGGTGGACCAATCGATCGTTCCGGCGAAATCAGAAAGTGCGGTGATGAACGCCCGCTTGTCACATGATCGTCCAGCGTCGCGGCATTCGTTGACAATATCCGCCGCGATGCGAAAAAGCGCATAGACCCCCACACCCTTTGTCAGCATATGCTTGCGTGGACTGGCCCACTCCTGCGGGAGCACCACGCCAACCGCACGCCAGAAATCCAGCACGATACGCAGCGCTTCCTCGACCGAGTCCTTCGAAGACAGTTTGGTCGCCTTCAGGAACGCGTGGATGGCTTGCTGCATCATTCGCAGCGAAACGATCCTTTTCAGTCCGGAGGTCGTCTTGCCGCCTAGGTTCAGGCGCCGATGCCACGGCGAGTCTTCTTGGTTGTTCAGCTTGAATGCAATGAAAAGCTCGGGACGTTCGAGGGCCAGATCCTCGGCAAGTTGTGCTTCGTGGTAGTCGAGCAGACTGGTGCTCAGTCCCTTGGCTTTGCTGTTGATGATGCTGAAGACCTCCATTTCCTCGCGCTCGGAAAGCTCGATAAAGCACATGAATGGGAGGGGAATCGGCAGGTCGCCCAGGTGACCGAGGCGGTGCTGGCAGTCGACCTGTGCCATGATCTTCTGGGCGCCGGCCGAGATCTCCAAGCGAATGCGACCGTCCGGAAGCTCTTCGATCCGCCATTCGTCATTTAAGGCCGGCCGCAGGTTCAGCGTCAGCGGGATCGTCGAACTTTCGGGTTCCTTGATGTAGCGCCGAAAGTCCTGGCTGTGACGGTCGTTGAAAGGACGTTGATACCCGCGGCGGCTATCCTCATCGAGGATGTCGGCAAAGCTCAAGCGATAAAGAACGTCTGCCGGCGCGAAGCCGAGCAACACAGGCCTATGCGCCGATTGGCCTTTCAGGCAGTCGATAACAATAGCGGTTGTCACTGTTCGAATCCGACGACAAATTGCAGTTCCAGACTGCACATTCTGCAGTCTGGAACTGCAGGTCAAGGCGGAATTTTGTCTGCACGGCAACTTTTTGCGGGCAATCCAACAAGCCGTTTTGCTATCCCCCCTAAAAGTTCGCTCGCGCTCAGTGCGGAGCAATGTGTTTGGGTCGAGGCTAAGGCACGGATTCGATCAGAGAAAAGATTCGGCGCGATGCTGCACGATTGCGACAATACGATCCCGAATAAGATCTCCGTTGGGAGCCGCCTCCAGAGGTATAGCAACATGGGGAGCCGAGTCGAAGGTCCGTCGAGCGCAGTTTGCCATCAGTTGCGCGGCACGGGAAACCGGCAGTTCGATCGTCCGCGCAAGCGCGAGAAAATCATCGGGGGTCAAACGGTCGTCCTTGCCATTGAGCTTTAACGCCATCCGGTCGTGTTCGAGGCCCGGGAAAAGCCGGGTGGTTACCGCATCGTAGACGGGGGCGAACCGGACTTGCGTGAAGCCATCGGCGCCGTCTTCGGCAATTTTGAGCAGTGCCAAGTTTTTCAGATGCATGTCGCCATCAGCGATCAACCAGGCGAAGACAGCACGTTGGAACAGGATTTCTATGTCGGCAACGGGATCGGTGGACAAGGGGCGCAGGCCGCGCGCCATTCGCTCCACGGTGCCATCGTATTTGCGGGCCGCCGGGAGCTCGAGGATCGAGCAGAAATCCTCAAGTGCAATTCGATGGATGTCGTTATGGGAACGGCGAATGTCGAACCGTTCGATCAGTAGGGCAGGTGGCATCTGATCGGGCATGCGCACGAGGACCGCCTCCGGAACATCGAACGCGGCCTCGCGCGCCAGCATCAGGCAGATCCATTCCACGATGGGCAGGTCGTCAAAACCGCTCGTCCCGGCAGGCTTCAGGATATGGGTGAAAGGCTCGGTGATTGCTGGAACCAGATCACCGTCCTGCCTGAGGCACATCGGCGCCTTGATCTGTACGCCGGACAGCCGCGGTGTGTTTGCGTCCGCGAACAGGCGCGCAAGGTTATCCTGGAAGGTATCCTCGAGAGAACGTCGGGTCGGCCCTTTGTATTGGCCAGTGAAGAGTCCGCCAGCCTGGAAGTGAGCAAGACGCCCCTGCAGAACATCCTGCGGGACAGTTGCCAAGTCGACGGAACCGTCGACGATCGTTATGTTGGACATGTAGCGACGGCTCGTCCGGAGAGTTTCCCGTTCATCGCGATCATCGAGAACGTGTGCTAGCCAGCCTTCCGGAAGCAGCGATTCTATAAAAGGGGGTAGGCTGCCTGGGCGTGTCGGGCGGATCAATGGCGGCTGTCGACCCGGGGCCGCCGTCCAGCGCCATTCCACACCATCATGGATCAGTCGGCCGACAGGTTCCCCGTGCCAAGCTACGACGAGATCAATTTGCGCCCTGTTGACGGGTGCCTGGACCGGTCGAGCCGCGTTGAGAAAGGCTTCTGCGGCTTCGGCCTCGCGAGTCCATCTGTTGGCGCGCGCCAGAGCCCAAATGGCATCGGCCGCAGAGCTTGCATTCCCATACTCTTCGATCAACCGGTCTGCCATGCTTCGGCGCATAGCAGGGTCGATTGCACTTGCATGTTCGCTTCGTAGACGGAAAGCTTCCAGAAAACGCTGGCCGGGTGATGAGGCCGTGATATGGAACTCGCCCATGTCGTCGCCAACGATGACCGGTACCGTCGAGGGGTTGTCAGGCGCCTGGTTCTGTATGATTTCGAGGCCCCGGATTCGGCTTCGCTGGTTACGACGCCCACTTAGGAAGAGGCGGCCGTCCACTGTAGGCGCGAGCTGGAATGCACTCGGGCCCGACAAAAAGGCGTGAGGGTAAAGGTAGGCAGCGATGCGGACGGCGTGGTCCATTACCGTCTTGTTTACGTCGTCGTTGGCGTCCACATAGACGCCGCGCAGCAAGCTCACGAGCGAGCCGGCCTGCGCGGCCATATAGGCTCGGTGCCTGTCGAGATTTTCACCGACGAGATGGAGCGGCATGACTTTCCCGTTTTTCAGATACGCGAAAGTTATACCGCATTCGCCCGTCTGTCAGCGAGAATGTTCCTGAAAAGCCCTCAAAGGTCTTATGATCGCGTAAAATCTCATTTCCTGATGGGACAGTTTGCGAATATTCGCGATTTGTGTCATCAAAGAGTGGAAAAGGAGAAGATCGTGGTCCACTCCATCCCAGCCGACGTGCTCAAACATGTTAGAGACGCCAGTGGCATGAGTCAGGCGACTCTCGCACGCGCGATGAACACTGTTCCCAGCGTGCTCTCCAAATTGGAGAAGGCAGATGAGGTCGAGCCGGACATTGCTGAACGCTATTTGGCCGCAATCGGTACCCAGACCGCGACCGAAGTGAGCGAACACTACGCGCGAAACTGGCTGCGCGCAAAGCCACCATCCTTCCTGCATCCCGACCGAGAGGCGCTTTGGACGATCGATAGGGCCGCCCGAGACCTCCTTGCATTCCAGGAACAAATGACGGACCCGATTCTGCGCGGACCGATCGATCTGCTTCGGAATGAACTTCAGATAACGGAAGCCTATCTGGACCGTCGTGACCACATTATGGCCTGGGTAGGGGATATCGGCGTCGGAAAAACCATGGCGCTCAGCTATGCAGTTGGACTCCTGGTTGGCGATGGCCGCAGCGGACGCCGGCCTGCGTTCCCGGTGGGGCCTGGACGTACCACGGTCTGCGAAACGGCCATACGCGTCGCACCTACATTTGGTGTTCTTGTCGATACCGTTACGGAGGAGGAAGTCGTTAGACTGACGAAACAATTGGTCGCCAGTCTCGTGCCTGGGGCGAGTGGCGGCGGGCTGTCAGCCGAACTAGGCCGTCTGATCCGCAATATGGCTGGCATGAGGCCGGTCAGTCACATGGAAAATGATGAGCCGATTACCAAGGACCCAATCGTTGACCTTCTGAAAGAGGGCCTTGGCATCGACGAGGTTACCGATCGAATTGTGGGCGGAATGAGTCTGGCCGCTCGAAAGGAACGCCAGATGATTCTTCCGGAGGGGCGAGAGGATGGCCTGCTTTGGGTGTCAAATCTGGTATCGGCGATCAATAGTGGTGCGGAACCGCGCTTCAGTATCCCTCGACGCATCACCGTCCTGATGCCTTCGAACAATCTTAGTGCTGATGGTCAGACCCTATCCGTCATCGATACTCGCGGTGTGGAAGGCGTAACCCAGCGTCCTGATATCACCACGTACGCAGAGGACTCCCGGACTCTCCTAGTACTCTGCACCAAATTCGCAGATGCCCCGAACACGACCGTCCAACGTCATCTTCAGGAATCGCAGGACGCGGCATCTGACGCGGCTGAGCGCTATCGGCAATGCATCCTTGTCTTGCCGCGCGGCGACGAAGCCCTTGAAATGCCCGGCCTTGATGGTCCTGTTATCTCCCGTCAGCAGGGCTACGGCCTTCGGCGCAAGGAGATTGAACAGGCTCTGGCCAATGTGGGCCTACCACCGACACCGGTTAACTTCTTCGATGCAAAAAACGACGACGCCGGCAAGATCTGGACGGCTCTTCGCGGTCAAATCGCTCGCATGCGGGCTGCCTATGCCGCTCGCGGCGTGAATGCTGCAGACGGCGTTCGAAACTTGATCGAGAATGTCGATGTCGTTCGCACGAGCGAAGCACGTCGGGAAATCGAGCAGGATCTGGCGCGCGTCCTGCACGCGGTCGGCGACCTTCCAGAAACAGTACGCCCCGCCTACCAGAACCTCATCGACCAGCTTGCGGTGGGGCATCACAGTTCAATTGCCGCCTCGATCTATCGGCGAGGCGATTGGGAGAATTTCCAGGTTGATCACATCTTGGGTACGGGGGTCCGGGTCGATGCCAATTTGCGTTCGCAAGCTCTCGTGCAACGTATCGAGCACAAGCTGATGGACCTCGAAAGCAAGTATGAGGATCTTGAAGCGATCGGCCAGAATCTGAGGGCACTTCGGGCGCGGCTAAGTGAGAGCCGACAGGAGTTTCTGGCGGCGGCGCGCACCATCGGCCGCGACGCCTATGGTGAACTGTTGTCGGACGCGGATATCTGGACACAGACGGCGGAACGTTACGGCCAAGGGGCCGGGTACAAACGCGACATCACGGCCGCGTGGCGCAATTGGTTCGAAACAACCGAGGGCGTGCGCCAGACGGCATCAAAGGTTAGTGAGCGCCTTCAAGATGCCTGGAGCGTCTGGGTACTCGAACCCCTCATGCGCGCAACGAGAGTTCAGCCTGACAGCGAGCCTGGCGGAGCCTAATTGCCCAACTCCATGCTGACAGCCAAACTCGAATATTGGTAAAACGCGTGACTGTTAGCCGGCGCTGTCACTTGAAGAATCGTCGAAGAGCAGCTGTTTGCGGCCGTCGACGGGCTCTCCCCCAAGGATGTGGCGCTTCACAAGTTCGTGCACACGTCTCACATATTCGACCTTGTCCTTCGACAGCGGGCCTTTTTCTGCATGGTGCGTGACGGTGCGCGCCTTGTTGACTTTGCCGATCCACCGGACAAGCGTCGACTTGGCGCCTTTGCCGTAGAAATTGTAGCGATCCTTGAAAAGCTCCCAATTGCTGTCATGAAGCACAATGCCAAGATAGTCGATCAGATACAGATAGCGCCAACGCTCGTGCTCGCCATTGTCGTTGTTATAGTTCTTGTCGGCTTCAATCCGGATTGCCTTTGGCACGCCGGATAGCCACCACGCATCTTTCTCCTCACCAAACTTGGCCTTCAGCGTGGTCAGGACATCGTCGAAAAGAATTTGGTTGATCTCATCGATCATGATGCGAGCCTGTCGGGTTCCCTCGGCATCCTGGTTCTCCAAGTAGCGTTTGACCTCGGGGAGATCGAATGAGGGATCAGCGGTATGGATGATTGCCATCATCTGCAGGGCGTTTTGATCGACGCTGGCAAGCGAGCTGCCGCGGTTGCGAAAGCGGGCGATGTCAGATGGCGACGCATCATGAAAATAGGTGACTACGTGTTGCGCCAGCGGTCTGACGAGCTCGACGATATCGTCGGCTCCAAGCGACACCACGCGCGTTCCGTCGCGCTCGATGAAGACGATGAGCTTGCGGAGAAGAACAAGCAGTGCCCGCAGACCCAGGTTTGTGCAGAGATAGCCGCCCTTGGCATCGCCCAGTGCCCAGTGTTCCGGCACGCCATCCGCAAAAATGGCGAAGTAGCCCGACAAGGTGGAAGTCGCCTTTTTCATCATGGCGGCCGAGTCATCTGACAACGTACCCAGCGGGCCCGGGATCAGCCTGACACTACCCTTCTTGCCACCCGACTTGTGAACCGATCCGAGGAGACTGTTGCCCTCAATGCCATCCGCGAGAGAGGTGAGGGTCAGACACTGGAAATTGTCCTTCTGCTGACCGACTGTGAGTATGCGATCACGGACCGGTGAGTGCTTTTCCTCGTCCAACTTCAGCACGATGCGCGCGCACATCGCGTCCAGCCGCTTGCGGGGGTCCTCATCGTCGATGTTGAGCGACGAGATGATTTCATTCACGAGATTGCGCTGAACCTTGACCTGCTGCGTATTGATGTCAACGAACATCTCTATTTCCTGCCGGACCGGCAGGTTCTGGTAAGCCAGAACGGAGACGACGGATCGATCCTCATCGGCATCGCGGCCTGCGTACGCGTAGCCATAGAGCCGATGCTGCCCATCGATGACCCATGCGGACCCGTATTGGCCGGGAAGATCGAGAGTGCCAGTCGCGGTATCTCCGAACGTTTCCTGGCTGTTGAAATTCAGGCCATCGAGCTTAACGTTGACGACGATGTTGGTTGGGAACGTGCCGCCGCGATCGAGATAGGCGCCGATTGATCGGAGCCGCGTAGGCTTCACCATGCGCTGGTACGTCTCGAGGTCTTCGTTGGATGTAGCGCCCATATGACTGATGTACGCGATGCGCAACAGGTCGTGGGGCGACATCAGGAAGCTGTAGAAGGTCGTATTGCCGACTTTGCCGCGGTTCGCCGGGACGCGCGTACGCAGGCCCTCAACTTTTTCACCCTTGAGATAACGGCCGAGAAACTGGTATCGCGCCGCCGATTTCAGAATGCTGGTGAGCTTAAAAAAATACGCGACGTCGGCCTCTGTGATAATCGGCACGCCTGCTGCCGCGGCACGTTGCCGGTCGGCAGTGCGGATGTCGACGTTTCGTGTTGCGATCGCGATTTTGACTTTCAGCTTTGGATCCCGGCCAAACGTCGAATGCACCGCGGTGACGACGTCTTCTCTAATCGCCCCAATCTTGTCGAGCAACTGCTTTACGGACTTGGTTGCAGTATCCTGTGCATGTGTGCATTCGACGACGAAAACCGTCTCATCGTCCTTCGCAAAAACATCGAGCTGCCGCCGTGACCCATCCTTCCCCATGATGTAGAAATTTCGATCAGGGTTTAGCGCCTTGAAGCCCATCCGGTAAAGCAGCGTCCAAACATCATCCTCGAGCTGCCGATCGATAGGCTTGGCACGCTCAAGGCGAAGCGACCGCTTGTTTCGCTTCGCGAGCGTCCACCCGTCCGCCTCTTCTGCCGAAAGCTTCATGTCTAGCGCGGCGGCTGAACCGGCCGACACCGTCTTCTCGTCCACCTTCTTCGCTCGCACGACGGACGCAACGCGCAGTTCGTCATCCGAAACCAACATCCCCAAAGAAGCCGCCATCGTCCTTCCCCGCATGCTTGCCGCATCAGTTTGACGCAAGTAATCCAATCCGACCCACCATTCACGTATTGCGGTAGAGTATCTACAGCACATATGCCCAAATCGTTGCGCTGTCTTTCTCGGCTCAGTAGAAGCGCTCCCACAAAAGTACCTGGAGCCGGCGGCACATGGCGCTCGGACAAAGACCCGCAATGTCGTTCGGCACATCGATCCGGCGCTATCTGGCGAAATTCCGCCGGATCATTTCTGAGGACTCGTCAAAAGAGGTACCCATGCCCGCCCTATTTGAAGACAAGAAAAGGGATAGGACGTCGCCAAAGAAAGCAGGTGAAGACGATTTTGCGTTTTACGACAGCTCAGCTCGCAAGCCTTTTGCCCTTTATCGTCAGCTCGTAAACGGATGGTTGGCGGAGTTCCCGCAAACGGAACAGGCCGACTTGGTCAAACGATTACGCGGCGGTTCGAACGTTCAGTATCAAGCGACAATGGCCGAAATTGTTGTTCACGCAGCATTGCGCCGACTCGGGCATACCGTGGAAATTCATCCTTTCTGTCCGCATCCAACACGTAGACCAGACTTCTTGGTTAAGGATGCGAACGGAGGTCCTTTGGCCTTCGTAGAAGTCACGACATTCGGGCCGGACTTGGAGACAGTGGGCCGCGACAACCGTGAGGCAGCAATTTATAATGCTTTGGAAACGGTGAAGCTGCCAGCCGGATGGCTGATGGGTTACAGCGTCGAAAAGCACGGCAAATCATCACCCAGTCTTGGCAAGCTCAGATCTGAAGTCGAAGCGTGGGGGGCACAGGAGTGTGGCGACAATGTTCAGCACATGCCCAGTCGCATTTTCGACGCTACTGACTGGAAGATCGAACTCACACTTCATGGTGGGTACGACAAGGAGAAGCTGTATGAGCGCAAGATTGCGGCTGCCATGAGCGGTGTGCGATCGGTTGCGCCGCATCTTGACCTCCGCCAGGCCCTTGAGATCAAGGGACAAAGGTACCGAATTTCCGAAACACCGTATCTAATCGTTGTTGCCGACTGCAAAGGATCGATTCCCGTAGGCGACCATGTTGCCGACGCACTGATTGACGCCTTGTTTGGAAGTCCCTGCGTTCATTTTCGCCGCCGGCCCGACGGCGGATTCGATACCGAGAATGACCGGACAAATGACGGCTACTGGGGACGCCACGGCGCTCCGCGCAATCGCAATGTGAGCGCCGTCGTCATATTTCCAGAGCCCAATCTTTGGAAACTGCGCGACGAACGTTGGCAACCACTCATCGCTTACAATCCGTTTGAAGCCAACCCGCTTTCTAGGGGACTGTTGCCGTTGCCTGGCTACGATCTCGATAGCGAAGCAGAATATGTGCGCAAAGGCGGCACGCAGCTTGCGGACATATTAGAACTTCCGGCGGCTTGGCCACCGGACGATTGAATGTTTATACCGCGAACACGATGTTCGCTTTTTGTGCTTCGAAAAGTCGCATAAATGGCAGTCTGGAACGGGGATTTTTCAAGGATAAGTCGATCATCAAAGACGGTGTGATGTCCGGAATTATTTGGCATTTCATGGGGTTTACCAGTCCGGAATTATGGGCCGCAGGTGTTCAGCCTATACGATTGAAAACAAGAGGATTTTCAGGTCGAGGATAAGGGTTCCCGATCCAAAGATCGGGTTTACCAATGGCCACAATCACAGCTAATTCTGGATTGGCGTTAAGTGGTTGAATCAGCGTGGAAGTTAAGCGCCTCTATTGGTCAACCTGCTTGCGGTCGGCAACGGATTGGTCAACCCCAAACCCCAGGATTGGTAAACCGAAGCAGCAGCCCTATCGACTAAGATTCAGCTCTACGCCTTCACTGTCCCCAGCAAGGGCTCTCGGTAGCGAATGGCGCCCTTGAGCGGGCGAGGGCGGCAAGGCGTGGGTGTCACGACACATATAACTTGAGCTGCTACTCGGTGGTTTCCGTTCTGCCGCTGGGGACTAGCGCACGATGTCGAGGAAAGAGTTCGTGCCACTCAACCTGCTCGCCAGCTTGGCGGGAATCTCTCGACAAGCGGTTTGGAAGGCCTGCCAGCGCGGCAACTGGCGGGGGCACGCCCTGGAGGTGCGCGTCGTTCAGGGCAAGGGTGGCAACGCCGGCAAGCAGTATCTCGTCAGTTTGGCTTCCCTCCCACCCGAGTTGCAACTCCGGTTAAAGCCCATTGAAACGCGGGCTCAAAACCGTCCGAAGCCGATTGCAAGCCGGGGGCGGCGCGGCCGAGCGGATCAAGGCAAGAAACGCGTCGTCATCAGCCGGCAGTGGGATGCTTTGGTACCGTTCGACGCTGTCACCAAGGCCCAGATTGCAGAGGATCTAAAACAGGAAATTCGAGGCCTTTTGGCGGCCGGCGCCGCCTGGGGACATGTCAAAATCTTGGCGCGCAACCTTCTGGCAGAGACCACTAGGTCATGGGGATTCCGCCCCAATGATCCAGCCAGTTTTGAGCAAGCTTGTTCGATCCCGTGGACGCTCGTTTCGGAAGAGATGCATTATCGGAAGGTCCATCAGTTTCGCACGAACCGCAAAGGTTACGAGGACAGCCGCCCGCGCGGGCGGCGCTCCATAGAAGGCATGCGCCCGATGGAATTGGTCGTCGGAGATGTGCATCCGATCGACATCCACCTGACGCGGGCGGACGGCTCGATTTGTACTGCAAAGCTGATCGGGTTCCTCGACTGGGCGACTGGCCGCGTTTGGTGTGATTTGATCGCATTCGACACGCGCGGCGGCGTCAACAACCGTGATGTGATCGAAGTATTTGCGGCCATGGTGGATCATCCAGCCTTCGGCCTGCCTGAAGCTCTCTATATCGACAACGGCAAGGAATACGGGTTCGCGACGTACCTCGACGACGCCATGACACTGATGGTGCCCGGGTTCCATGGGCCGGGTCGCTCGATGCGAGTTGTCAATGCCTTGCCTTACAACGCCTCGGCAAAGCCCATCGAACGCTGGTTCGGCGACTTCGAGTCACGCTATCTGAGCACGCTACCGGGTTGGATTTCCGGCAACCGTATGAACAAGCGCCAGGAGGCGATCGGCCGGACGGTTGCGCCCTATGGCACCTTCGAAGATTTCGTTCCGGCGTTCTTCGGTCTCCTGAAGGCCTATCACAGCATGCCTACGGGAAAGCAGAGCGGCCTCAAGGGGCATTCGCCCAACACCACTTTTCAACAGCACGTGGTTGCGGGCTGGTCAGCAATCACCATGAGCCGGGACGAGGTCCGCGCTGCAGTCGCGCGCCGGGTCGAGCGCACCGTCATTCAAGGCGCGATCCAACTCCGTGGGCGTCGGTGGTCCTGCGAAGAGTTGTGGCAGTACACGCACGACAAGGTGCTGGTCTGCGACCCGGTCTATCATGCGCCGGCAGAGCTGCTTGTGCTGGACATGAAGGGTAAAAGGCTCGGGATCGCAACCCCCGATGTCCCACTTCATCCACTTGATCATCGTGGCGCCCAAAGCACGGCAGCACGAGCAAAGGCGCACCGCGATGCGATTGTGCAGATGGGCCGCTCGGTCCCGAAAATCGACGTTGCAGCTCGGCTGATGGCGCTTGGTCAGGATCAACCTGAAGTCATCCCCAACGAGCCGGCGGGCAAAGTATCATTCGACCCGTCTCAGCGGCCGGCGCGGATTCTGATGCCGAAGAAGCCGTTGATCCCTGAAGAGCGCCGACGCGAACAGGACGAGCGCATGGCCGCTCAGATGGACTTGGTGAAGAGGATCGTCGGATGACGATATTCGTTGAAACCCGGGCTGCGCTCACCGTGCGGGCTGCCTTCGATACGGCGGTCAAGATGCGATATCCGGTGCTTGCGGTCGGCAAAGCCGGACTCGGAAAGACTGTAGCGCTCAACTGGATAGCCGCCCAAAGCGGAGCTGCCTATTGTGAGGTTGCGCAGCATACCAAGGCTATTAGGCCGATGTTCCTGATGCTGCATGACGCCTACGGCGTCCAAAGGGACAGCAAGCACACATATGATCTTGCGAAGGATTGCATGAATTTTTTGGGCGCCCGATACGGCCCGACGCGTCCGTTGCTGGTGGACGAATATCAGAACTTCACACCCACTGTTTTGCGGGAGCTGCTCCATCTTCAGGAGAGGTGCGGCTTCGCTTTATTGCTCGCCGGCAACACTCATCGGTTAGCGGGCACGAGGCGTGATACCCACGCTGTGGACCAGATCGAAAGCCGTATCGGCATGCGTTTCGAGATCGGGCAGCCGACGCGGGAGGACTGCATAAGGATCGGCGCCGGACACAACGTTGAGGGAGCCGACGCCTACGAAGCGATTGTTATCTACGGTGAAAACACCTCCCTTCGCGCCCTTTGCCATCTCCTCCAGAACTGCGCTGCCGTTACCAATGGCGTTGGCAGCATTCGTCTTTCTCGGATCGAGACCACGGTTCGTGTCATGTCGTGCGGCAGCGATGCGCTCAAGCTTTTGCACGAGCGCGGCGACGCCCTCCGAAGATCGGCTTAATTCCGGACAGCGACGGATAATTCCGGACTGCACACTGGAATTGGTTGGATCGCGAAGTCGACCCGCTCACTGAGCCGCCATATTCGCATCATTCCTCAAGTTTTCGAGGCGTGACCGGCAGAGAAGAAATCCGGCTGTCTTTGCAAATACTCGGGTGTGCGGCAGCCTGTCCTCAAGGTGTTTGGCTGCCTATCGGAACGCATCGGCCGGCTTTGTAGGTCCCGGATTGGTCAGCGGTTCCTCGTCGAGCTCGTAGAGGACGATTCCCTCACGACGGATACCGATGAAGAAGTACTGACCGTCCCTGAGTGCGGTGTTCACCTCCCGGCGGGAATGAACAATGAATCTGACTGGCGTGTTTCGCGCACCAGACGCTCTGCGGCCGTCTGCCAATAGCCGGCGAAATCGGTGAGTTTGCGATTGTTCACCACCACCAGCAGATCGAAATCCGAACGATGGCCCTTCCTAGTATGCGGCTCGTCGACCCAGCCACCACGCGCGTAGGATCCGAAAAGTATGATCTTGAGAACGCGCCCACGCTTTTTGAAGGCGGCCGTCCCTCCCTTGAGGGCATCCTCAAATTCCTCGAGAATCAGCTCAACCGTCTTTTTCAGCTCGCTGTTTTTGTGGGTGCCTCGAATCCAGACGCAGCGCCGTGGCGGCGGGTGATGCTAGCGCCCAGCTTGTATTCCTCCAATGCTGTCTAGCCGGGCGGGACAGTTTAAGCACGCTTCGAGGCCGGGTCGCGCGCCGTCCGTCGGTTCGTTGCGGCGCCAAAGGTCGCGTTCGTGAGGTTGCCGGTGCGTTCCGTTGTGGCCGAGATCACCTTCACTGTCTCGCGCATGCACTCGGCAGTCGCCCCGATGATGGATGGGGCAGAGAGATAAACAAAATCAAATAGTTATGACTGCTCGTGTGCAAAAACTGCACACGAAGGTTCTGCTTCTCTTCTATTTTCGTTCCTGCGAACGGGTAGCCGTCTGGCCTCTCGAAGCGCATTTTTGCCTGCGGATATCGCCAATCCATCGCGCCTGTGCTCCGGGATATCCATGTTTAGGATATGCAGCCTCGCAACGCTCGATGAATGTCGCTCGAAGCAAATGATCCCGGCAATACGCATCCCAGAGCTAGTGCGACGGCCAATTCGATCATCTGCCTGGGTCTCCCGAAGCAAACTCGTGCGATCGCTAATTTACGGACATTATAAATCTGCATAAATCTGCACACGATCTCCGTGCAAAAAGCGGCCTTCGGATTACCGCCTGATGTCACCCCGCGCGATGCCGGAAGATGGTCGTCTCCCAGACAGAAGTGCGGCTATTTTCCGTCCATAGATAACGGCGTTGGCAGGACGGTTTGGCGAGATCCAACCAGACGCATGAGTCTTTAGCTTTGTCAGCTTGCTGACAGGTTCTCCGATCCAATGTGCGCCAACCAAACCCACCGAGGCTCACATCTAAAGCGCCGTCATCTGCGGAATTGTCACCGTGCCGCCGACTGATACCTTCACGTAGTGGATGGTGTTGGCCCAACAAAGCTTTGACAAGATCGGCGCTAGCTTGGAGATGCTCAAAACTGGATTGCTCGAATGAACTCAACCTATACAAGCTCTCAAAAGGCCATCCACTGGACAGTG
Source organism: Mesorhizobium sp. (assembly GCF_017306585.1). Taxonomy (GTDB): domain Bacteria; phylum Pseudomonadota; class Alphaproteobacteria; order Rhizobiales; family Rhizobiaceae; genus Mesorhizobium. The sequence continues at coordinate 39,312 of NZ_JAFKIC010000122.1, read as the reverse complement.
TTTCTGTTGGTCATCGGCCTTTACGGACTGACCTACGTCGTCGACCTTTTTCCTCGCGGCGATCCCAGTCGCGATCTGATATGGTGGTTTCACATCTCGTTCGGTCTGCTGCTGTTCATACTGGTCATCTTGCGCGCCGGTCTGCGCCTGACCCGCGGAGCGCCAGGTCTGCCTTCGGAAATGACGCCGCTTGAACGATGGATGGCCAAGCTAACCCATCTTGCGCTTTACGCGCTGCTTGTAGCCATCCCGGTTCTCGGCATACTCCTGACTTGGTACAGGGGCGACGCCTTGAGTTTCTTTGAGCTTTTCACCATACCGGCCCCGTTCTCTCCGGACCGGACGACTGCCGGATTCATCAAGGAATTGCACAGCCTGTGCGCCAATCTGATCCTGATCCTCGCTGGGCTGCATGCGGTCGCCGCTCTTTGGCATCATTTCATCCGCAGGGATGACATACTCAAGCGAATGCTGCCGGGAGCACTGGGCTCCTGACCACATTGGCGGACTGCGGAATCCACCGGCTCTATGGCAAGCTAGAATCGAAACGTAAAGTCTGCGCGGCTCCTGGATGAAAACGGCAGTGAAGCGCTTGGCGGTGGTGGGCTTGGTTGGGCTTGTCCTGATCCGACCAAACATCGTCTGCGCCGAAGTAGACGATGACGGCGATCACGATCGGGCGCGGGACCTTTATGAACGGGGTGAAATAAAGGGCCTGTCCAACATCCTGGGCGTGGTTCGCGCCGAAGCTCCCGGCGACATCGTCGCCGTCGATTTCATCCGCATAGCGAACAGATGGGTCTACCGGTTCCAGATCGTTGCCGCCGACGGCCGCCGCAGGATCGTCGACGTGGACGCCGGCACCGGAGTCCCCATGCACGGCGGGGGCAGCGACTGATGAAGATCCTGCTCGCCGAGGATGAACCCCGCATCGCCACCGACATCACGGCGGTCCTCAAGGCGGCAGGAATGGCGGTCGATATCGTGCGCGACGGCGAAGCCGCCTGGTTCGCGGGCGACGTCGAGAATTACGACGCCGCGATCCTGGATCTCGGACTGCCAAAGCTCGATGGTCTCACGGTGCTGAAACGCTGGCGAGCCAATGCGCGCCGTTTTCCCGTTCTGATCCTGACGGCCAGGGGCCTGTGGACCGAGCGCGTCGAGGGCATCAATGCCGGCGCCGACGACTACCTGCCCAAGCCGTTTGAAATGGAAGAACTACTGGCGCGGCTGCGCGCGATCCTACGCCGTTCAACGGGTCAGGCGGCACCGGTGCTGAGATCCGGACCGTTGCTGCTGGACACGCGCCAGATGCGCATTTCGCTGCGCGGCGTTCCTGTCGCGCTGTCGCCGCTGGAATACCGGCTGATGGCATTCCTGATGCATCATGCCGGCCGCGTGGTGGCGCCGACAGAACTCGCCGAGCATCTTTACGATTCCGGCAATGACCGCGATCCCAACGCAATCGAGGTGATCGTCGCCCGCCTGCGCCGCAAGCTCGGCACCGATGTGATCGAAACGCGGCGTGGGTTCGGATATTTCGTGCCTGACGAGCCGTCCTGATGGGCAATTCGATTCGCTTCAGGCTCTGGTCGGCGGCAACCATCTCGATCCTCGTCGCTCTTGCCATCGCTGGGGTCGGGCTGCGCTATCTGTTCGAACTGAATGTAGAGCGGCGTATCGTCAGCGAACTGACCGTCAATCTCAACGAGCTGATCGGCGCGACCAGCTTTGCGGGCGACGGCCGGCTGTCGGTCGCGCCGGACCTGACCGACCCGCGCTTCGCCAATCCGCTGTCCGGTCACTACTGGCAGGTGGAAGGCCTGGCCAGCCACAGCCTGGTACGCTCGCGTTCATTGTGGGACGCAACGCTTGCCTTGCCCGACCAGGGGCCCAGTGGAGAACTGAGAAAGATCGAGGAGCTCAAGGGGCCGGGCGGCGAACTTACCATTGCCGTCGAGCGCACCATCACCGATGCCGACGGCCGGTCCTTTCGCGCCACCGTGGCGGAAGACCATCGCAGCGTCGAAGTGTCGGTGCGCGAATATGTATGGGATCTTGTGCCGGCGCTCATCGTGCTCGCCGCAGCCCTCATGGTAGCCTTCTTCATCCAAATCACCGTTGGCCTTGCGCCATTGGAAAACCTGAGGATCGCCGTTCGAAACGTGATCGCGCAGCGGGCGGCGCGGCTAGACGTGGCGGCGCCGAGCGAGGTGCAGCCGCTCGCCGACGAAATCAACCGCCTCCTCGATGCCCAGGAGAAGGCCCTTGCACGTGCCCGGTCGCGCGCCACTGACCTGGCGCACGGCCTCAAGACGCCGCTTCAGGTGCTGTCGGCCGACATCCGGGCCTTGCGCAGGAAGGGCGAGACCGAACTCGCCGACGAGATCGAGAAGAGCGCCGGAGCAATCCGACGGCATGTCGAGCGCGAACTGGCGCGCGCCCGTCTGGCGCCTGGCGTTTCCAGCAAGGCATCGTGTCGAGTCAGGGAAGCCGCGGCCGGCGTCATCGCCGTCGTCAAGCGCACACCAAGCGGCAAGCAGCTCGCGTTCGTGATCGACGTTGCGGAGGATTTCACGGCGCCAGTCGATGAGGGCGACCTGGCGGAGATCCTGGGCAATCTGGTGGAGAATGCGGCCCGCTTCGCAAGATCCTCGGTTCAGGTCAATGCGTGGGCAAGCGACGGCGAGGTGTCCATCGCCGTCGCCGATGACGGCCCGGGCATTCCCGATGCGGATCGGAAATCCGCTCTGTCGCGCGGTGTGCAACTGGACAGCAAGGGCGGCAGCAGCGGGTTGGGCCTGGCCATCGTCTCGGACATTGTCGAAGCCTATGGCGGACGCTTGACGATGACCAACGCCGATCCCGGCCTGGTCGTGACCATCGCGCTGCCCCGACAGGGTTGACCGCCACTCAGGCAAAGCCGGGGAAATAGTCGACCTTTATCCTCGAACGGCGAACACCCATGGCCAGCAGCTTCTGGCGCAGTGCCTTGACCATGGCCTGGGGGCCGGAAATGTAGAAGGTCCGTTCCAGATAATCGGGGAGGGCCAGGCGCACCAGCCGCGCGTCGATATAGCCGGGATACTGGCCGCGCTCCGCCCCGTGGGCCACCGCAAACACTGTCTTGATACCCAGTTCCCGTCTCGCGGCGCCGAGCACATCGCGATAGGCGATCTCCTGCTGGGTCTCGGCTCCGTAGAGTACGACGATCGGCCGCCTTTCATGGCTGTCGATGAGATATTGCAGCATCGAGCGGAATGGGGTGATGCCGATGCCGCCGGCCAGGAAGGCGATCTTGGTCTCGGGATCAGCCGGCAGCGTGAAGTCGCCGGCGAGCTGGGAGGCGTGGATCGTGCTGCCCGGCTTCATTGCGCCGAGCGCCTGCTTGAAGGCACTCGATCGCGGATAGAACTTGACGCCAAGTCTTAGGGATTGCTCCGTGGGCGCCGATGCGACCGTGAAATAGCGGCGGTTGCCGCGATTGTCGGCACGGTCGAGGCCAAGCGTCCATTCCAGATACTGGCCGGCCTGGAAGGCGAGCTTTCGCGGTGACCTGAAGATGAAGTCGTAGCTGTCGACGGCCGATTGTTCGATGCGTTCCAGCGTCAGCACGAAGCGCCCCTTCGGGCCCACCGCGTAGGCAAAGAGATTGCCCGCGAGAAGCGCCAGCTCCGGCGTGAAGTAGAACGAGCCGATATGGATGTTGGGCGCGAACAGGAAGCCGACGATGGCTGCGAAGGCGATGCGCGGCCACCGCGTCGTCGGCGCTGTCAGCGGCTCGGTCAGCATCACGAAGGCGAAGAACAACAGCGGCGACGAGCCCAGCGTTTCCGTCAGCGCGGTGGCGTATTGCGACGGCTGGGTGGTCGCCAGGATCGTCGCCAGAGCGACGGCGACGAAGGTGGCGACCAGATCAAGCCGGCGCAGCTTGCGAACGATGAGGAGGCCGCCGGCAAGCACGACGGGAAGCAATGGCAAATTGCCTCCAACCCACCAGGTAGCCGGCTGGTCGAGCAGCAGCGCGGTCAGCGCCACGCCCAGCGCCGCGGGATTGAACAGGTGCTTCCTGCCAATGGCGAGGATAAACTTGGATGAGATCGCCCAGATCGAGGCGAACACCACCGCACCGATCCCGTTGAGGTCCGTGACGGCCACCGGATCGAGGATGAGCGCCAGGATGAGGGCGGTGATGTAGACGGACTCGTTGTTGGCCGGAACCCGGAACACAACAGCGAAAACCCTGTTGGTGATCCAGCAGGCGGCCAGCATCAATCCCGTCGTGAAGGCGAGCGCGAGCGGATCATGCGCCACAAGCTTGAAGAAGCCGAGCACAAGGGTCGTGCCTAGCAGCGCCATCAGATAGCAGAGGACCAGCCGGTACATGGTCTGATGGTCGAGAAACCGGTCCATGATCTTGATCATGGCTGGCAAAAAGCTCCGAAGCCGCTTGTCGGCGTGGCGCGGCCGTTGCTGTTGACGGCGTAACCCTCGAGACCCGGCGTCTGTTCGAGAAAGAGAATGCCATCCCGGCCCATGGCGAAGGCGGCGGTGGCGAAACGGTCGGCTTCGAAGACGTCCACGCCGATGACGGTCAGGCCAACGATATCGATGATTGGATCGCCGACTGCGCGCGGATTGTAGATGTGCTGCCCGCGCGCATAGGTGCCGGAGGTGGCGACGCCGTGTCCGCGCGGATAGACGATCTTGATTATCTCATCGGCATTGAAGGGATTGCGGATGCCGACGCTCCAGTCGAGGCCCGAAGCATTCCTGCCGCAAGACTGGATGTCGCCACCCGCCTCGATGAAGAAATCACTGATGCCGGCCCGGTGAAGGATTCCGGCGGCATTGCGGATGGCCCAGCCCTTGACGATGCCGGACGGATCCAGCGAACCGTCGGGCTTGCGAATGTCGAAATATCCGCCCGTCTCGTTTTTCGTCTGAGCGGCGAGGGCCAGAACTTCCATCATCTCGCCGCTCCAGTCACGGACCGGAAGGTCACCCCGGTTGATGGCCGAAATCTCGCTGTCAGCCCTATAGGTGCTGAAGCGCCGGTCAATGTGCTCGAAATAGTCGAAGACCGTGTCGACAAGCCCGGCGTCCGCGGCGCCGTCGATGTCGATGGTGATGGGCATGCCCATCAGAAGCCGGGTCTCGCGCATGGACTACGACGACGCTTTCTTCAGCGCGCCGCCAAGCGACTGGATGAAGGCCCTGCTGGTCAGCGTGGCGCCCGAAATGATGTCGACATTGGCGCTTTGCGCGCTGATCGCCTCGTCCCGCAGCATGGGCAGCGCCTGTCTGTTGATGTTGACCGAGGTGCGGCGGTCATTTGGATATTTCAGCACCTTGAGTGTCGTGAGACGGCCCCCTTGGATGGAGGCCTGGATCTGGATCAGGCCATAATAGGCGTCGACGACGGGCCCGGTGTAGGTGCCGTCGGCAAAGCCGTGCCTGGCGGGGCTCAACGAGGGCTTCATGCCTGCCTTGATGATGCGGGCAGGGGCTTGCGGATAGTCAGGCCTCGGCCTGGGAATGGGAATGTAGACCGCCGGGGTTATGGCGAACGACCCTGCCTGCGGCGCGGCGTCGGCGATCAGGTGGCCTGGCGTCTGTTGGGGCGGCGGGGCAAGCGTCTGGGGCACCGACGGCAGGCTGGCCGTGGGCGTCTGCGTTCGGGTGACGGGCGGCTTTTCGAGAACTGCCAGTTTTGCAGCGGCTGGCGGCTGTGGGACGGGCGAAGCGATCGCGGCAGTTGTTTCGCGGCCAACGGTGGCCGGTGGGGTCGCCGTCGGTTCGATCCGCACGCCCGGCCGTGGGAGCTCGGGCGCGCGCAGCGCAGGCGGCGTGGCAGCAGCGACCGGAGCAGTCACTGGACCGAGCGGCTGCGACACGCTGTCCCCGGCGGCATTGACGGCACTTCCCATATCGATCATGTCGCCGGCAGGGGGCTTGGCCGCCTGATCCAAGACATAGGCACCCGAGGACGCGATCACGAAAAGCGACAAGGCAATCTGTTTCATGGTGCGTTCCACATTGGATCCTGTGCCGGGGAATCGGCTTTGCGGCAATTTGGAAACAATGTCTCACGACACAGCTGACAATTGGCTGTCAGCGCCTTCGGACGGTCCTCTGACTTCAAAGGGGATGGTCAGTTTGCGAGTGATTGGCGCCAAAAACCGTAGCCTTGAAGGTCGGTTCGTTTCCGGCTCGCATCAGGCTCCGGACGAATTACTAGACTTCCCGAACTCACTCCAGACCGGCGGTGCGCAGTGCTTCGCCGGGAGAGGCCCCGAGCGCCGGTGCGCAGTTCACATGCGAAGATTGGATGGTGTAACGGAATGTCCGCTGCAATTCCAACACGCGCGTCGCAGCAGCCCCTGGCTTCTTGAAGCCTTCCAAGTCGCGAGGCGCCACGAAAAGCATATGTGGCAGATGCTGTGGCCGCGATTGAAGTGGACGGCCTTATTACAGTCAGGACGATCTATGGGTAAAGCGGTCAGAATGCCTGGCTTGTCCCGTCTTCAAAGCTCGCGGAATGGACGCAGGTGCTCACCGAAACATCAGAGTGGTTCATCCCAACCAACTGGCCCCATCGAGCATTGTTCGATTTGGTCGTTTGCTTTGTCCAACTGCCGGGATTGATCTGCAAATGCCTGTCGATCTTGGTCGAGGAGATTATGCCGCCTCTTCTGTCGATGAAGTAAATTCTGCCTTTAGCGCTCTTCATCGGTTCGGCTTGGCCTTGCAAGTCGACCGTGATCTGGTACGAGCCGGGCGCTGGACTTGTCACCGACCAACTCGGGGCGGTAACCGCCAGCCTGCTTCCTTCACAGGGTAGCGCCAGTGCGGTAGTGGACTGAAAAGCAATTGCGAACGCGAAGATTAGCTGTTTCGTCAAGCCTATTCTCCGGAATGCCAAGCCGCATGGCTTACTGGGCTGCCTCTGGTCTTCATCATCATTGCGACAATTTCAGGGTACAGCAATCGTTCTAATCGCGCGCCAGCGAGGCCAAGCTCCTCGCCTTTTAAGGTCTATTTGCACGCGATCATGCCTTCGCCAGGCCGTACCCCGCTAGCGAGATAATTCCATGAACATGCTAATCGCCATCACATTGACATTCGCCGCAGTCATTGGGTCGTCGTCTTTGCACTACGAAGCGATCCAGCGCCTCGACAAATTGGCACGCAAGGCGACCGGGGCTTACCCCGCGCTGCTTTTCGTCATCTGCGGCCTGGTTGGGCTTCATCTTCTCGAGATTGGTATATATGCCGCCATATTTCACCTTGCTGACCAGACCCTTTCCCTAGGCAATTTCGGAGGAAAAACCTTTCCTTCGAGCATGGACTATTTCTATTACGCAGCCGAGGCCTACGCCTCGCTCGGCTACAACAACGTGATACCCATTGGCGAAATGCGGCTCATTACGTCCATCACACCACTGAACGGCCTGCTCCTTTTGACCTGGTCAGGCTCGTTTCTCTTTTCGCTCGTGGAGGATTGGCGCGGGAAAGGCAAATAGGCTCCGAAGCTCATTCCAGATCAGATTGAGGAAGGGCAGCGTGACCGCCGTCTCCATCTGAATGTGAGTTAGATCTCCGTTGTGGAGCCGCCCTTGTCGGAAGCACACAGAAGGCAATTCTGTTTTTGTCACTGTAAGGTGATCGAAAATTCAAAACCCAACGTGTTGAGAATGGGCGACCCCCGCGGGCCATAAGGTCGACCAACTTTCCACATAGCTTGTTCGCTTCTGGGACGCTGATCTCCATCGTGCTTGTCACCGATAAAGTGGCTGCTGACATTTCGCATTGGGTATTTGTAAGGCCGGTCGCATTGATGATTGCGCAGAGATACGTGGCGTTGGCCACATCGTCAGCACACGCTATGCCCGGGTTGGCGAGCAAGGCTGCAGCGCAAGTTATCAAAACCCTCAAAGGTAGCCTCCAGGCGGGGCAGCGGCTCGAAGCGGTACCTAGAGTTAGCAGCCTTCCCGATATTACCAAAGTTTCATGCGCTGGAAATGGTGCTGTAATGTAGGCCTCTCTAGTTTTCTTTGCCTTCCGGACGCCCATCCAAGTGCGTCCTTAAAAGAGGACAAGAACCATGAATACTGCCCCCAATTCATATTCCGTCACTCGCAAACGTCTTATGGCCGCCGCCGCGTCCATCGCAGTCGCCGGTGCGATCGGCATCGGTGCGCTGACGAGCGGAACAGGACCTGTTCTGGCCGATGCCGTGCGTGTCGAGACGCCGCAGGTTGCTGGCTTCGCCGATATCGTCGAGCGGGTTTCGCCCGCCGTTGTCAGCGTCAAGGTCAAGGCCCAGATCAGCCCGGCGGCGGACGATGGCTCCGACCAGAATTCCGATGGGTTCGACAATCTCCCGAACAATCCGCAGCTGCGCCGCTTCTTCAAGGAATTCCGTGGCTTTGGCGACCAGAATGACAACGGACATCGCCGGTCCGGCAACCGCGACCACCGCAACGACCAGCCTCGCCCGGTGGCCCAAGGATCCGGCTTCTTCATTTCCGAGGACGGCTATCTCGTCACCAACAACCACGTCGTTTCGGAAGGCACGGCATTCACCGTGGTGACCAGCGATGGCAAGGAACTGGATGCCAAGCTGGTTGGTGCAGATCCGCGCACCGATCTCGCCGTGCTCAAAGTCGAAGGCGGTGGCAAGTTCACCTATGTCGACTTCGCCGACGATTCCAAGGTTCGTGTCGGCGACTGGGTTGTGGCCGTCGGCAATCCGTTTGGCCTCGGCGGCACCGTCACCGCCGGCATCGTCTCGGCGCGTGGCCGTGATATCGGTGCCGGCCCCTACGACGATTTCCTCCAGATCGATGCGTCGGTCAATCGCGGCAATTCGGGCGGTCCGACCTTCAACCTCAACGGTCAGGTCGTCGGCATCAACACCGCGATCTTCTCGCCCTCGGGCGGCAGCGTTGGGATTGCCTTCGACATTCCCGCATCGACCGCCAAGCTTGTCGTTCAGGATCTGATAAAGAACGGCACTGTCCAGCGCGGCTGGCTCGGCGTCGAAATCCAACCAGTCACTTCCGACATCGCCGAATCGCTCGGTCTGAAGTCCAACAACGGCGCGCTGGTGTCGAGCGCACAGGGTGATGGCCCCGGCAAAAAGGCCGGCATCACTGCCGGTGACGTGATCACCCAGGTCGAGGGCAAGGATGTTGCTTCGCCGAAGGAGCTCGCCCGCCTGATCGGTGCCTATTCGCCGGGTAAGTCGGTCGAGGTCACCGTGTGGCGCGACGGCAAGAGCCAGACGATCAAGGTCGATCTCGGCACGCTGCCTTCGAGCGACAAGCAGGCTTCGGCCGACCAGCAGCAGCCCGCCGCTCCGGCCAGTTCCGACACGCTGGCCGATCTCGGCCTCACCCTCACCAAGTCGGAAAACGGCAAGGGGCTGGTGGTGACTAATGTTGATCCCGACAGCGACGCGGCCGATCGTGGGATCCAGCCGGGCGATATCATCGTCGCTGTCAATTCGGCAGAAGTGAACGCCACCAGCGACGTCTCCAAGGCCATGGCCGATGCCGCCAAATCCGGACGCAAGGCGGTGCTGATGCAGATCACACGCGACGACAGAAACCGCTTCGTCGCGCTGCCGGTCGCCAAGGGCTGACAACGACTTTTCCGTGCGGCGGTTTCATACACCCCCGAGCCACCGCATGGGAAAGCGTGGAGCCGGGTACGTTAGTCAGTCATCGTGCTCTCCTCCAGCGGCAGCGGACTTCGCGTCGTCCGCTGCCGCACAGGTTTTCCGCCCAGACCTCCAGACCGGATCCAAGGCTGCGACCTAGACTTCGTTTGGATATCTCTGAATCCGCTGCGCCAACAAGCTAGTGCTACCGCTGAAGTGCTGGGATACACGCAGACAATGGCTAACGGCGCTATCCAGCGGACCATCCAAATCACGACCTCGCCGCCAAACTCGCCCGTCGCTGACTTCAAAGCGCGTTACGCAAGCGTTCAATCAAGCGTCGAGGACCTGCCAACGGCTGTTTGAGCCAAGGATGGACCTGGCGCTCTGGAAGGACTTCCGGTGGCGGCGGGCCGGGGCAGCCTTCCTGCACCTTGGTCCACGATGGATCATTGAGTACGGTGTCGCAGCGCGCCAGGTGCGTGCTGCCGGCCACGACAAGACAAGCAAAGCCGCCGGCCGGGAAGAGCTGACCGTTGGCCCGGCAGACGGATGTCGCCAGCGCGGGTCCTGGTGCCGGGCCGCCCGGACAATGATCAAGAACCTGTTTCCAGGACAAGATATTCAGGTGCGTTTCGCAACGCGCCAGATGGCTCGTCTCGCCGGCTTGCAAGCAGGCATATTGCCCAAGCTCAAACCTTCCCATGTTGGCAATACAGGCCCCGTCCGCCCACGCAGGCACCATCATACCGACGAGCGCCATGGCGGCAGGAAATAAGGTGCCCTTCAATTCATCTGATCCATTGCTGATGCACGCTCTATCGCATGGTGCGATTGTGGCAAGATAAGGTTCAGTTGAGCCCCGTTCTCGTCGACAAGGAGCCCTCCATTATCAAAAAGCTCTAGGCTTCACCAGCAAGGTCTCGGCGGGCTCTGTCGAGTTCCTCGGCATATCTGCGCAAAGCATACCCCTCGGTCAGCAAGCCCACCACAGTGCGGTCTGTAAAACTTGTTACCACCGCCAATTCTTCGGCGCCCGCCCTTTGAAATGACTCTGCGGCAGCTTGCACGTTCATGGACTCAACCAGCACCGTGTTCTTGAATTTGGCCAATGCGAGAACCGGCGTCTCGTCGTCGTCCTGATCACTATGGAGCTCAGCCACAAGCAGCATGCCGCAGTAACGCTTGTCGGCATCGATCGCGATCACGCGCTGAGCTGAACCAAGCGGCACCTGCTCACGAAACACGGCAAGCGTGGTGGAGGCATCCATCATTCGGACGTCTTTTCGCATCATCGAACCGACCGTCAGGCTGCGCATCCAGCCAACATCATGAGCGCCCCGGATCGTTTCGCCACGCAGATGGAAGCGCCAGGTCGAGAAGGAGTATCCGAAAGTTTCGCGCACAAGGGTAGCCGACACGATCGATGCCGCCAGCACGACTCCGGTCAGCGTCAAATCACGGGTCGATTCCAACGCAAGAAAGGTCATCGTCAGCGGCGCGCCAACGACGCCAACAGCCAGCGAGGTCATGCCAACCGCAGAGGCGACTGCCGGGTCGATGCCGGTGGCCGGGGAAACATATGCCATTGCCCCGGCAAAAACCTTGCCCAGCAAGGCACCAAGGAACAAGGATGCGAAGAACAGGCCGCCGCGAAATCCGGACCCTAGCGAGATGGCGGAGGCGGCCAACTTCAGCACGAAAACGCTGGCCACAGCAGCGAGGCCGTAATTCATCACAAATTCGCGATGCAGGGCGCCGTGACCGCTGGAGAGGATCTGCGGGGTTAAAAGTGCTAGGAGGCCGACAAGTGCGCCGCCTATGACGGGTCGGATCGAGGCGTCGATGGAAAACCGGACGAATGCACGTTCAATCAGCGTCACCAGATACATGATGGCGATGGAGGCGGCGCCGCCGCATAGCCCAAGGATCAGGAATGGCAAGTACTGGCTGGGTGTGAGCGCCGGCAAGCCGGAGAGTTCCAGTGGAAATGGCACGCCACCAAAAAACTCAGCAGTCAGTGAAGCTGAGACGGCGGCCGTCATGACGGACGCGACATTGGCGACCGAGTAAATGCCGATCACCAGCTCGAATCCGTAGAATGCGCCTGTCAAGGGTGCATCGAATGCCGCGGCGATAGCGCCGGCCGCGCCACAACCGACGAGGATACGCACGTCATTCCGGCGCAATTTGAACAGACGCGCCAACCGCGAGGCGAGACCAGCACCCACTTGCGTGTAACCGGCCTCAAGTCCAACCGACGCGCCGAACCCACTGGAAATCATCGTCTGAACAGCAATGACGAACGTGTCGGTGAGCGACATGCGACCACCGTAAAGGGCGTTGGCCTCGATCGGATCGATCGGCGTGCGGAATTTCCATTTCTTGAGGTAGATGATCGTCAGGCCGAGGATGACACCGCCGACCGCCGGCACCAGCGCCTGCAGGGGCGTGCCCAGCGAGAACATCGCCGAGAGGCGCGCCTCTGGCTGCAGGCCGAATAGCAATGCATGCATGACCTGAACCAGCCAGCTCATGGCGTGGACCAGCGTAGCGGAGATCACGCCAACGACGGACGCAAGCAGCACAACCGCAACGCCCCTTGCCTCCAGCATCGGTATGGATCCGATGATCAGCGCTCTTAGCCGGCGCGCATGGACGAGGGGTTGGCGTGTTGAAAGCATAGAACTTTCTGGCGGGCGAGCTTGGAAGAACTCCCGAATGTCATACGCGTTACTCAGTCCAAGGGAAAGTGGCTAATGGGGCGGGACTTTGGCAACAGGACTTGCCGTTGCCACCGCCCAGATGCCGATAAGCACCATGGGCAGCGACAAAACCATGCCCATGGTCAGCCAGCCGCCCAGCAGGTAACCGAGCTGGACGTCCGGCTCCCGGAAGAATTCCACGAAAATGCGTGATACCCCATAGGCGGCGACGAAGGTGCCACCAACAAACCCCGGCGCTTTAAGCTTCAACTGCGAATGGGTCAGGATCCGCAGGACCACAAACAACACCAGGCCTTCAAGTAAGGCTTCGTAGATTTGGCTGGGATGGCGCGGGAAGGGGCCGCCATTCGGGAATTCAACGGCCCATGGCACACTTGACACCTTGCCCCAGAGTTCCGAGTTGATGAAGTTTGCGACACGCACCAGGCCGAGCCCGACCGGTGCCCCGGAACTCCTTGTATGTTACGGTCGTTACCTAGAAAATCAACGGATCGCATGATGATGCCGATACTACCGCACATGGACCCTTCCTCGCCAGCGTATGTTGTCGATGACCAGTCCCTGGAGCGCGCGGACGTCGGCACGACGCCCCGTCGGATGATGCTGGGTATAGGCGCAATTGGGTTCTGGGGGTCGGTATCTTCTTCGTGCTGGCGCTCACGCTATCCCAATTGAAAGTGCAGCCTGCATGAAACCGAATTTTTCCAGACCAAAGTCCCTCTGGCGCCGTGCGGCCAAGACACTGGTGGGTTCCGCCATCGGGATCGCAGCCGGGATGGCCTTGTGGGCTGGCTACCTCCAGCTCACCCGTAACAACCACGAAGTAGAGCCGGGCGTGCTTTACCGCTCGGCGCAGCTCGCGCCGGAACAGCTCGATTCCGTGATTCAGGGGCGTCGTATCCGCACTGTGATCAACCTGCGCGGCGCGTTCCCGGGCAAGCTTTGGTATGAGGCAGAGGTTGCCGCCGTCCGCGACGCCGGCGCCCAATTCATCAGCCTCACGATGTCTGCCAACCACCAGCCCGACGCCGTGTTGCTGGCGTCGCTAGAGCAGGCACTGCGGACCGCGCCCCGCCCAATCCTGATCCACTGCAATTACGGCGCCGACCGCACCGGGCTGGCCTCGGCCCTGTTTGAGCTGCTTGAAGAGGGCAAACCGGCTGCTGAGGCTCATGCGCAGCTGTCATTTCGCTACGGGCATTTCCCCTGGCTCACCAGCCGGACCGGAGCCATGGACCAAACGTTCCAGCAAGTGGTCGAGATCAATCACGGCTCCGGGCCGTTGAGAGTTTCCACAGATGCTCAAGCCAAATAGTCCTTCTAACCCCTCGCTGCTGACGCGGCTCGGCGGGAATGAGATTTGGCCGGTCGCCGCCGTACTTGTAGCCGGTTGCCTTGTGCTCACATTCGGACTGCTCGCCGAAGAGGTCCTGGAAGGCGACACTTCCCGCTTCGACATGACGGTGCTCATGGCTTTGCGCAGCGGCGGCAACCCTGCGAATCCGATCGGCCCAGCGTGGCTGGGAGAGATGGGCCGTGACGTGACGTCGCTTGGAAGCTTCGCTTTCCTCGGTTTCATCTTCGCCGCGACAGTCGGCTACCTCCTGCTGATACGAAAACGTGGGCAAGCGGTTCTGATGACCGTGGCCGTGCTCGGTGGGGTGGGCATCAGCACGCTGCTTAAAATAGGCTTTGACCGGCCGCGACCGGACATCCAACATGCCGTGCGCGTGTTCACCGCGAGTTTTCCGAGTGGGCATGCCACGCTTTCGACCATTACGTTTCTGACGCTCGGCGCCCTTCTGACTCGCGCCAATACCGATCGGCGGATCAAGTTCTACTTCGTCACGTTAGCTGTATTTTTGACAATCATGGTCGGGTTGAGCCGCGTGTATCTCGGCGTTCATTACCCCACCGACGTGCTCGCAGGCTGGTGCGTGGGTGCTGCCTGGGCCATCCTTTGCTGGACCGGTGCCAGTTGGCTTCAGCAGCGCGGCGCTTTGGAACCGCCAGAAGTTTCGGTGGGGCCACAAAATGGCAAAAAAGGTTAAACTCCGATGTCTTGGGCAACGATTGCACCGGCCGTTACCGCAGCTTTTCTCGCGTCCCTGGTGGAAGCGGTGGAAGCACTCACAATCGTGCTGGCGGTGGGCACCGTGCGGGGCTGGCGACCGGCCTTGACCGGCACCGGCGCCGGGCTGGCGCTTCTGGCACTGCTTGTTCTGGCGCTCGGGCCGCTGCTTGACCGGGTGCCGCTGCACGCGCTGCAGCTGGTCATCGGCGTATTGCTGCTGCTGTTCGGCCTGCGCTGGCTGCGCAAGGCGATCCTGCGCTCGGCCGGGGTGATCGCGCTGCATGATGAGACCAAGGCGTTCGCCAAGGAAGAAGCCAGCTTGCGGGCGGCCGAAGGCCAGCACGCCACACATGTGGACTGGCTCGCCGGCGTCACCGCATTCAAGGCTGTGGTGCTGGAAGGATTGGAAGTCGTTTTCATTGTTATCGCGGTGGGGGCGGGCAGGGGGCTTCTTTTCCCAGCCGCGCTCGGGGCGCTGGCCGCCTGCCTCGCTGTGGTGCTGCTCGGCGTCGTCATACACCGGCCACTCGCCCGCGTACCTGAAAATACCCTCAAGTTTGGCGTTGGCATCATGCTCTCGGCTTTCGGCGTGTTCTGGACCGGGGAGGGGCTCGGCGTCGACTGGCCGGGACAGGATCTCGCCATCGTCGTGTTTGTCGCGGTCTTTCTGCTGGCCGGCCTACTGGCCACCAGACTGTCGATACGACTCCGAGAGGTCAGGCCATGAACGTTGTGTCCCTGATTATGCGTGAACTGTTCGGCCTGTTCGTCGACGATGAATTTCTTGCGCTCGCCGTACTTGCAGTGGTGGCTCTTGCCGGACTTCTTGCTTGGCTCGCGGCGCCGCAACTCCTCGTCGGCGGACTTCTGTTGGGAGGCTGCGTAGCCGTCGTCATGTCGAGCGCTCTGAAAGCGAGCCGGAAGTGACACCGCAGCCTGTAACCACGGATGCGGCGCTGCGCCGCATCGTCCTCATCGTCGCTCTCCTTAACGTCGGCTATTTCGGTATCGAGTTTGTGGTGGCGCTGGCCATCGGCTCGGTGTCGCTGTTCGCCGACAGCGTCGACTTCCTTGAAGATGCCTCGGTGAACCTGCTGATCGTGTTGGCCCTCGGCTGGTCACTACGCTCGCGGGCGCGTCTGGGCATGGCGTTGGCGCTCATCCTGCTCGTACCCGGCCTGGCAACCCTCTGGACTGCCTGGGAGAAGTTCAACGTTCCGGTGCCGCCGCAGCCTCTCGCGCTGAGCCTCGCCGGGCTTGGCGCCCTCGCGGTCAACCTGTCCTGCGCCTATATGCTTGCTGCATACCGACACCACAGCGGCAGCCTGACCAAGGCGGCTTTCCTGTCGGCCCGCAACGACGCGTTGGCCAACATCGCCATTATCGCGGCTGGTCTGATCACGGCATTCCTATGGCGGACGGCTTGGCCGGACCTGTTGGTGGGGCTGGGGATTGCGGCAATGAACGCGGACGCGGCGCGGGAGGTCTGGATAGCGGCGCGGGAGGAGCATCGCGCCCTTTCATAGGCCTGCTCCCTCGCAAGGGCAGGCTGCGGAAGTTGTTTGAAAGGCAACTGCGAAGCCGGAGATGGGCTTTCGACCGAGTTTTTTCCTGATCGCCGTGATCGCGGAAAAACTCGTCAATCTTACCGTTTTGTATATTCCCGGCAATCCAGCCCAAAGCGACCCAAGTTAAGCTGTAGCTCTCGGCGGCCGCAACATCCTGAGGCCGTAGAGCTCTGGAAGGGTCAAACCCCATGGTGCTTAGCCGACGTGAATTGATGCTCTGCGGTGCCGGAGGGCTGGTCTCCGCGGCCTTCTCGGCCCGGGCCGAGGCCAAGGTCCAGGTGCCCCTGGCCGATGGCCCTCCGTTGACGAGCAAGGCGGATTACATTCAGTGGATGCAGAAGAACCGAGGCGAGACGGCCAATTTCCTTGGCCAACGCTGGGACCGATTTGAACAGCTGATTGCCCACAAAGACGTGTGGGACGATCGCAACAAGCGAGCCTACCTTTTGACGCCGCGCGAACGCTTCGTCACCAAGACGAACATCGCGCGCGCCTATGAATGGCACTATCTCGACATTGGTTATGGCGTGACCATTACCGGCCCGCACACCGTTGCCCGTATGACCAACTCCATCGACGTGCGCCATGGTGACAAGGTGCTGGAGATCGGCACCGGCTCTGGATACCAGTCCGCCTATCTCTCCTATCTCACCGACAAGGTCTATTCGATCGAGATCATCAAGCCACTCGCCGCCCGCACGCGCGGCATCTATGACGGGCTCATCGCCGACGGCTACACTGAATACGGGCACATCTCGACCCACACCGGCGACGGCTATTACGGCCTGAAGGAAGAGGCGCCGTTCGACAGGATCATCGTCACCTGCGGCATCGATCACATCCCGCCACCCCTTCTGCAGCAGCTGCGACCCAACGGCCTCATGGTCATTCCTGTCGGACCGCCCGGCGCCCAGCACGTGCTGAAGGTCACCAAGAAACAGGCTGCGGATGGCAGCATCGCGGTCGCGCGTTCGGACATCTATCAAGGCGGGACCCTGTCCTTCGTGCCCCTAACCAAGCTCGGCGAGTCGGGCATTGTTGGCACCCACAATGGCGGGTGACCAGACGGTGCCCGCACTGCCTGGACACATGAGCCGGGCCTTTTTCGACCAAGCCCTGCGCCAAGCACGCAAGCGGACTACTCTTGCCCCGCCTCGTTGCCAATGGCAGCCAATTTGTGAAGCCTAACGAGACGATATTCGTGCCAGATCAACACCATTACGAACAAATCGAAAATAGTGAGAATGACCAACCCCGCTGATCCCGTATAGCTGAAACGGTACATCTGATAGGCAATAAACAACCCTAGGACGATCAAGGAGGCCGGATATGCCCATAACTGGCTTTTCAACAAGGCGACAACGAGGGCAATTTTTACGATCCCGTGACTGAGAAGATAGAATGCGTAAAAATGCTGGGTGGTGACCGAGAAGTTGCTCGCCAGCATCATCAGGTGGCTGGCGATGAAATCATGGGGATCCTCAACCAGCTCGTCCTGTGTCAGGCTGTTGGCCAGGGAAACGATCGTGTCGGTGCTGACGAACGCCAGAACGATACCGCCTACGCATTCAATGAGCGCGTGTGCTCCCTTGAGCAGCAGGCTAACCTCGAAAATCTGATGGACGCGATGCTCGTTCATGGGTCTCTTGATCGGTAACAGACAACGATAAGGCAATTTCATGGACGTGGCGATTACGCAATGGATCAACGCGGCATCGGGAACCAACCCTGTGCTGGACAGGATGATGGTCGGGGTGACGACGTTTGGTGTTCCGCTTCTCATCGCCTGCGTAGCCCTTCAATGGTGGAGCAAGACGGACCGGGTGCATGTTCGCCATACGACGATCGTAGCGGGACTGTCGTTCTTGATCGGGCTTGGCGCCAACCAGATCATCCTGCTTTTTGTACACCGCATGCGCCCGTATGAGGCTGGAATCACCCACCTCATCATCCCTACGAGTGCCGACTGGTCGTTTCCTTCGGATCACGCGACGGCCGCCTTCGCGATCGTTGCCGCTTTCGCGTTTCAGGCCTTGCCCGGAAGAGCTCTCATCTTCGGCTTAATGGCGGTGCTGGTTGCCTGGTCCCGGGTTTACGTCGGAACCCACTATATGACGGACGTCCTTGGCGGAGCGCTCATGGGCATCTGCGCCGCTGGGCTGGTGTCCGTGCTCTACCGGGAAGGCAACAGGGTTGACCGGATTGCAACAGGCATCCTGTAAGCCGAATTCCCGACCCTGGGCGTCCGCCGCAAACAAAGGACCGGATCGGCACAGCCGACCCGGTCCGGTTGGCGAGGCCTACTTGGCTTGGTGAATGCTCGAAACCGACAGTTTGCCGGCCTTGGCAGTGTAGGTGACACTTACCTTCTCGCCGACTTTGAGTGTCTCGGCTTCAATGCCTTCCGGGAGGGTAAAGGTCTGCCCGTCGGACAACGTGATCGAGTCGCCATTCTTGTCGACGCTGGTGATCGTGCCGGTGGTTGCCTTGGCGAAGGCGCCGGTGGAAGTGGCGACGGCCAGCACCATTGCAGTAGCCATGATTGATTTCTTCATTTTCGATTCCTTGTAGGGGGTGTGTGCCGCAAGGGGCCTCGAGCCCGGCGCGGCAGCTAGGGCGATCCGGAGAAGCTTGGCTTCCGGATCATCTCTCTCACCTTGAGAGGATGGCATGAGCCTAGGCCTCAGAGTTTTCGGGGGAATGGCCGTGGCTTTACAATTAGGTAAGCCGGGGGGCTTTTAGATATCCCGCAAGTGCTCTGCGTCGTGCCCCGGCGAGGGCCTCGCGGACAGGACCGCGATGACGACCGATGCGATCACAAGACTGAGTACGATCGCCAGGTAGGTCCATGGAACCGAAAGCGCCTCGGGCGGAGGATCGAACACACCGGTCAGCAGTTTGACCAGCATCCAAGCGGTCATGAGACCCGATGCCAGACCGAACACGATGCCGCCGGCAACAACGAGGAGCCCCTCACTCCACAGGAATGCGGCCAATTGCCGGGGCTTGGCACCGACGGCACTGAGAATGGCGAAGTTCCGGCGCCTTTCAATGAATCCCAACGCCAGCATCAGCCCGGCCGCAGCTGCCGCCATGACCACAGAAAACCCGAGTTCGATCGTCGTCAATCCGCCGAGGTCGACTGCGGTGAGACTCGAACCGATGAGGTGCTTCGCCTGGCTGATATCGGAAACTTTCAATGACGGATCTTGCGCGACTGCCGACGAGACCTGCCGTGCTAGTGCGAGTGGATCGCCTTTTGCTCTCATCAACACGTATTCGGAGGCATTCGAACCTGTCATACGGGCGACATAAGCCGCGTTGGCGACGAGGAACGAATCCTTCGGCGCCGTCGGAAATTCGCGCGCCACACCGATGAATTTGAATGGAACTGGATGATACTGGTGGTCTCCCGCGCTCAAGAGCCGCAAATTGATCGTGTCGCCTTGCTGGAGCTGGAAGTCCTGGACCGTCTCCTCCGAAACGAGCACGCCGTCGGGTGTTGAAGCGAGCCGGTGCAAAATGGCGGCCGCACTGCCGCCGCTGAAATAAGCGTCGGATAGGTTTGTCGCGCGTTCGATGCGGAGAGGGTCGATGCCGTAGAGATCCTGCAGATCGGCTCCAACGTAGGCGAAGCGATGCTGCATGGGTTCGACCGCGGCAGCTTCTGGCGACGTCGCCAAGAGGCTCAGTTGTCTCCCTGCCGGCCTATCCGAAGTCCCGAACACAGTGACGTCGGAGCCATTGGTCAGTTCGGCATCGACGCGGGCCTGTGCGTTGTAAGTGGTGTTGAAGATGGCGGTTGACGTGGCGAATGATATCGCCAGCGCGGTCATCGCGATGCCGATGGTCAAGCGCCGCGGCTGTCTCGACAAGGCCGCCGACACGACGGAAGCCAGAGGCCCTGAGACTGGCCTCACGATACCGCGCAACATGACGCCGTTGCGCGAGATGATCGCAGCCGAAAGACGGATGGTGAGCAGGGCTATGCCGAGCCAGAACAGCGCCGGCGCGATGAACGCCTTGTAGTCGACCGCTGTCGCGGCGACGCCTTCAGGGGCGAGTACGATCTGATATCCGGTGCTCGCCGACTGCCAGAAGAACAGTCCGGCGGCGGCCAGCAGTATCAAGTCCAGCCACAGGCGCTGCCAAAGGGGCGTTCTCGTGCGGACGACAACGTGACGGGCAGAACTTACCGTGATCCAACGCGCGTCGCGCCAGGCCGGCCACAGAAAGGCAGTGAAGCCCAGTAACAGTCCCACGCCCACGACAAAAACCAGCATCGGAACGCTGACGGACGACGTTTCGAGCATACCGGGAACGAGAATGCCGAAGAGCACGGTGCCAGCAATACCGATCGCGGTGCCGCCAAGCGCTGCTATCGCAGCTTCGGTGGCTGACAAGGACATGATTGTGCCGGTGGTGGCGCCACGAACTCGGAGCAGGGCCTGTTCGATGCGCCGGCGTGCGGCACCTGACGATGTCACGGCAAAGGTGAGGACCACGGCCAGTGCGATACCGGGCAGGCCAAGAAACAGGAACAGGACGGAGGCGTAGAGCGCGTCCTGGCGGACGGCGTCAAGACGCGCACCGAGATTGTTGGCGACCAGGGCTTGACCCGCGACCTTCGCTTCAAAGTTCTTCTCCGCGCCAGTAACGAAATTGTATGCCGAGACCGGGTCGGGCGGCAGCGTGGTGTGATCAAGTCGCACATGCAACTGCAGCCTGGCGGTGTCAGGGCGCATTTTCTGCTGAGCTTCAAACAATTGCTGCCAGTCTTGCGGCGGCAGGATCAGCACGTTGTCCGGTGGGGCCAGGGGGGCTGCCTGGGGCGGCAAGCCCACCGCCTGGAACAGGGAATCCGCATCGGGCAGATCAATCACGCCGGCGACCTTGACGTTTGCCGAAGGCAGTCCGATTCGCTTGATCGAGATCATGTCGCCAGGACCGACGTGCAGGTTGGCCGCCGTTTGCTGGGCGATGAGCACGCCGTCGACGTTACCTGCAAGCGGCCGCACTTCCGCCGGGAAGTCCTTCAAATAGCCGCTGTCCAAGGCGATGACTTGCCCAGGTCCCGTGGTCTGCGTTGTCCCTCCAGTCTGCGCTTCAAAACCTGCGACATCGGCATAGCGGACGCGGTGGACAGTCTTCACGCCAGCTGCGTCACTTAAGGCCTTGCCGACAAGGTCGGGATCGGCTCCTGCGATCACCTGCACCTGCCAATCGATGGGAACGGCCGAGATGGCGCGGGCCGTCATGGAGTTTCCGGCATTGACGAGGAACAGGCCCACCACGGCAAGGAGCATCACTGCCAGGGCCACGCCGGCGGTCGAGCCGGCGACACGGAGAGAGCGGCGGGCGAGTATCCCACGGACCCAGAGGAAATACATCATGCCGCCTCGTTTCTGCGACGACCACAAACAAGCCGTCCATGGTCCATTGTCCAGCGCGTCGCCATCCGGGCGGCCACAGCCTCGTCATGGGTCGCGATGACGAGGGCCACGTCTGTGCCTTCCAATCCTTTGAGAAGGACGTCAAAGAAGAGTTGCGCCGTCACGCTGTCCAACTGTCCTGTCGGCTCGTCTGCCAGGATGAGTTTTGGCCCAATTACAAGCGCGCGGGCCATTGCCACCCGCTGTGCCTGTCCTCCTGACAACTCCTCCGGCAATTTGTCGGCTACCTCGGCAAGGCCAAAGGCCTCAAGTAGCGACATCGCCGTGGCGTTGTCCGTGGGGACTTTGCCGCCCAATATCAGCGGCAATTCGACATTCTGAACCGCTGTGAGCGCTGGAAACAAGCTAGGGGTCTGGAATACGAATCCGATGTGACGCGGCCTGAGTTCCTCGAACGAACCGAGGCCAGGCCATTCCACTGTGCCCGCTGTCTGCTTATCCAGTCCGCCAAGAATATGCAGCAGGGTGGACTTGCCGCTTCCGGAGGGGCCAACCAGGGCAATGCGCGCACCGCTGACGATCTCGCAGTCGACGTCGCTCAAGACCCTGACCAGGCCGGCGTTGCCGTCGTGGAAGTCTCGGCCGAGGCCTTTGCCAACAACGAGTGTTTCACTCACTGACGATCCTCCCGTCTTTAAGCCTGACGATCCGGTCGGCTCGGTGCGCCAGCGCTTCGCTGTGCGTCGCCAGCAGGGTTGCCAATCCCGCCTCGCGTCGCGCCTCGAAATGGCCAATGAGCCTGGATTCCGTCTCGCGATCGACTTCGGCGGTGGGTTCATCGGCAACCAGAATGGGAGGGTCGGCGGCCAAGGCCACGGCGAGGCCCGCACGCGCCGTTTCGCCACCGGACAGCTGGGTGGAAAATGCCGTTGCACGGTGCGACAAGCCGACCCCCTCCAGGAGGGCGGCTAGTCGCTTCTCGTCCGGTTTTCCGGCCAGGAGCATCTGGAAGCGAAGGTTCTGTTCGACGGTCAGATGTCCGTACAGGTTCCCAGACTGCAGGAGGATGCCGAAACTGGCGGCGCGGATGCGTGTGCGTTCAGCCTCCGATCGCCGGGTCAAACGCATCCCGGACACTTCCACATGGCCGCCATCAGGCTCGTCCAGCCCAGTTAGGCAGGATAGAAGCGTGGACTTGCCACTCCCCGACGGCCCGGTCAGTGCAACAATCTCGCCGGCGGAGAGCTCGAAACTGACGCCGCGCAGTGCGGCTGTCTCGTCATCCCCGATGTGGAAGAACCGGTAGAGCTCATGCGCTTCAAGGACAGGCATGTCACTTCCACGTAAACGAGTTGGACATCAGCTGCCATTGATCGACATTGTCCGCGCCCTTGGGCGCATAGAGTTCAAGCGTGACCAGCTTGCCATCCTTGAAATAGAGGTAGCGCTCGTTCTCGAGCCGGATTTGCTTGTTGGTGACGGCGTTGGGTTCTGAATTGGATGTGTAGACGATGCGGATGGCTGGACCTGCCGGCAGCTTGACCTCCTTGACCGCGGTGAGCTTTACGGCGCGTTCGGCCTTCTCCAGCTCCGGAACAGACGTTGCCTTGGCGCTCTCGACCGACGGCGCGGTGGCTGCCTTGGACGCAGAGACAACAACGCCGTCGAGCTTATCGATGAAGCTTGCGCCGTCGGCACGATCCGATCGCGCCCAACCCTCCGGCACCTTCATCGTAAAACCCTGTGAGGATGCGTAGTCGATGAAGACCTGGGAGTCCGGGATATCTCCGGGAGGGTTCTTTTCCGCCGGGACAGCCTTTTCAGCGGCCACGGCCTGGCCGGCGATAGCTGGAAAAAATGCCCCCATGGTTCCCAAGGCCACGGCGAGCGTCAAAGTAGGCAGAGTGCGGGTCGTTGAAGAAGTACGTGTCATAATTGTTGCGGCCTTTCCAATTGAACAGACAGTGCGTTCAATCTACCGCATCAAACTTACAGCGAGGTCGCCGCCCCTATACGGATCGGTAAGCTTCCCAAGGCGGCCTTCGTGACTGGACAGTTGATCAATCGGCTGCTGGAAAGCTCACGATAACTGCCAGGCCGGGCCCAGAGTCTTCAAGCGCTATGGTCGCGCCATGCAAGTCTGCTATTGCCCTCACAAGGCTTAGTCCGAGACCGCTCCCCGGCGTGGACCGGCTGGTGTCAAGTCGGTAAAGCCTCTGGAAAACCTTTTCGCGCTCTTCGGCGGGAATGCCTGGCCCGGTGTCGCGGACCGTTGCGAGGATGCGACCCGACCGCCGCGCTGTCGATAACCGGATGAGCGTGCCTTCGGGACAGTGCCTTAGGGCATTTTCCGCCAAGTTCGCGAACATTTGAGTTAGGAGCTCCCTATCTCCATGAATTGGGGCTCCCCCGACTTGTAGTGGCGCTGCCGACAGCGACTTGCCGTCATCCTCCGCAACGTCGGCGTAGACCTCAACAATAGCGTCAACAACGCTGTTGAGATCCAGGTCCGAAAACCGCGCCTTGCGTGCGCCAGCCTCAATCTGGGCGATACGAAGCAGTGCGTCGAACGTTTCATTGATCTCGAGGCCCTCGGCCCGTGCCTCGGCGAGCTCTTCGGTCACGGTCTGGCCCAGCTCGGCCTTTGCGATCGCTGTACCCAATATCATCTGCAGCCGGTTCAGTGGGGTTTTCAGGTCGTGCGCGATGTTGGCGCTCACCTGTTTCATACCGTCAACGAGGGCTGAAAGGCGATCAAGCGCGGCGTTAACCTGGCCGGAAACCATGTCGATGTCGTCCCCATTTCCGCTCAGCGGGATGCGGGCGCTGAGCCGGCCGTGTGACACGTCCACCATCGTCGCGGCAATCCCGTCCAGTCGACGTTGGACGCGGGATGCAAGCAGGGCACCTCCGATCACGGCGAGGCCTGTGACGATGAGTGTTCCCCAGCCAAAACTCATGAGGACGATTGTCTCCAACTCCTCGGTTTCGGACAGGCTGAAGGCTATTGTCAGGTTGTTTCCTCCGACCGAGCCTGAATAAGCCCGATACCGAGCGTCTGACGTTACCTCCGGCGTCTGAGTACTGACGATTGAAAATCCCTCGGGAAGGGCGGTCGCGACGAAGTTTCCGGCGAGATGCTTGCCGTTCGAGCCTGTGAGTGAATAAAGCTGTTCTTTCTTGGTGCTGATCTTGGAATGGCTGTCGACCGTGCCGATCAGATCATCCAGATCGTTTGCGCCGTAAGTTGCCGCGACGACAGAGTAGGTTTCCCGGATAGACTCATCGAGCCGGTCGGCCAAGTCGAGGCTCATCAGGCGATATACGATACCGCCGGAGACTATGAAGGCGAGGACGAACAGGAATGCAAACGTCAACGCAAGCCGAAAAGGCGTGCTGCGAAAAAGCCTGGAGTTAGGCATGCAGGCTGTAGCCGGTATGGCGGACCGTATGGATAAGCTGGGTTTCGAAAGGCTTGTCAATTTTGGTTCGCAGCCGACTGATATGCGTCTCGACCACGCTGGTTTTGGGGTCGAAATGGAAGTCCCAGACACGTTCAAGGAGCATGGTCCTTGTGATGACCCGCCCTTCGCCACGCAGAAGTACCTCAAGCAGGCCGAATTCCCGTGGCTGAAGGTCGATGGTCTGGCCACCGCGCGTAACACGGCGCATGATCAGGTCCATCTCGAGGTCGGCGACCCGCAAGGTGGTCTTCTGGTCTTGAGCCGCCGGCCGGCGACCCAGGGCGTTGACGCGGGCGAGTAGCTCGGAAAAGGCGAATGGCTTCACGAGATAATCGTCGCCGCCCGCTTCCAGTCCTTCGACGCGGTCGTCGAGGCCACCGACCGACGTCAGGAAAATAGCGGGCGTCCGCACACCGGCGGCGCGGGCTGCCTTGATCATCGACAGGCCGTCGAGGCCAGGAACCATCCTGTCGGCGACGATCACGTCGTAAGTACTGCTTGTTGCTGCAAACAGTGCGTCGTGTCCGTTGACCAAGATATCGCAGATGTGACCGGCCTCCGAGAGGCCGTTGGCGATATATTGTGCCGTTTTAGTATCGTCCTCTAAAAGAAGAATTCGCATTGTTAGTCCTCCCCTGTCCACATGAATATCAGGATAGTATATCGGCTGGCGGCACATCGCCAGCCGTTTGCGGTTGGACCACGATCTTGTTGCTCCTACCCTTTTCTGAGCCGTTACAGCTTTCATGTCGGAGCGAGATATTCACCAACCAAGTCGATTAATCTGTCTCGACCAAGCCTTCGCCGAGCGGCACATCGCGCCTCTTCATGCTCATGTAGAAGACAAGGGCGGCTATGCAGCCGAGGAAGATCACGCTGGTTAAGGTCGTGCCAAAACCCAAGCCACCATATTCAAGGGGTTGCGACAGCAAGTCGCCAAACGAGGCGCCCAATGGCCTTGTCAGGATATACGCAAGCCAGAAAGCAAGGATCCCATTCAGCTTGAAGACATAGTAGGCCAAGGCGATAACGGCGATCACGCCACCAAACAACAGGCCGGTCGTCAGATAGCCCATGTTGAAAGTTTCGGCGACCAGGTCTCCAGCGGCGGTTCCCAGCGAGAACGTAAAGAGGATTGCCAGCCAGTAGAAAACTTCACGTTTGGTCGTGTAGATGGTGTGGATCGACAGTGTCCTTTCGCTGGCGTACCAGACGGCAAATGTCGCAGCGAGAACGACGCTGAACGCCACCGTCGTCGTTTCCAAGCGGACGCCGAAATTGTCGACGAGATTGTCGGTAACCAGCGTACCCACGACGCTGATCAGCACAACAGCTAGCCAATAGGCCCAGGGAATGTAGCGCTTCTGCGCGAACTGGAAGACCAGGGCGACCAGCAGGACACCAGTCATGATCAGCGATGTCATCGTCAGCCCGAGGCCGAGGTTGACGGCGAGGTAGTCCGCCGCCGTTTCACCCATGGTCACGGCCATGAGTTTAATCAGCCAGAAGTCGACGGTGACGTCCGGTACACGGTTTGCGGCCCGTTGGACCGGTTGATAGGGTGAGAGCGGCATGATGGTGTCCTGTGATCGAGGCGTTGATTGTTGTCGGCTGGCCTACTTGCCCATGACTTTCATGGCCTGGGTGAAGAAGTCGTCCGCACGCTTGTCGTCGTCAGCATTGCACCGCTCGATGCCTTTGGTCTCGAGATCGGTAATCTTGGCCTTATCCGCGTCGCTCGTCTTTGCGGCGGCTTCGGTTGCGCGCAGCGTCTTGAGCATTTCCTCGCACGGCACATTGGCCGCGAACGCAGATGACATCGGGACGGCAACGGCAAGCGTGCCGAGGGCAAGGGCGAGGGTCAGATTCTTCATGCGTGATTTCCTTGTTCAGGGCCGGTCTGTCGGCCCATGGTTCAGCGTCCGTCAGCCAAAGCAGCCGACATCAGGATGATAGGGCGCTGACTTCACCTCAACCTGTCCAGCGAGTTACAGTTTTGTAATAAATCCGTCCGGGCCGGTCTAATGCAACATGTTGACTGCTGCGCCGGGAAAACACCTCGAGCCGATGTGTTCGCAATCCTGGTACGAGGTACACGGTCTAGTCGGAGAAAATCGAGCTTATTACTGCACCAAAATTACAAATCTGTAAGAAATTGGCCATTCAGTCGGAGGCCGTAAATGTTTATATTGCGCATTATTCGCGTTTGGCCGGCTGGCTTGGTCACTTTTGCCGCAGGATAGGGAGGACACGTATGGACAAGCCCTACAAAACGGCCTGCATATGTCTCATCACCATAGCGAGTGCCTTGGCGGTCTCGACCGGCGCTTCCTGGTCCGCGGAAATACCGCGACCGAAGCTGTGCTCGCCCTTGGTTGCGAAGGACTGCTATGTTGGCTACATAACGCCCACTGGCACCCTACTGGTTTTGCTTTCCTCGAAAGAAAATGATCCGCTGGTGAGTCTTGACGTACAGGTTTCCTCGGAGAGCCCGGATGCACCTTTCTCTCCGGTCGATTTTTCAAAGCAGATTGGCAA
Source organism: Mesorhizobium sp. (assembly GCF_017306585.1). GTDB lineage: Bacteria > Pseudomonadota > Alphaproteobacteria > Rhizobiales > Rhizobiaceae > Mesorhizobium. The sequence continues at coordinate 11,882 of NZ_JAFKIC010000122.1, read as the reverse complement.
CATCGTGATGCTCGACGCGGTAGGCGCCGATCGGATCTACTCAGCCCGGATTGTCTCTGTTGCCGACCCAATATTCACGGCCCTGTACATGGCCACCATTCTTAAAGTTCCACCAGGCGAGCAGCAGTAGGAACTTGAGGCGAACAATTTGGCGCGCTCGAAGTTTCCCTTCGTTCGCTGCCGATGCGATTGGTGACTGGGTCGCCTCACCTTCAACATCAGACCTAGAAAGCCGGATCACTGGACGCTGACAGCCACCTACTCAGCGTCTTGGTCAGAAGAGCGTTGCCGGTGTTGAGGCCGTTGTTTTGGAGGATGCCGGCCAACCACGGATAGGGCAGGCCCGACAGGTTGGGATCCTTGGCCGCGACGTTGCCGGCGAAGGATTGAGGATTGGCCCAGGACTTGGGCACTTCTCGGCCGGCACCTTCGTTGACCTTCATGCCGGTGGTGCTGGTGCCGGTCGGCGGGAAGGCGTGGCTTTGCGGGATCAGTGAATTCAACCTTGTCGAAGGCGGAAACTAAATGCTCTCATAGAGAGCCGGGAGCCTAAAGGCGAAGGTCGGTCAAAAAATCCCCGCATCGTGCGTACCGAAGATCGCGTCCCGGACTTTGGTGGCGCTGGACGAAACCTTCCGGGGAAGGGTAGGGTCAGCCTAGGTGAACCCTATTTCCAGAGCGGCACTGCAACACTCTCATTTGAGGATTTTCTCGATGTGGAACATAATTAGCAGGCTTCGGATATCGAGCCGTACTTGGGAAACAATTCTTCAGGGAATGAGAAGTCCGAGAGGGACGGTATATTACCGCAGTATCTGGCGGTGATATACTGGGAGTAACGCCCGACCAATTTCGTCGCAGCCGATATTTCAAATCCTATTATGGACGGATCGGCATTTCCGATCAGATTTCCGTTGTTTTCCCCATCGGCAAAAATGTGCCCACGTTTCTCCCCTATATTGCCCATTGGTCGATTTCCGAGGCACCGCTTGCCATCGACGCGGTCAGTGTCGATCACAGATAGGCTTGTCGCCGCGTGTGTACCGATTACGGCGTTTCGCTGACCAGCGCCCCGACGAAACCGGGATATGCGGCGAGAACCCAATTGCGCTTGCTAACCAGGCGCTCGGCGACCCGGCCTTGATGGATCCGCCACGATCTCGATGCCGGATACGAATGACACGGTCATCACAGCCACGCTGAAAACACATGCCCCTTGAATAATTGTTTCGGCTTGACACATGTCAAAAATGGATGAGATGATGCGATTCATACAGAATATGCATGTAGGCGAAGATGGAAACTCGAGATCTTCAGACCTTCCTTGCGGTTGCTGCCAATGGCAGCATTACCAAGGCGGCCGATATGCTCGGGCGTTCCCAGCCCGCGGTGACACGCACCATTCAGGACCTCGAGGCCGAACTCGGCTTCGAATTGCTGCACCGGGTCGGTCGACGGGTGCAACTGTCTGAAGAGGGCGTCGCCTTCGAGGAGGAAGCGCGGCGCTTGCTGATGTCCTTCACTGAACTCGCAGCGCGGGCCAAGATGATCGCCGCCGGCAGGGGACGGATTCTGCAGATTGTCACCACCTCTGCGATCGGTACTGGCCTGATCCCGACGGCCATGGCTGAGCTCAAGGGTGTCGAGCTTCCGCACGAGACGCATCTCGGGCAGTTTCTTCCCTCGATCGTCGCCCAGGAAGTGCGCAGCGGACGTGCCGAGATCGGGTTTTCAAGCCTGCCGCTCGATACGCCCGGCTTGGATGTCCTGCGGCTCTATTCGGCGCCTGATGTTGCCGCCGTGCGGGAGGACGATCCGCTGGCTGAACTTGATGTCATACCGCTATCGGCCTTTGCCGGTCGCCGCGTCGCCACGCTGCTCAATCCGCTGCGTTTTCAGTTGCATGTCGCCAAGGCACTGGCTGCCCAGGGCATCGACACCGGACCCGTGATCCGGACCAATACTGCCTACGGCGCGCTGCAGATCGTGCGCCATACTGGTGTCGCGGCCGTTATCGATCCCCTCACGGCCTACGGCGTGGCCCTGCCTGGGGTCGCCATCCGCCCGATCGACGTAACCGTTCTCTTTTATTGGGGCGTTGTGTCCGCCGAAAAACGTCCCCTTCGCCCAGTCGCGCAGGCGTTGGTGGATGCGGTCGAGGCGGTGGCTGAACGGTCGATCGTCGGCTTCAAGAAACTCGATCCGGCCATGGCTGGCCAATTGGTGACCGATCCTGCCTCCGGCACAAATCACGGAACGGGAATATGACGCATACCCCCACCGCGCCAACGTCGACAGGTCTTGCTGCACTCGAAGCACGGCTTGCGCAGGATCTCGACTTTCTCGAACTGCCCGCCAAGTCCTGGGTCCCCAAGCGTATGCATGAGGGCGCCCCGGTCCGTGATGTCGTTGTCATCGGTGCTGGCATGTGCGGACTTGCTGCCACGGCAAAGCTGGTGCTGACCGGGATAACCAATGTCGTCGCCTATGATGTGGCTCCGGCTGGGCTCGAGGGGCCGTGGGTAACGTTTGCCCGCATGCAAACACTCCGGTCACCGAAGACCCTCAACGGTCCGTCACTTGGCCTGCCGCAGCTGACGTTCCGCGCCTGGTTCACTGCGCAGTGGGGTGTCGAGGCCTGGCAGTGGCTGGATAAGATTCCCAAAGGGCAGTGGATGGATTACCTGATCTGGTACCGCAAGGTGCTCGGTCTGCCGGTACGCAATAACGTACGCATGACTGGCATCGCGCCCGTTGGTGATCTGATTGCGATCGATCTTGAAGGTGCCGAAACCGGTCGGGTTCTGACCCGTCGCCTGGTTCTGGCCACAGGCCGGTCTGGTCTCGGCGGTTTTGCCGTGCCAGATTTCCTGAGGGGTATCGACCACGCCTATTGGGCCCATTCCGCCGACGACATCGATTTCGGTGCGCTGAAAGGCAGGCGCGTGGCGGTCATCGGCGCTGGTGCCTCGTCCATGGACAATGCTGCAACCGCACTCGAGGCGGGCGCCGGCTCTGTCGACATGCTGATCCGGCGCAAGGAGATGCCGCGCATCAACAAGCTGACCGGCATCGGCAGCCCGGGTGTTGTACTCGGCATGCATCAATTGCCCGATGCCTGGAAGTGGAAGTTCTTCGAATACACCGCCTCGACCCAGACGCCGCCGCCGCGTTCTTCGACGCTTCGGGTGTCTCGTCATGCGAATGCGCGGTTCTTTCTCGACTGTGGCATCATCGCGGTAAAGCAAGATGCGGAAGGCCTTCTGGTCGAAACCACACAAGGGCCGATGCGCTACGATTTCATGATCGCGGCAACCGGCTTTTCGAACGATTTCGGCGACCGCCCGGAATTCGCAGCACTCGCGCCATACATCCGTACCTGGTCGGACGGTCGCTATACGCCGGACATGGGGCCAGCTCGGGCAGGCATGTCGGACGCGCCGGATCTCGGCCCTGCCTTTGAATTCCGAGAACGGGTTCCAGGCTCTTGCCCGATGCTGGCGCATATCCACTGCTTCAACGACGCGGCCATGCTGACCCACGGCAAGGTCTCCGGCGATATCCCGGCCATCAGTGCCGGCGCCGACCGTCTGGTCCGCGGCATCGCCACATCGCTGTTTGCCGAGGATGTCGAAACGCACTTCGCAAATCTGATCGCCTACGACACCCCCGAGCTCCAGGGCGACGAATGGGTCGATTCAACACCCTTACTGCATAAGGAGGCCGCGTTGTGATGGACGCAATGGACAAGGCCGCCGGTCTTTCACCGGATGATGCCCTTTTCGCCGCACGGCGGTTTCGGCCCGAATTCGTGCAAGGGGCGGAAGAATGTCGCGTCTCCGTGTTGCAGCCGGCAAACGATCAGGGGCTGGCGCCGAATTTAAGGGTTGCCCTGGCCCGTCGCATGGCCGCCCTGAATGGCGATCCGGTGCTGATGGCCGAATATGATGTGCAACTGGCTCAGCTTGGTCCGACTGAGGAGCTTCTGGCGCTGGCCCAGGGTGAAACGGATTTCAATGAACCCCTGGCGACCATCGTCCGTCATGTTGACCTGATCACCATGACGCCGAAAAAGGCGGAAGCGGGCCATATCGCCCTGCTTGCCAAGGCCGGATTGAACAATCCCCAGATCGTCGCGCTCTCCGAGCTGATTGCCTTTGTCAACTTCCAGACACGGGTGGCGGCCGGCTTGCGCCTGATGAGGTCGACATGATTTCCTCGGTTCGTCTGAAGCCATTGAATTGGCATCCCTACATCGCGCCGGTCGAGCTATCCGAAGCCACGCCGGAACAGCTTGAAGCGATGAAGGTCACGCCATCGGCCAAGAAAGTTTCGGAATATGTGCGCACCCTTGCGCACGACCCAGAAAGCTATCTGGCTCGCACCATCTTGTTCAACGCAATCATGTATGTCGAAGGCGGGCTTGCCCGTCCCGACCGCGAACTTGGTGCATTGGGCGCCTCAATCGTCAATGGCTGCAAATTCTGTGCCGTAGTTCACGCCCGCAGGCATGCAGAGCTGACCAAGAGCGACCAAGTGGTCACCGCGCTGTATCTCGACAAACCTGAAGTGCTCGGCCCACGCGATGCGGCAATCTACAGCTTTGCCCGCCGCCTGTCGGCGGCACCGTCGGAAGCGACGGCAGACGATATCGCCGCGCTTCGATCAGTCGGCATGGATGACCGCGAGATCATCGACCTGATCCATGCCATCTCGATCTTCGGCTGGGCAAACCGGCTGATGCACGTTCTCGGCCATGCGGAGAGCGGGTGATGATGTCGCATGCGGTCAAGGCACTCCGTCTAACTCTCTGAAGGACACCAACCAGAAATGCTTGAACTCAAAGATGTAAAGCTGTCCTACGGAAACACGCAGGTCCTGAACGGCGTCAATCTCTCGGTAAAGCGAGGTGACGTTGTGTCAATCATCGGCCCCAGCGGCACCGGCAAGACCACCCTGCTGAAATGCATCAACTACCTGGTTAAACCGGCATCTGGGACCATCGTGTTCGATCAGATTCGGATGGATTACCAGCGCGCCGACAAGGCAGCTATCCAGGCGATCCGGCTCCGGACGGCGATGGTCTTTCAGCAATTCAACGTCTTCAAGAACATGACCGTCCTTCAAAACGTCATGGATCCGCTGGTCGTCGTGCAGCGCAAATCCACGGACGAGGCGCGTGAAATCGCGCTTAGGGAGCTAGAACGAGTTGGCCTCTCCGACAAGCGGGACAGCTATCCCTCCCAGCTATCAGGAGGACAGCTCCAACGGACTGGCATCGCACGAGCGCTAGCGGTTCGGCCGGATGTGATGCTCTTCGACGAACCGACGTCATCGCTTGACCCTGAACTGGTCGGTGAAGTTCTGAAGGTGATCAAAGACGTCACGTCGTCCGGGATCACTTCGCTGCTTGTGACCCACGAGATGCAATTCGCAAGGAACATCTCAAGCCGGATCGTCTTCATGGATCGTGGCGTGGTTGCCGCCGATGGCAGTCCGGCTGAGATCTTCGATGCGCCTTCCAGCCCACGACTTGCTCAATTCCTGCAGTCTGAACTTGCTTTTCAATAAACTCAACAAGAAGGGAACCTACGAAATGTCTGCAATCAAATCCAGTTTCTCCCGTCGCCACGCTCTCGCCGTCGTCGGCGGCATCGCACTTGCCCTTGCGACAGCAGGGATCAGTTACGGTCAGACCGTTCGGACCATCAAGATCGCGACGTCCGCCGAATCCAAGCCGCTGGCGTGGGGCGCGCTCGGCGTCGAGCCGCAAGGCTATGAACCCGATCTCCTGAGGGCGATCAACGCGAAGTTGCCGCAGTACAAGTTCGAAATGGAAGGTGTCTCTGATATCGCGCAGGAAACCGGCCTGGCCACGGGCAAGTACGACATCGCGGTCGGCGGCTACTACAAGTCGCCCGAGCGCGCCAAGCAGTTCTTCATTCCGGAAAACCCCATGGGTGCCAGCCTGATGAAGATCTACAGCAAGAAGGGCAGCGGCATCAATGAAATGAAAGACCTGGTCGGCAAGAGGATCGTCCCGCTCAATGCCGGCGGCGGGACCTACAAGTTCGTCATGAACTGGCAGAAGGAGAATCCGCAATACAAGCTTGACGTGACGGCCTCGAGCGCCGGCATCCCGTACCCGAACCGGCTGGATGAGGTTCAGAACGGCAAGTTCGACGCGCTGGTCCTGCCATCGAACCTGGGTGAGCAGACCGTGATCGAGGAGAAGAAGCTCGACATCGTGGCGTCCGATCCGGTTTTTAGCAACAACACCTACATGCTGATTCATCAGTCGGACGAAAACAAGGTTCTGTCCGACGATGTGAGCAAGGTCCTCAAGGAATTGAAAGACGACGGCACGATCGAAAAGCTCTCGCAGAAGTGGTTCGGCGAGGGCATCGTCCAGTACATGAAATAAGACGACGTCTGCAATCATACTGGTTAGTCAGCGGCAAGGCTTAATTGCAAGAAGGAGTGCTTCAAAGTGGATGTTTCTGCTATGATCCCTGAGTTGCTCTCGGCGTTGCCGCTGACGCTCGCCATTACGTTTACGGCCATTGTCGTCGGGTTCTGTTTGGCGCTCGTGGCATCGACTCTGCGAATCCGCAGGGTGCCAGTGATCAGCAACCTGGTCGACCTTTACGTGTCGTACGCACGCAGTGTTCCCGTGGTGCTGCAACTGTTCGTCGCGTTCTACGGGCTTCCCCTTCTGGTGGCGCTGTTCGGCGCCGCCGATTTCTTCTCGCCAAACGTCGCCGCCATGGTGGGGCTCAGCCTCTATCACGGCGGCTACCTGTCCGAAGTCATGCGGCCTGCATATCTGGCGGTCGATCGCGGCCAGCACGATGCGGCCGACAGCCTGGGCTATACCTTCAGGCAAAAGATATTCCGCATCGTCGGCCCGCAAGCCATCCATATCGGCCTGCCGGGATACGGAAACTCCATCATCTACCTGATTCATAACGTCGCGCTGGTCATGTATATCGGGGCTGCGGACGTGATGGCGACCGCGCACCTGATCATGGAGCGGGACTACAACCAGTACCAGTTCGAGACGTATCTCGTGCTGGCGGTCATCTATGCGCTGATGTGCCTGATCGCGTGGCTCATCATTCGCTTTTTCGAGCTTCGCTCGCCCATGCAGGCGCCAGAGGCGACGGCCACAACTCAGATCAAGCACGCGCTCATCTCGAACGCCTGACCTAACGAAGGTATTCAACCATGTTCGATACCGATATTTTGCTCCAGGACACGCGGGAAATTCTGGGCGCCGTACCTATAACGCTTGGAATGGCGCTCTTGATCTTCCCCCTTTCCGTCATACTCGGCAGCCTGTTTGCCCTTGTTGAATACAGACGTGTCCCTGTGCTTCGAGAGCTTATCATGGTCTACAAGATCATCCTGAAGGGTGTCCCGATGGTGATCGTGATTTTCCTGTCCTATTTCGGTCTGCCCCCGGCATTCCAGTTCCTGTTCTCGTTGCTCGGGATCAGCTTCAACGCCCACGAAACACCCAACTGGGTCATCCTTGTTGTTGCGGTGACAGGCTGTATCGCCGCGTTCCAATCGGAGATTATCAAGGGAGCCCTGAACGCCTTTGACACCGGTCAGTCGGACGCAGCCCATTCGCTGGGCTATACAAGCGGCCAACTGTTCCGGCGGATTCTATTTCCCCAAGTGGTCCTCACCGCAATTCCCGACCTCACAACCTCAATGATGGTCATCATGAAGGCGCTTTCTCTCGGATTCGCCATCGAGGTTGTCGATATCTTCGCCCAGTCCCAGCTGACAGCCGCGTTGAACTACTATTACCTCGAAGCCTTCGTGATTGCCGTCGTGATCTACATGGTGATTGCCTATATCGTCACCCAAATTGCAGACAGGCTGGAGCGAGCGCTGAGGGTGCGGACGTAAGTCGTAGCCTCCTCGCAGCTCCCTTGAGCGGAATTCGTTCAGCGCAATCGCAGTCTCGCACAGAACCGGGGATACCTCACGGCATCGGGACAGGCGGCGGTGAGGTTGCTCCGGCCGTTACCCGACGCCGGCTAGCCAGAGTCATCTCGAAGAGCAATCGGGCGGCACATCAGGCGATCAACGACGCGGCTGCAATTTTGGCACGGGTTGAGGGCCGCGACAGTCTCGGCGCCTCAATGATTGCAACAGGAGCTTTACTATGCGGGTGAGTATTCTGGGCGCCGGAGCGATTGCTTACGGCCTTGCCGCCTATTTGGCGGAAGCGGGACACGACCCCATGCTTTGGTCGCCGTCCGGAGAGCGCACCAAGGCGCTGGCCGCCGGCGAATTGCTGAAGGCCACGGGGGCTATCGAGGCAACGGTACCGGTTCGCATCGCCAAGGATTGTAAAGATGCCATTGCCAATGCGGACGTCGTCATGATCGCGCTGCCGGCTAACGGCCACAAGATGGTGATGGATGCTGCCACTCCTTATCTGAGCGAGGGTTTGCCGGTTATCATCAGCTCTCACAGTTCCTTCGGAGCGCTGTATCTCTCCAAGCACCTGTCGGAGCGCAAAGTCAGCCTGCCGATCATCGTCTGGGGCACAACGCTCGTAAGCGGCCGCCAGCGCGGACCGACTGATGTCGATGTTGCCAGCGTTCGCCAGAAACTTGATGTTGCGACGCTGCCTTTCAATGCGCTGGACCAAGGGTTCGCGCTTTGCACGGCCTTGTTCGGCGATCGTTTCGTTAAGCGCGACGGTCTGCTTGCGATCGCGCTTAGCAACCTCAATCCGCAGAACCATCTGGGAATTGCCCTTCTCAATCTCACACGCATGGAGAAGGCCGAGCAATGGAGCCAAGGGGGAAACGTCACCCCGGCCGTTGGCCGCGTTATCGAGGCTCTCGACGCCGAACGATTGGCGATCGCTGCCCGTTTTGGCATAGCCGTGCGCACCGTCGAAGAGCATTTTTCATTGTCGTTCCACGTCGCCAAGGGCACCGTTTCTGAAATGAACCAGGAGATGGATCGCCAAGGGCGTGGCGGCTTTGGCCCGACAACTATCGAAAGCCGCTATATTCTCGAGGATGTTCCGTTCGGACTGCTACCGACCGTATTTCTGGGGAAGATCAGCGGAAATCGGGCGATCCTCCACGAGTCTGGAATTTCCATATTGTCGGCGGCCTACGGTCGCGACCTCAAGGGAGACAATGATATTCTTCCTGCGCTCGGCATCGAGGGAATGCCAAAAGCAGATCTCGAAAACTTATGCCGTAAGGGATTTTGACAACTCTTCACAGTGGGTTGCAGCATAAGACATTACACCCGATAAGCCGCCGGCGGTGCCCGCCGGTCGGCTCAGATTTGTTGAATGGCCGCGCTGACGTCGAATTTGCCGACGCTGATAGGACCCTGCCGGAGTTCAAGTCGTTCCAGAAGGATTGGGTAACCCTGCACTCGCAGTTTCTGATCATGCAATGATCGCAACTGTCGCTGATCGAACAAGAACGTTCACTCGAACTCGGCGCGGCGGGTCTCTTCGCGAATGGATTTCAGCACTTGCGCCTGAAGTTCCAGGACGTCGCGGTCATGCTGGATGCCGGTCGGTCTTGGCCTGACGGCAGGCACCGCAATGCACTCCTTGATGCGCCCCGGATTGAGGCCCATAACGAAGATCCGGTCGGACAGATAGACAGCCTCCTCGACATCGTGGGTGACGAAGATCACGGTCAGGCGATGCTCCTGCCAGATCTGCATCAACAGCTCCTGCATCTGGCCACGGGTCAGCGCATCCAGCGCACCGAAGGGTTCGTCCATCAGAAGCATTTTCGGCCGGTAGGACAAAGCGCGCGCAATGGCGACGCGCTGCTTCATGCCGCCGGAAAGCTGGCTCGGAAAGCTGTCGGCAAAGCGCGAAAGCTTCACCAGGTCGAGATGCTGGCGCGCCACCTCGGGGATGTCCTTGGCGTCATGTCCGGTCTCGCGCAGCGCGAACTCGACATTCTGCAGCGCCGTCAGCCATGGCAGCAACGTGTAGGACTGGAAGACGACGCCACGGTCGCGGCCCGGTCCGTTGATCGAGCTGCCGTCGATCAGCATCTCGCCTTGCTCGTAGTCCTGCAGGCCGGCGATGATCGACAGCAGCGTGCTCTTGCCGCAGCCCGATGCGCCGACCAGCGAAACGAACTCGTTGTCGCCGACTTCGAGGTTGATGTCGTCGAGCACCTTGATCGTCGAACGGCCGTTGGTGAACGATTTTTGCAGATGCGAGATCTTAAGCTTGGGATGCGCCTGCATGTCAGGACTTCCTCTCATATTTGAAGAAATGCCGACCCAGGAATCGCATGATCTGGTCCGTCGTAAGGCCCAGTATGCCGAGCACCAGTATGTAGCCGATTGCCATGTCGGTTTGAAGGTAGCGCTGGGCAACCGTGATCCGGTAGCCAAGCCCGGAATTGGCGGCGACCAGTTCGGCCAGCGTAACCCAGGTCCAGGCCCAGCCCAGCGAGATGCGCAGCGTGTCCCAGATCTGCGGCATCGCCGAGGGCACGACAATGCGCATCAGCACGCGCAAATCGCTCATCCCCAGTGTCCGTCCGAAGCCGATGAAGTCTGTGGGAACGCGCTTGATGTTGTCCTTGAACATCAGCGCCTGCTGGAAATAGGTGCCGATCCAGATGATCAGAAATTTCTGGATGTCGCCGGTGCCGCTCCACAGGATGGTCAGCGGCACGAACGCCACGACCGGCATGTAGCGGACGAAATCGAGGAACGGCTCGATCGCCGCCTCCCAGAAGCGGTAGGCGCCGATCAGGATCGCCGTCGCAAGCGCCATCACCGAGGCAATGAAGAAGCCGATCATGATGCGGTAGACACTGTTGCCGACATCGCTGGCCAGCGTTCCGTCCATTGCCAGCTTTGTAAGCTTGGCGACGACGGCAAGGGGCGAGGGCAGGAAGATGGGCTTGGTCATGCCTAGCCCGGTCGCCAGGAACCATGCCGCGATGAAGAGCAGGAAGGCGCAGACGGCGATCAAGAGATAGGTCGGGCCCGAGATCTCCGCCGCCATGCTCAGCAACGGCTTGCGCTGGGGGCGTTGCATGGTTTGCTTCGGGGCCGCTGTGTCGGTCTGTATGGTCATTGTGATCTCGCTAGAGCAATTCCAGGAAAAGTGTGAAACGGTTTTCCGTCCGGAATTGCGTCAAAACAAAGAGTTACAGCAGTTCACCGTGAAATGGTGAACTGCTCTAACGGGTCGGTGAAAGGTCTGCTGTTCGACAGGATGCGGTCGCGGATTTCCGAAACCGAATTCGCGTGCGCCATGAACCCTTCATAGCGGGCGAAGGTGCGAGCGGCGGGCGCCAGCCTTTGATAGGCCGCCTGGGACAGGTAGGCGATCGAGGAGCGCTTCATGAAATCGAAGACGGAGAGCGGCGATGCCGTGTTGGCCCGGCCGCCGGTCGGCAGGACGTGGCTCGGCCCCAGCACGAAGTTTGCGATCGGAATTGCCGAATGCGGGCCGAGCAGGATTTCGCCGGCGTTCCTGATCCTCGGCAGCAATTCGAAAGCGGATGTCGACAGCACGGCCATATGCTCGGCCGCATAATCGTTGATGAAGTCGAACGCCGCTTCGATCGAAGGCGCCAGCACGATGCCGCCATTCCTGCCGTTGAGCACGGTGCGCGAAAAATCCGCGCGATACTCGCCCATCGCCTCCCAGAATTCCGGTACCGCGGCGGCGATGGCCTCCGCCAGCGTCCGGTCGGTGGTGGGGTCGGAACAAGAACTGCTGAAAATCGTACGCTAAGGTCGAACCGATCATGAATATCATGCGACACGCTTTAGCCCTACCGGAAGGCGCAGTGTCCTAAAGCCTTCCGCCAGATGCTGCTCGCTGTCCCAAGTGTAGATGCCGGTCA
>NZ_JAFKIC010000327.1 GCF_017306585.1 Mesorhizobium sp. | reverse complement strand
CGCCCAAGGTCGCCCTCGTGGCCGTCGCACGAAAGATCCTGACCATCCTCAGCGCAATGATCCGAAACGACAAACCTTGGAATCCAAAACCATCCTGACAAACACAGTTGCTCATCCGTCTCGGCGCTGCGCGCCGATCCACCTTCTCCTACAAGGGGAGAAGGGAAAAGAGGCATTGCCATTTTGTTCCGGTATCCCGATTCTCCCTTCCAGGAGCACCTGATTCGATGCGTGAGATCATCTTCGACACGGAAACCACTGGCCTCGATTCGCGCGACGACCGCGTGATCGAGCTTGGCGGCGTCGAGCTGGTCAACCGCTTCCCGACAGGAAAAACCTTCCACCACTATATCAACCCGCAAGGGCGGGCGATCCATGCCGAGGCGCAGGCTGTGCACGGCATCAGCGCGGCTGATCTCCAGGGCAAGCCGACCTTCGCCGAAATCGCCGAGGAATGGCTGAAGTTCACCGATGGCGCCAAGCTGATCGCCCACAATGCCACCTTCGATATCGGCTTCCTCAATGTCGAATTCGCGCGGCTCGGTCATCCGCCTGTCGATAACGGGATGGTCGTCGACACGCTGGCTCTGGCGCGCCGCAAGCACCCGATGGGCCCCAACTCGCTCGACGCGCTCTGCCGGCGCTACGGCATCGACAACACCAAGCGCACCAAGCACGGCGCGCTGCTCGATTCCGAATTGCTGGCCGAAGTCTATATCGAGCTGATCGGCGGCAAGCAGGCCGCGCTCATTCTCGACAGTGCCGGCGGGGCCGCTCAGGGCGGCGAAAATGTCCGCCAGATCGAAATCGTCCTTCCCGAGCGCCCGGCGCCGCTTGCGCCGCGCCTCACCGAAGCCGAGCGCGCCGCCCATGCCGGCATGGTCGCCACGCTCGGCGAAAAGGCGCTCTGGCTGAAGCTCGCCGCGCCGGACCAGAGTGAAGCAACGCCCGCGCAGGGCTGATCCCTCAATAGGGCCACTCGCCCCGGCCGAGCGCCGCCACCGCCGCGATGATGTTTGCGAAAGCTTGCGCCGCTGCCGGCACCGTGGTGCGGGCGCGCAGGAAACTGTGCACCAGGCGCGGCTCCTCATGCCACCACGCCTTGCCGCCGGCGGCCACAATGCGGTCGCGATAAGTTTCGCCGTCGGATGACAGCGGATCGCATTGGGCGGTGACGATCACGGTCGGCGGCAGGTCGGAGAAATCCCTGTCGCGCAGTGGTGAGAAGGTCGGGTCGTCGGGCGATTGGTTCCTCGTCGAGCGTACATTGCGGTAGAAGGCGATATCGCCCGTCGACAGCAGCGGCGCTTCGGCATGCTCGACATAGGAGCCAATGCTCTCGTCGCCGCCAAGTCCGGGATAGATGAGCACCTGGCCGATCGCCGCCCTGGCATGATGGCGCGTCGCTTGCGCCACCGCCGCCGCCAGATTGCCGCCGGCGCTTTCGCCGCAGAGCACGATCGGCAGGCTGCTTGTCCCTGCAGCCCAGGTGAAGGCGGCCAGCGCGTCGTCGAAGGCGGCAGGGTGCGGATGCTCCGGCGCCAGCCGGTAATCGACGGACAGCACCTCGCAACCGGTGCCGGCGCAGAGTTCGGCGCAGATGTCGTCGTGGCTGTCGAGCCCGCCGAGGATGAAGCCGCCGCCGTGATAGTAGACGACAGCCGCGCGCGGAGCCTTGCCGCAGGATTGGTAGCGCCTGACCGGAACAGCGAGGCCGCCATGGCTGATCACACGGTCGCCGGCTGTGACCTTTGGCGGATAGGCCTGATGGAAGGCCCGGCACATCCGGTCATAGATCTCGCGCTGCCTGTCTATCGGCAGGCCTGATATCTCGGGCGGATACCAGGCGTTGACCTGGTCGATATAGTCCCAGAGTTCCGGATCGAGCAGGGCCGCGTATTTGCCACGCCCGACTGGAAGGTCGCCCGCCATCGCGCTCAAAGTCCGGCGTAGAGATCGGCCGCGTTGTCGAAGGTGAAGCGCAGCGGCACCGAACCCTCGACCTGCCAGACGGTGACCGTCTCCCCCGCCAGCAGCCGGCAGGCGCCGTCCGTGTCGGTCACCGCGCCGCCATAGAGCCGGTTGGCGAGATTGAGAATGGCGGTCTGGTGCATAGCCGCGCTGCCGCTACCGCAGGCATCCTTGACCAAAAGCACGCGAAACCCCTTCGCCACGGCATCCCTGACCGAAGCATCGATGCAGGCCTCGGTCCAGACACCCGCAATGACCAGCCATCCGATACCGGAAGCCTTGAGCCGGTCGGTGGCCGGACCGGTGCGGAAGGCGCTGGCTTCGGCCTTGATCGAGAAGACCTCGCCATCGACCGGCGCCACTTCATGGCAGATCGCCGTCAGCGGATCGCTCTTGTCGGAGAAGGCCGATTTGCCGTCCTCGCCCACCGGATGGAAGGGGCGGTCCTGGGTGTCGAGATCGACGATATAGGCCCAGTGATGAAGCGGCACTTTGTTGCGCCGCGCCGCGTCCTGCAGGCGCTGGACGTTGGCGAGAATACCCGCGAAGCCCTCGACGAGATAGCGCGGGTCCTGCCGGTGCTCTTCCTGCAGGTCGATGAAGACGGCCGCGACCGCGCCGCGCCTGATGGTGATGGGGGCTTTCATGCGGGCGCGCCGGAGTTCAGGGCCGACGTCGCCGCAATCAGCAGGCTGGTGCTGACAGTGGCGATTGGCCGAAGCATCTCCACCTTCGTCATCCACGGGCGGAGCAGGAGCGAAGCTCCGTCGCGGAGACCCGAGGATCCATGCCGTGACGTTGATCGAACGGTGCAACGGAGCAGAATTCCGTAACCGTTGCACGGCATCGACGTCACGGCATGGATCCTAGGGTCTGCGCCGCGTCGCTGCGCTCCTTGCTCCGCCCTAGGATGACGAAAGCGATGGGCGCCGCCGCTATTCGAAAAGGTCCGCGATACTTCGCGGAGGCTGGCATCGATCATCAACCCCGCCCCTCCAGGAACTCGTCCTCATAGGGAAAGCGCGACAGAAGCTCCGTGCCCGTCTCGGTGATCAGAATCTCGTCTTCCAGCTTGACGCCCTCGCGTCCGCCCTTCTCGCCGATATAGCTTTCCACGCTCACCACCATGCCGGGCACGATATGGCCGTCGCGGCCATAAGTCTCGTAGTCCATGGCGTGCGCGATGAACGGCGTCTCGCCGTGCATGCCGACGCCGTGCATCACCGAGGTATAGCGCTGGTCGACAAAACGGTCCGGGATTTTCCACGCCTTCTCGGCGATTTCGCGGAAAGCCATGCCGGGCTTCACGATCGAGATGTTGTGCTGAACCTGGTCGTGCGCCATGCGGTAGAGGGACTTCTGGTAGGGGGTCGGCTTGCCCGGACCGCAGCGGAAGGTGCGGGAGAAATCCGAATAATAGCCGTAGCAGCCGATCGTGTCGGTATCGAGCGCCAAGAGTTCGCCCGGCCGGATCTTGCGGCCGCTGGCCTCGTTGAACCATGGGTTGGTGCGTTGCCCCGAGGTCAACAGCCGCGTCTCGATGAACTCGCCGCCCTGGCGGATGACCTCGCCATACATGATGGCGAACAGCTCGTTTTCGGAAACGCCGGGCCTGATCGCCTCGCGCACCGCCGCCACGGCCGCTTCCGCGCCGGCCATCGATGCCAGCAGGCATTTTACCTCCTCCGGCGTCTTCACCGCGCGCACCGCCAGAATTTCGCCCTGGCAGTCGCGCACCTCGCAGCCGCGCTTTTCCAGCGCCAGCGCCTGCAGATGGCTGCAGCGGTCCAGCCCGAGCTTCATCGAGCCGCCACTATGCTTCTTCAGCAGCTCCGCTATCTCATCGGCGAAAGGCCCCGCGGTCTCGTCGTCGCGCCCCGAGACCGACGACCAGACCAGCTTGGAAGGACGCGCCTCGTCGATCGTGTCGAGCACCATGGAGACATGGTAGCTCTGCGGATATTCGAACAGCACGATCGGCCCGTCCGTCGGGATGAAGAAGTACCGCGTCGAGTTGCGCAGGAAATAGCCGAACATGTTGCGCGAGCCGGTGGTGTAGCGCTGGTTGTAGGGGTCGAACAGCACCACG
>NZ_JAFKIC010000326.1 GCF_017306585.1 Mesorhizobium sp. | reverse complement strand
CCTTTACCGGTGCCGTCACCGGTAAAAATAGGGGTCGAGGACCCGCACCTCCGTGATCTTGTCGACCGGCAGCGAGTTCATCTGCGCCGTGCTGCGGATCGCCTCGGGCGAGGGCGCGTCGTAGATGCAGAACGTGTGCTTCTTGTCCGGCGACACGAAAGACTGCACCCAGGTAACGCCTTTCTCGGCATTGCGCATGATGACGCCGCCCAGCGCGTCGGCGCCGGCATCGTTCATCGGTATGCTCAGACCGTCGGGAAAAGTGCGTTCGACGAGATAACGGGGCATGGAGGATTTCCTTCTGTCCATTGCGTCACGCCCGGTCCCGGGCGCCGCCGCAATGGAGACCACGCCTGCCTGCCGGCCGCATCGGAACCATTCCCCATATTTCCCGGTCTGTTTCCCCATATTGGCGCCGGAGCCACACAGCGGATACCGAAGCCGCCTAGGTTGTCGCCTGAATCGGGGGCTGGGCGGGCGGCGAACCGGATCATATCGGCCGGATCATTTCGGGCAGGCACCATGCTTCTGGAACGGCAGGCGCAGCTGGAACAGCTGGACGGTCTTCTGGCGCGGGCCGCGCGCGGCCACGGCCATGTCGCGGCGCTGCTGGGCGAGGCGGGCTCGGGCAAGACGGCGCTTGTCGAGGCCTTCATCGCCAGCGCCTGCGAGGGCGCGCGCGTGCTGCGAAGCGCCTGCGAGGATCTGTCGATCCCCGATCCGCTCGGGCCGCTCTTCGATCTGGCGAGGGACGCGCAATGGCCGATGCCGCGCGCGCTCGACGCGCGTCAGGGACAGCGTCTGCCGTTGTTTTCCGACGCGCTCGATGTCTTCGACACGCGGGCGGGCGCGACGCTGCTGGTGATCGAGGACCTGCACTGGGCCGACGACGCGACGCTGGACTTCGTCCGCTTCCTAGGCCGCCGCATCGCCAACACCCACATCCTGCTGCTGCTCACGGCCCGCACCGACCGCTCCGAAGGGCAGATGCGCGTGCGCCGGGCGCTGGGCGAAATCCCTTCGGCCAGCGTCGTGCGCATCGACATCCCCTTGCTGAGCGAGGCGGCGGTGCTCTCGCTCGCCCACGCCGCCGGCCGCGACGGCGGTGCCATCTACCGCGCGAGCGCCGGCAACGCCTTCTTCGTCACCGAACTGCTCAGCGCCGGAAGCGAAACGGCGCTGCCGGCCAGCGTGCGTGATGCCGTGGTCGCACGGGCCGAGCGGCTGTCGCCGGGTGCCCGCGCCATGCTCGACGCCGTCTCCGTTTTCCCGAGGCGCGCCGATGCCTGGGCGCTGACCGGGCTGTGCGGTATTTCCGCCGCCGGCCAGCTCGCCGAATGCGTCTCCAACGGGCTGCTCGACGATCTCGGCGATGCCTATGCGTTCCGCCACGAAATCGCCCGGCGCGCCGTCGAGGCGATGCTGACCAGCAGCCACAAGCGCGAGTTCAACCAGCGGGCGCTGTCGGCAATGCTGGAAAGGGGCGACGTCGCCACCGCGCGGCTGGTGCACCACGCCGTCGAGGCGCACAATTGGCAGGCCGTGCGCGCGTTCGCTCCCGTGGCGGCGCGCGAAGCCTCCGGTGTCGGCGCCCATCGCGACGCCGCCGGTTACTGCGAGGTCGCGCTGCGTCAGGCCGACAGTCTGCCGGCGGGGGAGCGCGCCGCGCTTTACGAGCAATATGCATTCGAGTGCCATCTGATCGGCCGCGTCGAGGACGCCATCGGCGCGCAGGAACAGGCGCGCCTCCTCCATCACGCCATGGGAGACGCGCTGAAGGAGGGTGACAGCCTCAGATGCCTGTCGCGTTTCGCCTATCTGATGGGCGACCGCCAGGCCGCCGACCTCTATGGCGCGCGCGCCGTGGCGTTGCTGGAGACCGTACCCGCCGGCCCGGAACTGGCGATGGCTTATTCCAACCTGTCGCAACTGGCGATGCTGGCGGAACGGCTCGACGAAACGTTGTCGCTGGGCGTCCGGGCGATTGAGCTTGCCGAGGACCTCGACCGGCAAGACATCGTCTGCCACGCGCTCAACAATGTCGGCGCCGCCGAACAGTGGCTGGATCTGGATGGCGGAAAGCTGCACCTTGCCCGCAGCCTCGAAATCGCGCTTGCCATGAACTTCCAGGAGCATGCCGCGCGCGCCTTCACCAACAGCGCCTGCGGCGGCATGAACCAGCTCGATTATCCCCTGGCCAAGTCCTTCCTCGACCGCGGCATCGACTATTGCGTCGAGAACGATCTCGCGACCTGGCGCGATTACATGCGCGGCGTGCGCGCGCAATTGCTGCTGCGCCATGGCCAGTGGGACGAAGCCGCGACGGAAGCGGTCGAGGTTCTCGCCGGCAATCAGGCGACCGCGCTCGTGCGCTACCCCGCCCTGGTGGCGCTGTCGCGGCTGCGGGTACGCCGCGGTGACCCGTCGGCCGAACCGCTTCTGGCCGAGATGAAGAGGTTCCTGGAAAAGGGAACCGAACTCCAGCGCCTGTTGCCCTATGCCGCCGTGGTCGCCGAACAGGCCTGGCTCGGCGAAGCGGACATGGCGGAGGCGCTGCGGCTGATCGGCCTTGCAGAAGGCATGTCGCCGACGCGCGCCGGCTTCGCCGAACTGGCCGGCTGGCGCCATATGCTGGCGCCCGGCATCGACCCCGGAGACACATCGGGCATGGCCGATCCCTATCGGATGCTGCTCGCCGGCGACTGGCAAGGGGCGGCCGACGCCTGGGCCGACCTCAATGCGCCCTATGAACGCGGTCTGGCGCTTGCCCGGGGCGATGAGCCCGCGCAGCGCGCGGCGCTGGAGATATTCGAGGCGCTCGGCGCCCGGCCCGTCGCCAACCGCCTGCGCGACATCATGCGGCGAAGTGGCGTCATCCGCATCGCGCGCGGCCCGCGCAGCACCACGCGCGCCAACAGCGCCGGCCTGACCCGGCGGCAGATGGAAGTGCTGCAATTGATCGAGCGCGGCCTGTCCAACAAGCGCATCGCCGAGCACCTCGCCATCTCGCCGAAAACCGTCGACCACCATGTCTCGGCGGTGCTGGGCAAGCTGGAAGCGGGTTCGCGTGGCCAGGCGACTGCCGCCGCGCGGGACAGCGGGCTGATCTGACCGGACCGCCTGGTGCCGCCGCGAGGCCTCGAGGGGCCCATCTCAGTCGTAGGTGAGATCCGTCGCTTTGCCGCCGAACACGCGGTAGGCATAGAAGGAATAGAAGATGATGATCGGCAGCACCACCACCGTGCCGGCCAGGATGATGGCCAGGCTTTCTGTCGCCGACGCCGCCTGCCAGATCGTCAGCCTGTCGGGCACCACGAACGGATAGAACGACCAGGCGAGGCCGGCGAAGCCGAGCACGAAGATGCCGGCCAGCGTCAGGAACGGCGTCAGCGCATGGCTGTCGTCGGGCCTCGGCAGGTGAAAGGTCTGGCGCCACAGCCACAGGAACAAGAGCGCCGACAGCACCGGCAGCGGCGACAGGTAGAGCATTTCGGGCCAGACGAACCATTTGTCGAAGATGCGCGGGCTGGCGAAGGGCGTCGCCAGCGACACGGCGGCCATGCCGAGCGCGGTCAGCACCAGCGCGGTGCGCAGCCAGCGCACCGCCTTCTTCTGCAGTTCGCCTTCGGTCTTGTAGATCACCCAGGCCGCGCCCATCGCCGCGTAGGCAGCCGCCAGGCAGAGCGCCACCAGCGCGCCGAACGCCATGCCGCCGACGCCGACATCGAGGCCGAGCACGTAGACGCCCAGCATGTAGCCCTGCGCCAGCGAGGCGATCAGCGAGCCGAGAAAGAAGATTCGGTTCCAGCGATGCTTCTTTCCCGCCGGCACCTTGGCGCGGAAATCGAAGGCGACGCCACGCAGGATCAGCCCGACCAGCAGCACGAAAACCGGCAGGTAGAGCGCGGTGAGGATGACGCCGTGTGCCATCGGAAAGGCGACCAGCAGCAGCCCTACCGCCAGCACCAGCCAGGTCTCGTTGGCGTCCCAGAACGGACCGATCGCCGCGATCATCGTGTCCTGCTCGGCGTCTTCAGCCGCCGCGAACAGGATGCCGATGCC
>NZ_JAFKIC010000325.1 GCF_017306585.1 Mesorhizobium sp. | reverse complement strand
CGAGCGCACCGCCGCGGGCGAGTATAGCACCCCGACTGGCGAGCTGGTCATCACCGCGCCCGTCGTGTTCGGCCGGCTGCATGTGCTGCCGATCGTTACCGCTTTCCTCGCCGCCTATCCCGATGTCGATATCCGCCTGTCGCTGGCCGATCGCATAACCCAGCTCGCCGAGGACCACATCGACCTTGCCGTGCGGATCGGCGCGCTTCCCGATTCCAGCCTCGTCGCCATCCGCGTCGGCGCCATCAGGCGAGTTGTCTGCGCCAGCCCCGACTATCTCGCCGAGCACGGCACGCCAGAGACCCCGGAGGATCTCGCGACGCACAGCTGCATCACCTTCGAGGGATCGGGCGCCCTTTCGACTTGGAGTTTCCGCAAAGGCCATGGCGAAGCCGCGCTTCAGGTCCGCTCGCGGCTTCAGGTCAACACCGCCGAGGCGGCAATCGATGCCGCGATATCAGGCGTCGGTCCGACAAGGGTTTTGTCCTATCAGATCGAGGCAGCGCTGCGATCCGGCGCGCTTTGCATCCTCCTGCCGGCATTCGAACCGGAGCCCTGGCCGGTCAATCTGGTGCATGCGGGCCAGGGCCTGCTGCCGGTCAAGCTCAGGGCCTTCCTCGATTTCGCGGCTCCGAGGCTAAGGGACCGCCTGGCGCGGTTGCGATAGCGCGCCGGCGGCCTGCGGGGCCCAGGGGCTTTTCGTAGGCTCTAGGGCAGCTCGGCCATTTCCTTTTTGCCCGTGCTTGGTGTAACCAACGCACAATTCCTCACCGGACCTCCCCCATGCTCTATGTCAGGTCGCTGGCGTTCAACTTCGTCTTCTATGTCAATCTGATCGTCCAGATGATCCTCTGGACGCCCTACTATTTCCTGTCGCCGCGCCACCGCGCCTGGTTCGTGCCGAAATTCTGGTCGCGCACGTCGATGTGGCTCTACGACAAGATCGCTGGCACAGGGAACGAGATATCAGGCCTGGAAAATCTGCCCGAAGGCTCCTTCATCCTGGCTCCCAAACATCAGTCGTTCTGGGACGCTATCGCCTTCTTCCCCTTCCTCAAGGACCCGCTCTACATCCTGAAGCGGGAGTTGACCTGGATCCCGTTCTTCGGCTGGTACATCATGAAGATGCGCATGATCCCGGTCGACCGCGGCAGCCGCTCCAAGGCGCTGAAGGCGGTGGTCGCCGCGACCCGCGAGGAGATGGCGCGCAACCCGCGCCAGCTGATCATCTATCCCGAAGGCACGCGCCGGGCGCCGGGCGACGAGCCAGCCTACAAATACGGCATCGTCGAAATCTATACACAGCTCGGCGTCCCGGTCGTGCCGGTCGCCCATGTCGCCGGCCTCTATTGGCCGCGCCGCAAGTTCCTGCGCTATCCCGGCACCATCAAGGCGCGGTTCCTGCCGCCGATCCCGCCTGGCCTGGGCAAGGACGAATTCATGGCGCGCCTGATCGGTGACACGGAAGCCGCCTGTGACCAGTTCCTGGTCGAGGCAGCAAGCGCGCCCAATCCGCCGGCCCTGCCGCCGACGGCGGTGAAACGCTTGCGCGAACTCGGCGCCAAGGCCTGAGGCCGCCCTATCAGCCGAACGCGGCCAATGCGGTGGTCAGCACGAGCGTCGCGGCGAAGACCAGATTGATGATGCGCGAAGCCAGCGGCCTGCGCAGGAAACGGGCGAACGCAGCACCCGCCAGCAGCCATACGGCATGGATGACGACGATCATCCCGGCGAGGACCACGAGCTTCAGCCACAGGCCAAGTCCGGCGCCGCCCTGGCCCAAAGAGGCGCCGGCAAAAACGGCGGCGATGGCCACATAGGCCTTCGGGTTGGCGACGGCGAGCAGGAATCCGGCCAACCCTGTCGGGCGCGCGGCGTCGGTCTCGCGCGCCGCCAATGGCGGAGCCGTCGCGATCTTGAAGGCGAGATAGAGGATGTAGGCCGCCGACGCGACCGTCAGCACCGGCGCCAGTTTCGGCATCGAGGCAAGCAGCGCCACGACGCCGGTTGCCACGATCAGCAGCACCGCGATAGTGCCCAGCACGATGCCGCAGGCGTATCGCAGGGAATCGCGCAGGCCGAAGGCGGCGCCAACCGCGGTGACGCTTATCGTCGCCGGCCCCGGGCTGCCCATGACCACGGTGGCGGCAAGCAGCAGCGCAAGCAGCTGACGCCACAAATCCGGCTGCGAAAGACCCATTTCATCCCTCTGTCCTGCGGCATCCACCGGAAACCGTAGGACAGGAAGCAAGGGACGTCTTGGACGTTCGTGCGCGGGTTTTTAGGCGCTCGCCTTGTCGAGCTCGGCCATGTCGTCGGCGGTCAGTTTCAGCGACGCCGCCTTGATCAGGCTGTCCATCTGGCCCGGCTTGGTGGCGCTGGCGATCGGAGCGGTGACGCCCGGCCGCGCGATCGCCCAGGCAAGCGCCACTTCCGCCTGCTTGGCGGAATGCCTGGCCGACACGGCGTCAAGCGCCGCCAGGATGCGCATGCCGCGCGGATTGAGATAGTCGCCGATATCCTCGCCGCGCTCGCTTTGGCCGAGATCGGCTTGCGAGCGGTATTTGCCGCTCAGAAAACCCTTGGCCAGGCTGAAATAGGTGATGACGCCAATATCCTGCGCCACGCAGAGATCGCGCAACGGGCCATCGAACGAGAAGCGATCATAGAGATTGTATTCCGGCTGCAGCACGTCGTAGCGCGGCAGGCCGCGCAGGCTCGCCACGTCGAGCGCCGCGCGCAGCTGGCCGGCGTCGAGGTTGGAGCAGCCGATGTGGCGCACCTTGCCCTTGGCGAGCAGCTTCTGATACGCGCCGAGCGTCTCTTCGTAAGGCGTGGACGGATCCGGCCAGTGTGACAGATAGAGGTCGATCACGTCGGTCTGCAGCCGCTTCAGCGATGCCTCGACGGCCTTTTCGATATAGGCGGCGGACAGGTCTTTGTGGCCCTGCCCCATATCGGAACCGACCTTGGTGATCACGACCACCTTGTCACGGTTGCCCCGCGCCTTCATCCACTTGCCGATGATGGTTTCGGATTCGCCGCCCTTGTTGCCCGGCACCCAGCGCGAATAGGCATCCGCCGTGTCGATGGCATTGAGGCCGCCATCCACGAAATGGTCGAGAAGATCGAAGGAGGTCTTCTCGTCGGCGGTCCAGCCGAAGACATTTCCGCCCAGAACCAGGGGCGCGATGGAAAGGTCGGTGCGACCAAGGCGGCGTTTTTGCAAGGCTGATCTCCGTGAGTTGGGGTCGGGCGGATGCCGCCCGCTGGCGGGGTTCGCAGCCTAAGCTAGGTCTTGCCTCGCAGAGATCAAAGGCCTGGCGGCTTTTTCCGCAGAGCCAGTGCTTCACAAGGGCGCTACTCCTTGCGCAACCTCCTCCAGCCAATGGTCGCGGATGCCAAGCGCCCGCAAGTGCTCCAGCGTGCTCAGCACATAATCTTCGTTGTTGCCGGACTGGCCGACCGCGCCGCGCACCACCGCCGCCGCGTGCACGGCATCAAGCGCGCCGGCATATTGCTCGTGCTTGCGGTCGACGATGTAGGCCACCGCATCGACCGTCCCGCCGCCGTCCAGGCGGATCCTGAGCGTCCGCTCCAGATAGACTGATGTGACGAGTTCGCGCTCGCGCAGATAGGCGATCACCTCGTCCCGCAGTTCGCCCGGAACACGGAAGGCAAGGCCGACGCAGGAACCGCCATGGTCGAGGCCCAGCACCAGCCCCGGCCGCTGGCGCGTACCGCGATGCACGAAGGAATAGACACAAAGCGCGCGGCGATAGCCGTGCAGGCGTGCGCGCCGGGTCTCGATATGTGCAAAACCCGGCCGCCAGATCAGCGAGCCGTAGCCGAACACCCAAAAATCGCCCATATCGCCGCGCCTGATTGCAAAAAGAATGGCAACACCGCATCGGAGACCGGTGTTTTTTCCATCCGTCTCCGTCTACCTATTTGTCCTTGTCTACCTAGTGTTGTCGGAATCGGGACTCCGCCACAACACCCCTGCGTTAATGAGAGCCGAAGCATGACGTCAAGTGACGAACGCCGCCCCCGCAATCGCCGCCCCCTGTGG
>NZ_JAFKIC010000324.1 GCF_017306585.1 Mesorhizobium sp. | reverse complement strand
ACTGGCGCGACCGGGCCAATCTCCTGACGCCGCTGGCCAAGGCGTTTTCGACCGATGTCGGCGTCGAGGTGGCTTCGCTGGGTGTCCAGGTGCATGGCGGCATGGGCTTCATCGAGGAAACGGGAGCGGCGGCACTTTATCGCGATGCCCGCATCGCGCCGATCTATGAGGGAACCAACGGCATCCAGGCGATCGATCTGGTGGTGCGCAAATTGCCGCTCGGCGGCGGCGAACATGTACATGGCTTCATCGGCGAACTGGCTGCCGTTGCCAATGCCGTGCGCACCTCCAACCTGCCAGGTTTAGGCCGCACCGCCGATGCCCTTGACGCTGCCCTCGGCGATCTGACGCTGGCGACCCGCTTCCTGCAAAAGCAGTCGGCTGACGGTCAGCCGGACAAGGCGTTGGCAGGTGCGACGCCATATCTCAGGCTGATCTCGCTTGCCGCCGGGGGCGCCTATCTGGCGCGCGGCGCGCTGGCGGACCAGGCCCGTATCGGCCTTTGCCGGTTCTTCACCGAAAACCTGCTGGGTGAAACGCGCGCCTTGAAAGATCGCGTCATCGATGGCGGCGAAAGCCTTGCCGACGCCGGCAAGACGCTGATCTCAGCCTGACCTTCACAAGGAAAAGACCGTGACAGACCATATTGTCGTCGAGCGCCAGGGCGCCATCCAGATCATCCGCATGAACCGCCCGGACAAGAAGAATGCGCTGACTCGCGCCATGTACGCGAAGATGTCGTCGGCTCTTGCCGAAGGCGACGCCGATCCCGCGATCCGCGTCCATGTCTTCCTTGGCGTTCCGGGCGCTTTCTCTTCCGGTAACGACCTTGCCGACTTCATGGTTATCGCCACCGGCGGCGATGGTGGAACCGAGGTCTGGGATTTCCTGATGGCGCTGACCAGGGTGGAAAAACCCATCGTCTCCGGCGTCGACGGCATCGCGGTCGGCATTGGCACGACGATCAATCTGCATTGCGACCTCACCTTCGCCACGCCGCGCACCGTGTTCAGGACGCCGTTCGTCGATCTTGGCCTGGTGCCCGAAGCGGGATCGAGCCTGCTCGCGCCACGCATTCTCGGGCAGCAGGGCGCGTTCGCGCTGCTTGGCCTTGGCGAAGGCTTTTCGGCCGAGCGAGCGAAGGCCGCCGGCCTGATCTATGACGTGGTCGAGGAAGGCGCACTGGAAGCCTCGGTGCTTGCCGCAGCCGGCCAGATCGCGGCCAAGCCGCCCGAGGCTCTGAAGATCGCGCGCGATCTCATGCGCGGCTCGCGCGACGACCTCGTCGCTCGTATCGGCGAGGAGAGCGAGCATTTCCGCCAGCGGCTGAAATCGGACGAAGCGCGCGCCGCATTGACCGCCTTCATGACCCGGAAAAAGGCCTGACCGGTTTTGCTGGTCAAGGGATACGTGGCGCCTGCACCCGCTGGCCTGACTGGTAAAGAGTAAGACTTTCGGCCTGGCCTGATCCCTCAAAGGTGATCTGGGCGTCGACAATCCTGAGGAAGAAGTCGCGCTCGGCCTCGGGGAAGATCTCGTACTGTTCCTGGCCGGTCAGCTGCACCATGAGACGGTCGCCATCCCGGCTCACATCGATGACCGCACCTGGAGCCAATTGGTATTGGCCGACATAATTATCGTAAAGCCGGGGATCGATGCTGATTTCGGTGCGCCGCTTTGGCGGCGGGGCCAGCGCCGTCTTGCGATCGAGCAGGTGCCGGCCGAAATTGTCGACGAACTCCGTCACCGTATTCGCCAGAACCACCACGCCCCGCCGGGATTTCGGCAGGAAGCCGAGGAAGGAGCAGTAGCCGCCGGTACCGCCATTGTGCCAGACCATCTCCTCGCCGCCGGTTTTCTCGATCATCCAGCCGAGGCCGATCTCCGTCGTATCCGCGCCGAGCGGCCGCCGTGTGCCCAGCGTCAGGTCGAAGGCTGCGGCCAAGGGCGAGGTGCGGTCGAATGCCGCTTCGATGAAAGTGATCAGATCCCGAACCGTCGAACGCAAGGCGCCGGCGCCGGCAAGCGTTGGCAGATTCCAGTTCGCGGTGGGCTCCAGGCCTAGTTCGTGCCCATGTGCGAGCCTTGCCGACAATGCCGGGGATAACGCGATCGCGGTGCTGTCCATCCCAAGCGGGGCGGTAATGCGATCCTGGATCAGTTGGTCGTAACCAATCCCGGCGCGCCGCGCCAGAACGTGCCCCAGCAGCCCGAAACCGACATTGGAGTACTCATGGTGCGTGCCGATGTCGTGCGCCAACTGGTGGCTGGAGAGAAATTCGTGGAGCTGCTCGACCGTATAGTCTGCATAGGGATCCGCATTGTCCGCCGGTGCAATGTTGTCGGGCAGCCGCGGCAGCGACGACATATGGCTGGCAAGGTCGGCCAGGGTGATCAATTTGCCGTTGCGCGTTGGCACCGTAACCCCGGCCGGCATGAATTTTTGAACGGGGTCGTCGAGCCTCAGCTCACCCTTGCTGGCCATGTCGGCCAGCAGAAGCGTCGTGAAGACCTTGGTGATCGAGCCGATCTCGAACAGCGTATCGCCGTCGACCAGGCGAGGATCGTTTTCGGAGAAGCGGCCCTGGGCGACCACGCGGCGCCCGGAGGGCTCGACAATGCCGACCACCACGCCCATCGCCTGTCCGTGCTCGCCGACGCGCGCGGAAAGAATTTCGGCTATCTCACGGTCTGACAGTATGGCGAAACGTCTGTCCGCTGCGTTGGCGTCGGTCACCGGGCTCTCCTTCAAAGCACTTCTCGAGAGGCGACGCTCTGCCGCCTGGAGACGTTGGCGCCTGAGCCCCGCAGTCCCGCCAGCGGAACTTCCATTGCCCTGATTGCCCAGGCATTACAGCCAGGGGACTGTCTGAGGCAGAATCTCTCGTCCGGGGCCGGTTCAGGGGTAAAGCCGTGTCTTGTCCCAGCCGCCCCCGTCCTTGCGCGAGAAAACGACGCGGTCATGCAGCCGGAACGGCCTGTCGTGCCAGAATTCGATCGTCTTCGGCACGATCCGGAATCCCGACCAATGTTTCGGACGCGGAATCTCGCCGATGGCGTGGCGGGCCGTATACTCGGCAACCGCCTTCTCCAGCGCGAACCGGCTTTCCAGCGGCCGCGACTGTTTCGAGGCCCAGGCGCCGATGCGGCTGCCGCGCGGCCGCGTCGCGTAATAGGCGTCGGCTTCCGCGTCGCTGACAATCTCAACCGGACCTCGAATGCGCACCTGCCGGCGCAGCGACTTCCAGTGGAAACACATGGCCGCCTTCATGCTGCCAAGAATCTCCTGGCCCTTGGCGCTCTCGAAATTCGTGTAGAACACAAAGCCACTCTCATCGAAGCCTTTGAGCAGAACCATCCGCACATCCGGCATGCCTTCGGCATCGACGGTCGCCAGCGCTACGCCGTTGGCGTCGTTGATTTCGCTTTTCGTGGCGTCATCCAGCCACGCGGCAAAGAGGCGAAACGGCTCGGCGGCCTCGGTAAAGTCACCGCTTGTTAACTCTGCATCACTCATAGTTTTTCTCAAATTGTCACGAAGCCGGTATTTTGGCCGGGCAAAGGGGGATTGCCGATTGTCGCGTATCGCGCAAGCCTTTGACAGCAGGCAATGGAGCGTTATCGCTTCGGCCAGCGCGAAAGCGATGATCGTGGCGGCCGCCTTGCCGCTTGCCGCTTGCGGTGCGGGCGGCTTCAGCCTGGAAAAAGCCGAGGTCGACCGCTCGATCCTGACCTCGAGCACATCCGCCTCGGCCAAGCCGGCCGATTCGGATCGCGACTCCGATCAGACGACGATCGGCAACGCCGTATCATCGGCCGATATCGAGCAGCTCGGCGGACAGGCCGTGCCCTGGGCGAATGCCGGCACCGGCTCGCGCGGCTCCATCACCGAACTTGCGGAACTGAAGGACCGTGGCCAGACATGCCGCCGCTTCAAGGCGTCGCGTGAAAGCTTTGACGGGGTCGCCATGTTCCAGGGCGAACTGTGCCTTGCCAGCGCCGGCGGTTGGCGCATGCAGGACTTCACGGCGCTCTGATTTTTCCGCCTTTGATATGACTGTCCGCTACTGGAATTTCTTCCTATGCGAGCGCATATAGGAGGCAAGTATGGACTCAACTCATCTCCAGGGCAG